>PKYA01000239.1:0-8125 GCA_003133545.1 Acidimicrobiaceae bacterium | reverse complement strand
ACCGACCTCGCTGGTTCGTTCACGGGCACCCAATCGCCCACATTTGGTGGGAATGGATGCGAGATCCTAAACCTGGTCTTCGACGCCACCTATCCGGGGAGCTCCGCCGTGGGATCGGTGACGCTCCAGCTGAGTGGCTGTGTCGAACCCACTACCTACACGGGGACGTTCAGCATCACGACGAGCGTCGGCACACTGAGCGGCGATGTGGCTGGAACCATCCTCAACGTACTTGGCCCACCCCCGATGGA
The DNA here is from genome assembly GCA_003133545.1 of Acidimicrobiaceae bacterium. GTDB lineage: Bacteria > Actinomycetota > Acidimicrobiia > Acidimicrobiales > RAAP-2 > Bog-473. Next base: position 7,874 of record PKYA01000239.1, on the reverse strand, counting down.
ATTTGAGCTGGGGCTTAGCGTCCTCTCAGGCACCGGCGCGTTCGCAGATGCGTCAGGCACGCTCGATGTGAACATTCTGGCAGGCAGTTCGGTCACAGGGACGGTCACGGTCCCATAGATGAGGCCCCATCCGTCAGGACGAGTTTCCTCACCTCGTCGTCCTACTGGCCAAGTGTTCTAAGGACGGTCAGTTGCTCGCACGACGATTGATCCCGCATCTTTCGTGTGAGACCATTCGCCGGGGGCTTGACGTGAGAAAACGGGGGTTGGCGTGAGAGGGATCAGCCGTTCCATGTCGTGCGCCGGAATGAAGAGGATTGGGCTGATAACTGCTCTCGCGGCAGCGATGACCGTACCGGTCACAGCGGTGTTTGCCGGCCCTGTCACACCAGCCGCAGCCGCCACATCCTCCGCCGGCCAACTCAACGGTGTGTCCTGCGCTAGTGCGACCTTCTGCATGGCGGTGGGGACAAGCGCGGGTTACGCAACGACTTTGACGGAGTCTTGGAACGGCTCAGTCTGGTCCGTTGTTCCGAGCCCAAACCCGAGCAGCGGCGCGAACGACCTGGCCAGCGTTTCGTGTCTGAGTGCGGTGGACTGCGTGGCAGTTGGCAGCTCTTCGGAATTGGCGGGCGATCCGAATTTCCCTAATCAGAACCCTCAGAGCCTGGCCGAGACCTGGAATGGTTCCAACTGGTCCGTCGTGTCCACCACGAGCCCCTTGTTAAGCGGCGACGACACCACCTTCGAGAGCGTGTCGTGCACTGACTCAAGCTCCATCTACTGCGTCGCCGTCGGCGCCATCGAAGGTTCCGGTAATCCTCCTCCGCTTGACCAACCGCTTGTCGAGTCCTGGGACGGGACGAACTGGTCGCTGATGTCGACACCTCCTCCCGATACTGACAACGGCTTGCTCACGAGCGTGTCCTGTGCCAGCTCGAGCAGTTGCAAGACGGTGGGACAGACCGAAGTGTGCATAGAGAACTACCAAGGGCGCGGCGGTATCGTGTGCCCGTCGAGCCAGATCCTGGTCGAATCCTGGGACGGTACGACCTGGTCGATCGAGACCGTGCCGAATGAGGACGGCACCGACAACCTTGTCAGCGTGTCGTGTTCCGGCTCGACGAACTGTGTGGGCATGGGAAGTTCCTCGACGGGGACCTTGGCCGAGTCGTGGGACGGCATGAACTGGACGTTGGCGTACGGTCCTAATCCCGGATCCGGGAGCGAGGCCGGCAACGTGTCATGCATCAGCTTCACGAATTGCATGGGGGTGGGCGAATACGTCGACCCCAGCCCAAGCATTACGGAGCAGACTTTCGCTCTGTCATGGAACGGTACGGCCTTGTCCGTAGTGCCCAGCGCGGATCCGAGCAGCACGTTCGATGAATTCGACGGAGTCTCCTGCGTCAATGCCACGTTCTGCGTCGCCGTCGGTTCCACGCAGTCACCGTTCCCTTCGTCTCCCCAGCCGCTGCTCGAGACGTGGAACGGCACCGCCTGGTCGGTTGCACCGCTCGCCAATACCGCGATCATCATCCCCTCGTCTTCTGGGACGGCCGTAGGCGGCACCAGCGCCGTTCTCGATGCAACGGCTTCCGCGAGCGCCGGGGTCTCCAAGGTCCAGTTCGCTCTTACTGGCGGGTCCTATAGCCAGACAGTCATCGGCACGGCTGTGCCGACCCTCTACGGCTATATCCTCGTCTGGAACACCACGGGTGTCCCCGGCGGCACGTACACCCTGCAGAGCCTGGTGACTGACGACGACGGTGACACTGCATCCAGCCCCGGGGTCATGATCACCGTGGACAACACGCCACCGACCACGACGGTCATTGTCCCCTCAACCGGGGCGCGCCTCAAGGGTACGAGCGCCGTGCTCGACGCCACGGCATCAGCCTCCGGCGGGGTCTCGATCGTCAAGGTCGTGTTCGTGTTGAGCGGCAGGTCCTACAGTAAGACCGTCATCGGCACGGCCACGCCGACACTCTACGGCTACCTCTTCAGCTGGAACACCACCGGCGTCCCGGACGGTAGGTACACGCTGCAAAGCATGGCAACGGACGCAGCGGGCAACACCGCCTACAGTCCGGGAATCACCATCAGGATCGCCAATCACCATCACTAGTTGAGGTTCGGCGTAGTGGGGAGATCACGGGCGGATCCCCAACGGGACCTACGCCCTCCAGAGCGTGGCCACCGACACCGAAGGCCTTCAGACCTCGAGCGCCCCGATCATCGTCACCGTGAACAACCCGTCACCCACAACGGCGGTGCTCATCCCCTCGAACGGCGCCAGCCAATCGGGAGGATCCGCGCTCTTGGACGCCAGCGCCTCGGCCGACGTGACGAACGTCAGCTTCGAGACAAGCGGAGGGACGTTGAACGACCGGGTGATCTCGGGCGGCTTCCCCACCATCTACGGCTGGCTCGGGGAATGGAACTCGACCGCAGTCCCCAACGGGACCTACAACCTCCGGGACGTCGCCTCCTAGGTCGGTGGGGTCAGCGCCACGAGCGCGCCGATCACCATCACCGTCGCGAACTAGGAGCGGAAAATCGCGTCCGAGTGGGGTGCGTGACGGTGTGCCGGCCTGCGAGCGGATTTTGCTAGCCGTCCGAGCCGGATGATGCTCCCAGACCCGGCCGTTCAGCGGCGCGGGAATTGTTCGCGGTCAGCCCTGGGCCGTCGCCGTACCGGCGATGTAGGTCCCGCACACCGGCTGGGTGGAAAGCGGTACGAACCCGTTTTTGCGCGCCTGCAGATACCACGCGCACTGCTTGGGCAGGTTATGGCCGAAGATGGTCGAGAAGTTGATGGACTCTGGTAGCAGTCCGTTGCCGTTGTACGACTTGATACCTCGTAGGGCCTTGATGACCGAGGCCGAGCTGGGATTGCGACCAGCAAGCTGCAGCCCCTTGATCATCAGGTCGGCGCCCACCCAGGCCTCGTCCACGACGTAGGTCGGAAAGTTGGCAGGCGAGCGGTGCTGGTACTTCTGCAGGGCGCTCACCAGTTCGCGAGTGCCGGCATTGGGCAGGACCGTGGGCCGGAACTCGGCGCTGAAGTACATTCCTTGCAACTCCTGCCAGGCCGGCGTGTGGATCACGTCAGCCTCGTAGCCCGTGGGGAACACCACCGCTTTGAGTTTGACTCCGGCTTGCTTGAAGGCGGTGGCCAAAGCGAAGTTCTGGTTGTCTCCCATGCCGGCGAACACGGCGTTGACGTTCTTGGATCGGGCCGTCAGTGCGGCTGAGGTGAAGTCGACCGAGCCGTACTGCACGGTCGTGTCGAGCACCCCCACCTTGCCGCCGGCGTGGGTGAATGAGATCCCGGTGCTGATAGCCGAGGAGACCGACGAGGGCGAGATGCTGATCCCGTAGGTGCCGATGATCGTTCCGCCGTGGGCTTTGAGGAACGCGCCGATGGCGGTGTTGGCCGGGTACTTGGGGTCGACGCTGCCGGTGTCGGAGGCGAACATGTTGGTGTTGGGCTGCTCGCCCCACTCCGGACCGTCGAGGCTACTTCCGGTGACCGGCACCCCGGCCTGCTGGGCGAACTTGTAGCCGCCGTAGAAGAGGGAGCTGTCGGACACAATGCCGATGGCGCCGCGCGAGATTGCCAATTGCACGCCGGTGGCGTCCAGGCTCGGGTTGGTCTGGTCGTTGATGACGAGGGGCACCAGTTTGTGGCCGTTCACCCCGCCTTCGGCGTTCTGGAGGTCGATGCGGGCCAGGAACCCCTGAGGCGCCTCCTGGAACAGCGGGGCGGCCAGGCCGGTCACGGAGGTGATGAAGGCGATCGTGATTGGGGCGCCCGTGAAACGGTACCCGCCAACCGACCCGGCCGCACCGGCAGTCATCGGGGCTCCGGCGAGGGCCGCCGTCGCCGCTAGTACTCCGGCCATCACGCCCACTGCTCTGCGCATGTCCACCCCCCGAATTGGCCGGCGTCGTTGTCCGGAGCCGGGTCGACGATGACGTTGAGAATCGAGGGAACTCTACTCTCGGAGGCCTGAGCCAGCACCGGAGAGATTTGCATCTCCATAGCGGGGAGTAGGTCTTGAAGACATCGACCGTACTTGGCAGTCCGGTCTTGCTACGAGCAGACCGGGTGGCGGTCACGACGGCTACCGCCGATGAACTCCATGACCCCAAAGGTCGATGAGCGACGGTGAGCCGGCCTGTAGGCGCGAAATTGCTTATTGGTCTTTAGAGGAACCACGGAGTGATAGGAGTACCACCACCTGCACTTTCGCGATGCGACAGCGGGCTCTCCCTGCTGAAATAACGGAGATATTGAGACGCTTGCCAATATTCGGATTACCGTCCGGCCACCCGATCAGCTGCAGATTCTTTGTTGCCCCGATCATCGCGGGCCATCTCTGGCTCGACGTAACCTGCCTCCGTAACACGGAGCAGACGTCTCACTCCCTACCTGCTCCTTGGCGCACTGGCCCTCGGTGCCGGACTCGGCGCTGGACTGAGGTTGTCACAGGGGCCGATGACCTATGACGCTGGTCATTCCGCCTCTGCCGTCGGCGTACCGTGTGCCGCCTCCGGCGGCCGTGACGAGGCGATTGTCTCCTGTAGCAGCAAAGTAAGTTCGGCCTATTCGAGCACAATCACGTTCGAGTTCATTCGCACCCCTAGGGGACAATCCTGTGTGACGGAAGCAATGAATGCCACGTTGACGGCGAAGCCAAGAAGTGAAGCTGCCTTCCGAAGACTGGTAAAGACGGTCAGCAATAGCCCACTGCCGACGACGAGTGTTCTTGTACCCGCCACCGGAGCGACGGTAGCGGGCAGCAACACCACCCTGGATGCCTCCGCCACAAATGCCAGCAGCGTCGAGTTCTGGCTTTTTGGTGCTCGTACGGCTATGCGGGCAAGATGCTCTGCGCGGCCACGCTGACCTATTACGGATGGGTGTGCAACTGGAACACGACAACCGTTCCGAATGGCTCCTACGTGCTGGTCTCTGAGGCGACCAACACCAGCGGCTCAAACTTCAGTTCAGGCGTGAGCATCACGGTGAAGAACTGACCGGAGCCTCGGTGGATGTGTCTCAACGCGGAGTGAGCCGAAGCGCACAGATCCAATGCCATCCGTTGTGGCCACACAATCATCAAATCGACCCAGAACCTGGGTCTCGACCTAAGAGTAGGTTTGCCCACTGGCGAGTGTGTTATTCGCAGCGACGATCTTGCGGGAGTTGCCGTCCAGATCGCTGCCCGAGTTTGTGCCTCCGCTGGTGCGGGGGAGGTTCTCGTATCAGCGACGGTCAGGGATTCCGTCGCTGGTTCCGGGATCGAGTTTGTCGAGCGAGGCGAATACGAGCTGAAAGGCGTATCGCCTGAGCCGTGGAAGTTGTTCACCGTCCGGTAATGCGCAACGTTAATCGCCACCCTTGCATGAACTTCTGGCAATGATCAGCAATCCTCAACTGGGAGTCGGCTGCGCCAAGGTCCACACGGTCAGCAGGAGGTGCCCCCGCCGTATTGGGAGGTTGGACCCCGTCCGAATGACCAGGTCGTGTGGTTTACTTGAAGCACCGATAGAGGTGTTGTCCTTGCGAAACGGTGGGGGTGGAATGTGGCTGGTCGTCGATTTGAATCCCCGATTTCGTGCAGAGTCGTGTCAGGCCACAGACGATTAGGAGGACCGCAGAGAAGTTGCGTTCGAGCGCGCGAGGCACGCGCCCGGCGATCTCGGACGTAATCGGTCTGTTTGTTGCTCCCTTCTCCTGTTCGGCGCACTTGGCGTCATGCTCCTAGATACGGGAGTGGCTGGGGCACAGACTGCAACTTGGTCCATTTATCCCAGTCCCGACCAGGGAAGCCGCGACGTCCTCAACAACGTGTCATGCACCAGCTCGACCAACTGCGTGGCGGTTGGCGAGTACTACTCGACCACCACCTCGCCCCTCCAGACCTTGGTTGAGTCGTGGAACGGGACCTCCTGGTCGATCATTTCCAGTCCCAATGAGGGGAACTCCGACGGACTCGACCGCGTATCGTGCACCAGCTCGACCGACTGCGTGGCCGTTGGCTCCTGGGACTTGGGTACAAGCCAGACCCTGGTTGAGTCGTGGAACGGGACCTCGTGGTCCATCGCCCCCAGCCCCAGCCTCCAGGGGAACTACGACGCACTCAACGGTGTGTCGTGCAGCTCGACCGACTGCGTGGCCGTTGGCTACGACGAAACGCCAAACGACGTCCAGACCTCCTTGATCGAGACGACGGGCATGGCACCTCCGGTCGTCACCACCCAGCCCACCGATCAGTTTGTCGGCGCAGGTGGGACGGTGACCTTCAGTGCGGCTGCGAGCGGCAACCCGTCTCCCACCGTGCAACGGCAGAACTCGACAGACGGTGGATCGACTTGGAGCGAGATCTCCGGGGCCACATCGACCACGTACACCATCACCTCTGTGTCCAGTTCTGACATCGGCAACGAGTTCCGGGCCGTGTTCACCAACGGGGGCGGCTCGGCCACGACGAACGCGGCCAGGCTCGACCCGCCCACGACGAGCGTTCTCATCCCTTCGAATGGGGCGACCTTGTCGGGTACAGCCGCCACCTTGGACGCCTCCGCGTCCAATGCCACCAGCGTCGAGTTTCGGCTCTTCGGCGGTAAGTATGGCTTTTCCGCCCCGGTAGTTTGCACGGCGACGCTCACCTACTTCGGATGGGTGTGCAGCTGGAACACCACGACGGTCCCCAACGGCTCCTACACCCTCGTATCTGAGGCCTCCAACGCAGCTGGAAGCACATACAGTTCGGGAGTCGGTATCACCGTCAATAACCCGCTGCCGACCACGAGCGTCCTCATCCCTTCGAATGGAGCGGCCCTGAGTGGGACGAGCGCCATCCTTGATGCCAGCGCATCAGCCGGTGCCGGGGTCGCCAATGTCCAGTTCGCCCTCAGCGGTGGGTCATACAACAAGTACGTCATCGGCACGGCCAGGCTCACTCCCTATGGCTACATATACCTCTGGAACACCACCACCGTCCCAGGCGGCACCTACACGGTGCAGAGCCTGGTCACCGACGAAGCAGGCAACTCCGTCTACAGCCGAGGGATCGCCATCTTCGTTGACAACACCCCGCCGACCACCGCGGTGCTCATCCCCTCGACGGGGGCGTCCCTGAGTGGGACGAGCGCCATCCTCGACGCCTCGGCGTCGGCCTATGGGGTCGGGATCACCAACGTCCAGTTCGTGCTCACCGGCGGGTCATACAACCAGTCGGTCATCGGCACAGCCGAACTCACCCTCTACGGGTACATAGCTCTCTGGAACACCACCACCGTCCCGGATGGCACCTACACCCTCCAGAGCCTCGCCACCGACGCAGCCAGCAACACCGCCTACAGCCCCGGGATCACCGTCACCGTCAACAACTGAGAATTCATCGAAAACTTGACTGGATGAATCCAGCGTGGAACCTGTGACGGGTGGGTGCCTCAGGTTCGTGATCAAGGTGCACTTCCAACTGCCACATGGCAGGGCGTGGCGGTCCTGTTCGCTGAGCGCAATAGCCGTGTCGTTTGCCGTTGTCGACTGAAAAGTTCCCATGCGGCCGGGTTTTCATGACTTGCGCCATTAACTATGCCAGCTTGCTCATCAACGCCGGAGAGTCGGTGAAAGCGGTGCAGAACAGGCTTGGCCACGCGAGCGCCGTGGAGACCTTGGATTGCTACGAGCACCTGTGGCCGGACTCGGAAGACCGCACCCGGAAAGCGGTAGAGAAGGCCTTCGCGACGGGCTCCTTGGCGCCGATTGAGGACGATTTGAGGACCGGGTTCACCGCCTGAACACGTAACCGCAGGCCATGGGTGTACTGACGGTGAGTCGGCCTGTAGGCGGGATT
>PKYA01000030.1:4681-7636 GCA_003133545.1 Acidimicrobiaceae bacterium | reverse complement strand
AGGTGTGCAACTGGCGGGCCCGGCCCCGGGGATGCCCGGGGGGGTGGACCACGTCGCCACCGCGCCGGCCTGACTGGTCGCCGTCACGCTCTGGTTCGGCGGGACGAGGATGGTGCCGGTCAGGTTGGCGCCGGTCAAGGTCGCGTACTCGGTGACGGGAGCAAAGGAGACCGTGTACGAAAAGCTGGCACCAGTGAGGTTCGACCCGGTCAGATTGGCGTTCGTGAGGTCGCCACCGATGTTGGAGTTGGTGAGGTCGGCCCCGCCTAGATTGGCCCCGGTGAAGGTGGCCAGGCCGACACTGGTTTGCGCGAGGTCGGCTCCCGCCAGATTGGCATCGGTCAAATCTGCCCCCGCGGCTTGAACGAACGGTTCAGGTTGGCAGAAACAGACGGCGTCATAGAGGGTCGCACCTGACAGGTTGGCGTCCGTCAGGTTTGTATTGGTGAGGTCGGCGGCCGTGCAGGGCGGCATGATGGGGCTGGGTGTAGGACAGACTACGAACGCCGCTCCCGTCAGGTTCGCATAAGAGAGGTTGAGGCCAGAAAGGTCGGTCGCCAGGTTTGTGGCGTTGGGACAGTTGGTGAAGTGCGTCGGGGTGGGGTTCGAGACAATGGTGCAGCCGTCAACGACCACCTCGGCGGACGCCAGCGCTGAGGTGACTACGACGCTGGGTGTGACAAGGGCGACCGCGATCAACAGAACTGTCCCGGTCAGCCGCAGAAGGCGTCTAGTCATGACCCACCCCGATCACTCGTGCGCTCGTCACAGTACGATGCTTGAGCGATCAAATCCAGCGACGCCCGGAGGAAGGATTCCGATCAGCCGCAGCGCGGTGACCGGGGGCGAATGGATAAACCCGGAGTTCGGGCGGATCGAGTTCAAGGAGTATGCGACGTTGTGGCTGGCGCAACGAACAGACATCCGGCCACGGACCCGGGAGTACTACGCCTGGCTCATCAAGAAGAAGCCATCCCCCACTTCGGGGATCGGGAGATCGCCAAGGTGACGCCGGTCCACGTGCGCACCTGGTATGCCGGCACCGCCGCGGAGACGCCGGGTGACGCTCTCGCCGTGTGAGAGGAGGTACCTACACCACGGGTGATTGAGCTCAGCATGGATCGGAACTCGGTCGATCAGAAAATATGTATCCTCTATCTCACGACGCACCTGCAGCCCGCACAGGTTGGCCAGAGCACGCCGCACGCTCAAGTGAGCTTGACTAGCTGGCCTCTGCGCCGATAGTTGCTGATTCGCAAAGCCAAATAGGCCTCGACTGATCCATCGACGGAAGGACTTGTCCATCCGTCGTGGCTCCTCGATCCAGAACACCCGCACCGCCACGATGTAGCGACCGTTTCTCCTCTCGTCCCGATTGCCCGAATACTCGATCCGGAAGCCACTCCGAGGCCGTCCCTGTCGTCGTGGGGTCTCCGACCACAGCCGAATGTCCTGTGCCCGCCAGATCCTGATCCACAGGCATGAGCACCCAAAGATTGCGACCATTTCGCAGTACGCCCTCAAGGTGAGCGCCGAGCGCGCGACACTCCGGTGATCGCCCTCCCTTGACACTGCCCCGTTTCGAGAGTAGCGAGGGGGGTTGCAGGCGGATGGACGCCTGCCGGAAGGGCATTCCGAATGGCGTATCACCCGTCGGCCTTTTGCAATCGCCGCAGACAGGTGATTTGCCTTCTTTGTGAGCATTAGGCTTGCCGTGAGCTCCTTGGTTGTGCCGTGGGTTGCCTCGACCGCCAGCGCCTCCACGCCGGGGATCGGGATCTACACCGGAACGGGCATCAGCGCTCCGGTGTGGATCGCGGCCGGACCGGACGGCGCCTTGTGGTTCACGAACTATGCAAACGACTCCATCGGGCGCATCACGACGGCAGGGATCGTCACCAACTACACCGGAACGGGCATCAGCAACCCGGCCGGGATCACCGCCGGGCCGGACGGCGCCTTGTGGTTCACGAATCCCGGGAACAACTCCATCGGGCGCATCACGACGGCAGGGGCCGTCACCAACTACAACCCGGAGAGCTACCCCGGAACGGGCGTCGACGAGCCGGGGGGGATCGCGGCCGGGCCGGACGGCGCCTTGTGGTTCACGAACTTCGCGGACAACTCCATCGGGCGCATCACCACCGGGTCCTCTACTCCCCCAACGACGAGCGTTCTCATCCCTTCGAATGGGGCGACGCTGTCTGGATCTACCACCCTTGATGCTTCCGCCTCGAACGCCACCAGCGTCGAGTTCCGGCTCTTCGGCGGGCATCTACGGCTATGACGCCCCGGTGCTCTGCACGGCCACGCTGACCTACTACGGATGGCTTTGCAGCTGGGACACCAGCACGGTCCCCAACGGCTCGTACGAGCTGTTATCTGAGGCCTTCGGCGCGGGTGGAAGCGCCTTCAGCAGTTCGGGCGTAAGCATCACCGTCACCAACACGCCGCCGGCCACCGCGGTCATCATCCCGTCGAAGGGGGCGACGCTGTCCGGATCGACGTACCTTGACGCCTCCGCCTCGAATGCCACCACCGTCGAGTTCCTGCTCTTCGGCGGAACCTACGGATTTGCCGCCCCGGTGGTCTGCACGACCACGTCGACCCTCTACGGGTGGCTGTGCGACTGGAACTCCACGACGGTTCCCAGCGGCTCCTACGTCTTGGTGTCTGAAGCCTTCAACTCGGACGGAAGCACATTCAGCTCGGGCGTCAGCATCACCGTCAACAACCCGCCGAGCCTCGTCGACCTGACTGGTTCGTTTTCCGGTACCACATCGGCCCAAACGGGCGGGAACGGTTGTTCCGTCGTCAGCCAGTCCTTCGACGCCACGTATCCAGGGAGCTCCGCTGTCGGATCGGTGACGCTTCACCTGGACGGGTGCGTCACCCCCGGCAATCCATCATCCACCTACGCCGGGACATTTACGATCGCGACGAGTGTTGGCACTC
>PKYA01000030.1:0-4673 GCA_003133545.1 Acidimicrobiaceae bacterium | reverse complement strand
TGGGTCGGTCACGGTTCCTTAGGCTCGGACCATCCTGTGGATGGTCCGAGCCTTCCGTGTTATCCACGTTTCCGCTTGGCGAAGGCAGCTTTCCCTAGCAGAACAATGCTAGTTGGGCCCCTCCATCGGTAGTGAGGTAGGCCGCTGGTTCGGTGTAGCCATGCGGCGGATTGGCTCAGTCCCTTCGGTTTCCCGTTGGGTGCATGTGTGCCATCTCGCCTGGGCGTCAACTTCCCCAGCGGCCCCCTATCAAGTGAGGACTTGACGCTGGCCAGCTTTGACATCCGAAAGTGCACGTAGCTCTTGAGAGCTATTGGTTCTTGACCGTGATCGTGATGCCCTTGCTGAGTCTGCTCGCACCGCTCGCGTCGTAGGCGATGCTCTGCAGCGAGTACGTGCCGTTCGCCACGCTGGTCGTGTTCCACTGCGTGATCCATCCGGCAATGGTTAAACGGCCTGCACCGATCAGTGAGTCGTGTTGTGGCCTTCCCGTTAGATAAAATTTGACTTTGGTCACGCGAACCCAGGCCGTCGCTCTGGCATCGAGCACCGCTGTACCTGACAAGGTGGCACCGTTCGCGGGCCGGAGCACGCTTGCGAAGAGATGTGGCAAGAACTCTTCGTGACTCGGCCGCCCGTGCCAGTCGGCCCACATCGAGAACTGGCCTGCCGAGAGCTTGGGAGGGCCGAGGGCGTCGTTGAACAGCTCCATGACCGGACCGCTTCCTTCGACTGAGCGGTCCACGATGACTAACCGAACGTCATACCTGGACAGAGCGGTTCGGGTGGCAGCCACCAGCTTGGGGCTGACCGGCAACGGCGGTCCGTAGAGCTGAAAGAAGAAACTGGTGGCAATGTCTTGGCCGGCAAGGAACCGCTGCAGGTTGGGGGGGTTCATCACGCTCGGGAAGAGACTCGGGCCGCCGCTGGCGTCTGGGTGATACGCGTAGCCCCCGAGCAGGCGGAATCCAAAGCCGTCTTCGGCCTGCCAGAGCATCGGCGGCAATGAGAACGCCGTGAGGTACGGGTAGGTGATGGTCACAGGGTCTCCTGCTGGAACAGCTCGGCCAATATTTGCAGGAAGCGCGACTGCCGACGGTGTGGCATTCGGCCACTGGGGTAGTTGGGTGGCCACCAGTACCGCCAACGTTATTCCGGCGAAGACTCGCCCTCGTCTGGTGGAGCCACCGTGCCGATGGCCCCGCGCCGGTGCCCGGTGCATATCGTCCACCCCGAACGCAATCACGGCGGCGAGGCAGGCACCTATTTCGAAGCCGATCCGGCCCGGCAGGATGTCGTTGACCAGGGGGAGGTGGTCCAATAACAAGAAGGGAAGTGGGATGCGGGTCAGCCGCCCGTCAACGGCCAGATAGGGTCCAAGTGAAAGGAGTGCTGCACTAAGCAGGAGCACCACCGCCAGCTGCAGACGAGGGCTACGACGCGAGTACCACGCGAGGATTCCGGTCACGATCAGGAGCGGGACACCGAGGTAGCCGCCGGCCCTATCCACCGCATTGCCGGCCAGGCGAGTCCCAAGAGACCGCATCCCGAGTGGAACCCTCTGAAAAGGTCCCGGAACCACGAAACTAAGCAAGTCATTGTGGTCGAGGTTCGCTATCGGCGTTGTGGGTCCCGAGAAATGCTGAGGCCCGGCGATCAGAAACCAGACCGGATAGGCGAGCAGCACGGCCGTCACTCCCAGAGCGATTCCCGCTGGGCGCGCCATCTGCCGCAAGCTCGCCGAATCGCGGATGGCGACGCATGCAACAGCGGCAATGATGAAGATGACAACAACCGTGCACACTTCTGGCGAGATTAGATATTGGGCCGCGACGAGGAGACCAAGCTGGATCCCGAGCCGTCGAGGCGGTCCCCGGCGCTGGAAGATGGAAGCGACCGTGAACGCGATGAACGGCGGCAGCGGTACGAACAGCCGATCAACATGGGCGACACTTTCAGCCACCATGTATGGCGAGAAGCCATAGATCAGTCCACCCAGTGCGGCTGCAGGACCCCATACGCGCCACTTTCGCAACACCACGAACGCGGCGGTCGCCGACGCCGGCATGGCCAGCACCATCAGCAGGTTCGCACTGACCACGGGGCCCAACGTCAGGGTGAAAGGAGCGGCGACCAACCCGAGAAGGGGACTCTCTGTATTCTGGGCCAGGTTCACCCCGGTCGGCACAAGCATGGCGTTGCTGAAGAACGGATTGAGGCCGTGGACGAGCGCATGGGCTACCCAGCCGAGAAACCATACGGATTGCATATAGTCCCCATGGGCTCCGAAAAGATGATGCGCAAAATCCCATGGCAACACTGGCCAGAATGCAGCGAGGCCAATCGACAAGTACCCGAGGGTCACGACCATTAAGGGCGACACCTTTCGAAGCGCGGAATGCTCAGAAGCGGCCTGGTCGGCCGGTCGACGCGCCGTGATCACCTCGTGGACGGCCACAACGGGTTCCTTCTCGCAGACCTTTCTCTACGCGTGGCCAAATAAGGGCAGGTGCCTGGGGTCATGCCAACTTCCGATTTCTCCCGCAAGGCTGCGACGAGCGGTGCGGGTAACCGGTCCCCATGATATTGATCCACCTGATATATCCCCCCAAAAAGTGGACTGATCTAGCTGTAGATCGAGGACATCGCCATGATCAGACGGTAGTCTTGACTCTCAAGAAAGACCATAGGTTACGTCCGAAGCAGGGTTGAACCCCAGGGCGTGAATCACCTACTCGACGGTCCTTAGAGGGGATCGGTCGGTGGCGTAGGCGAGACCGGGTACGGTCGGGCCATGACTCGTGACGAAGCAATCCGAGCCTAGTCCACTCAACTATGGGCCGATCCTCTCCGCTTCTCAGCAGTTGGCATCCAAGGTCGCGATAGCTCAGCATCTGCCACCTATTCCAGTTGCCACGGCAGAATCCTATTGGTCCATCCCCACGGTCGGGGAAGCCAATGCTCTCATGTCAGCAATGCCCGAGAGCCTGCGGGCTGCCGTCGTGATCGCCTGCGCCGTTCCCATTCGTCGCAACGAGGTTCTCGGCCTCCAGCGACGCGACGTCAACCTCGAACGCGGCACACTACGCGTTGAACGTCAACTGGAGGAATGTCCGGGACGACCCGACCTCAAGTACCGACCCAGCAAGAATGGAGACTCCGGCACTGTCCAACTCTCCGATGACGTCGTAGAAGTCTTTGCCGAACATACGGACAGGTACGTGGCGACCCACCTCACCGCTCCACTCTTCGCCGGACGCACTGGTTTTCCCGTTTGCCCTGGCGCGTTCTGGCGGGCATGGAACAAGGCCCGCCAAGAACCGGGTCTCACGGCATACAGGTTCCATGACATCCGTCACTTCGCCGGAACGATGCTCGCCGCCAGCGGGGCGAGCGTTGCCAAGATAAAGCACCGCGGTCGCTGGAAGTCGGACGCCATGCTCCGGTACCAACACGCGACGCAAGACCGTGATGCCTTCTTGGCAAACGCGATCGCGCCGTATGTGCCTCTTCCGAAGGTTGAAGAAAAAAAAGATCGTGCCCAGATCGCGCCCAAGTGAACTTCAGACCCGTCCCTTCGAGCCAAACGAAGGGATCTACCAGGGAGAAAGCTCCGGACTCGAACTCTCAACCTAGCGGAGGCCCCGAAGGGCGATCTGGAGCAGCATCAACTTGAATAATCCCAGTTTATATGGGGTTGACACTTACCGCTGGCAATCATTCGAAACCGCTATTTGCCGCCGGTGAAGGCAGGTGTGGCAGCCCGGACATAAAGGCACCATGTTCGTTGAGCGATCAAGGTTGAGGCAGGACTCCGGCGACAACAGCCACGCCGAGCGTCATGATCATCTTCACGGCCAACCCACCGGCGAACACGCCGGAGGCTCCCGCCGTCCTGCTGCTACCCGTTGCCGGGCTACTCCTGTTCGATGGTGGCTAAGGGTTCCGTCCCGAATTGCAGGGGTTGTCTTCCCCCAATTCAGGGGTTTTTCCTCACCTTGCAGGGTTCATTTGGAGCGCTCGGCCATTTAACGTTCACGTCAGCGCAGGAGGGAGCTCTGGGTCCGGGGAGTCGCGGCGGCGAGCGACTCACCGAGTTCAGCAACTCACATCTGTGGCGGGAGAGGGCACATGTCGGACGCGGTGCGCGGTGCTGTCCTAGTTGGGGATCGGCAGATGAAGCCGAAGCGATTCTCTGTCCTCGCATGTTTGCTTCTGGCGCCAATAGCGAGCGCCTTCGGTGCTCTCGCCATCTCGACTCCGGTAGCTGCAGCCATCCCCCCGGCTGCCGCCGTGGGCGTCAATGCGCTGACCAACGGAGGCCTGGGCGGCGGCGGCGTCTCGGGGGTTCCCACCTGTTGGACTCCCAACAGGTACGGATCCAACACGCCCACCTTCACCTTTAGCCCGACCGGTGGTGGGGCCGACGGCGGGGAGGCCTATCTCACCGTGACTAACTACACGTCGGGCACGGCCGACTTGATCTCCCATAGCTCGCCCGAGGCCGCTGTGAGATGTGCTCTCTTGATTCATCGACTCGATCGCCGTCAAATCGGTAACTAGGGTGGTTGCGCCTCAGATTTCGTTCTCGCAAGGTTCAATGGGTTCGTCCATTCCGGCGGTGACTGCCGTCTGGGTGAAGCGGTGACCGGCCGCCACGCCAAGCCCCTCAT
>PKYA01000089.1 GCA_003133545.1 Acidimicrobiaceae bacterium | reverse complement strand
CTAAGGCGATACTTGAAGGGAGTGGCGACGCCACCGAGCGGAGTCGGGTGCTCGACATCGCCCGGCGTTCTCCATGGCCGGACCGTTACACAGCTCGCACCTTGCGTAACGACTTCCTCGAACGCTGGCGGGATAAGGAGGACGAACTGAGAGAGAACGATGCGGCGTTGGACGCGTACGGTCTGGCGGCCGCCAATGGCGACCCTGCGGTTGTTCCGATCTGGGCGGGGGAGGGAATCGACTTGATTAACGAATTGTCTTCGGCCACTGAGCTCGTGAGCGCCTTAATCACCGAGGCCGAAGAAGCCATTGCCCGAATTGGTGAGTGCTCAGAGTGAGCAGCGGTGGCGCCAAAGTTCTTCGTCGTAGGCGTCAGCGAGTTTCTCGGGACCAAGACATCGGCTAGCCGATTGAGTATGCAGCTGCCCTGGCGGCTGCATACTCACGGCCCATCTACCCAGTGACGGAGGTCTGAGCACGCGCGAACCGGCGTAGCCCCCGCCACTATCGGTCGCCGATTTTGGCCGCCTCTTGCATACGCACAAGCCGCTGACCAGCATCTTTAGGTCGGCGGGTTGTCGTTTATGGGGACAATTTGTGGGGACCTACTCAAATTCTGCGTATTCAAGTGGGCAGGGCGCCAGGGCATGGGCGGGCCGACACGCTGGGTTTTCGCGGATCGACGTAGGCAGGGGTGATGCGTTGCATAAGGCACGCCCTGTGCAACGCATCGCAGTTGCCCTACTCAACGGCCCGTCGAGATTCAAGCGTTTCAAGGGCGCCGTTGTCGCTGCCGGGACATCGCGCGTGACGAGGTGGGTGACACGCCGGTGACCGGTACCCCAAAGGTTGCCCCGGCGAGGACCGGTGGCAAGACGGATGCCCGTCAAAGGTTCATAGCGGGGCCTGATACTCGCGTTAGCTACGACCGAATCGGTGACGGTACCGATCAGCGCAGTGCTGTGGCTGGATGATGAACCTGCCGCCTGACCTGGGTCGACGTTCTCCCACGGGTCCGAGCACTCCGTCGGATTCGATCCGAGCGGAAGACTCACGAGCACCAAGAAGGCCGCAATTCCGGGTGGTCGTAGGTTCATATCGGTACCAATAGCTACAACCTCGCCTTCGGGTTCGGTGCCCGACGAAGCCGCAGGTCACAGGGTCGCACGAATGCCCGGCAGTCGGCACGTGCCTACTTCAATGCCGGCCACCCTGAGAAGCCCGAGGAACGAGTGGGCTGTATCCCGGACCTCGACCTGCCGCTCCGATGAATGAGGTTTCCAAGGTGGTTTTCTCAAAGACGCTCGAGGACCCGCCATGGCCCGAGTCCTCCATCGCAAGCGGAGACCTTGCGGCCACCCCAACGGTGGAGGGCCAGCTGTCGCCCGGTACGGCGAGGTGCCCACCTACCGGGCGGAGATCGGCGCGCTCAAGGAGCAGCCGGGAGGGGAGATCATCGCTTGGGTCGGTGCCGACTTCGCCCGGGCATTGACAAGGGCAGGTCTCGTCGATCCACACTCCATAATCCACCAGCCGGTCGCTTATGGAGGCGGCGAGCCGATGTCTCAGGACCCGCCTGATGCGCTGCATCTCAACCTTGTCGCTGCGACAACCTTCTCGACTGGAACGATGCTGCACCTATACGAGCCACGAGGCTGGGGCGCTCAGGCAGGCTCATAACGAGTAGTTCGATGGACTGTCTCGACGCTAACGCCGTCGAGTTGCTCCCATAGCCGGCAGCGTTTGGGGGCGCACCGGGTACACCGTCATCGATGCACATATTGGGGCACCCGTGTCGTTTGGGTCCATCCGGAAATGACGGTCCGTAAGAGGATCGGTGTACGGGATGGTGAGAGCCCGTCGGGATAGGCGCCGCGCTCGCGAAAGTTGCCTGCTGCGGAACGGCACTGGAGTCATGCCCCAATTGCTTATGGCGGTGTCAAAGTAGGGCACCTGACCGAGAACAATCTGCTGGTTGTCTACCGGTTGATGATGCGGTACCCAACTCCGGAGATGGTCTCTATGACGTCCGGGTCGCCGAGTTTCCGGCGCAGCCGGCCGATAGTGACCTGAACCGTTTTGGTGAAGGGGTCGGTGTGTTCGTCCCAGGCCTGTTCGAGGAGGTCTTCAGTGCTGAGGGTGGCGGGCGAGGCGCGCAGGAGCGCTTCGAGCACGGTGAACTCCTTCGTGGTCAGCTCGCACGGATGGCCGGCCCGCGAGACCACTCGGCGGAGCGGGTCGAGCTCGAGGTCGGCTGCTTTGAGGATGCGGGGCTGAGCGGTGGGTCTTCGTCGGGCCAGCGCCCGGAGCCGCAGGACCAGCTCAGGGAAGTGGAACGGTTTTGGCAGATAGTCATCCGCACCGAGCCCGAGCCCGCTCACTCGATCCGCGGGTGCGTCCGCCGCGGTGAGCATGAGCACCATGGCCGGGTCCTCGCTGTCGGTGATGATCTGGCAAATGGTGTCGCCGTGGATGCCGGGCAGGTCTCGGTCCAATACGACGACGTCGTAGCGGTTGACGTCCAGCTTGGCAGCGGCGTCGAGCCCGGTGTAGGCGACGTCAACGGCCATGCCCTGGTCTCGCAGGCCCTCGGCGATGTCGTCGGCCAGTCGCCGCACGTCCTCGACGACGAGCACCCTCACGGCAAACCTCGATTCGAGTGGGGAAGTCTTGCGTGCGGAAGCTTGACGGCCACCCGCAGCCCTCCTCGTGGGCGTGCTTCGAGTTCGACGGTCCCGTGGTGGGCGGCGGCAATGGCTGCAACGATGGACAGACCCAGCCCGAGCCCATCATCGGAGCAGGTTCGCTCGGCGCCGCCTCGCCGGAATGGCCGCTCTAGCTGTCCGACCTCGGCGGGGTCGAGGATCGGACCGCCGTTCTCGACGAGCAACAGCGCGGATGGCCCGTCAGTCGTGGTTGTCACCTGCACCCAACCGCCCGCCTCGTTGTAACGGATGGCGTTGTCGACCAGGTTGACGACCAGGCGGGAAAGGAGTGTTGGGCTGCCGGCGACCTTCGCCTCGTCAAGACTGCGGCGCAGGGTCACGTTGGCTGCGTCAGCACTGTCGGCTCGGGTGTCGAGCGCGTCCGCGGTGATCTGGGGCAACGAGACCGTCGTCAGGTCGTCGGTCACTCCTCGTTGGGCCCGGGCCAGTACCAAAAAGGTCTCCACCAGCCGGTCGGCCTGGTCGAGTCCCTCGCGGACCTTGGCCGCCAGCACCGACGCGTCTTTCGAGATGGGTGGGGACTTGGCAGCGGCGACATCAAGCGAGGTCCGCATCATCGCCAGCGGGGTGCGAAGCTCATGCGAGGCGTTGGCCACGAAAGCTCGCTGGGCGTCGAAAGCGCCCTCCAGCCGGGCGAGCAGCCCGTCGATGGTGTCGGCCAGGTCCGTGATCTCGTCACTCGGACCGGCCAAGCCAAGCCGCTCGTGGAGGTTGTCCTCAGAGATGTGTCGCGCCGTGGCGGTGATCTGCCGCAGCGGGCGGAGCACCCGGCCGGCCATCAGCCATCCGAGCAAGACCGATACCGCGGCCATGACGCCCAACGCCGCAGCGAACCACACCAGCAGGGAATGCAAGTCGGCGGAGTGCTGCGCGTTGAACGCCGCCTGCACAGAGCCGGCGCCAACCGGGAGGTTGTGGACGGTGTGCGAATGTCCAGGCGAGGAGATGATGGGGCCATGCGAGGGGTTGAGGTGGACGTTGGCGTTGAGCGGGAAACGGGCCACGAACAGGTAGCTGACAGCAAGCAGTGCCGCGCCGCAGAGAAGGAACAGTGCCCCATAGGCGAGGGCGAGGCGCATCCGCACAGTCCGCGGGGGTAGTCCACCGCTGGCCAACCGGCCGGCCACAGAAGCGAAGGGTCGGAAGACCACTCCTGTCACGGTTCTCACGCCCTCATCGCAGCTCGGCCTGACACCTGCGGGCATCAACGCCCGCGACCCCGGACATGCCGTTTGTCTGGCCTCTCCCAGCCCGATGATCTCTGCCCAGCAGTTTCACGGGTCCCAGCATGGCTCGCGGCTGGTAACAGGAAGGTAACAGGCACTGTTGATCCCCTGTTACCGGTGATGTCGTACAACTCCTCCGAACCATCGTTCGCGAGGAAGGACCACGACATCATGGACGACGACACTTCCCGAGCCCCGGCCATCAACAAAGTCCGGCAACGCCGAGGCTTTGGACCCAGCCTCGCCCTCGTCGGGGTGGTGGCGACCATGGGACTGCTGGTCGC
The DNA here is from genome assembly GCA_003133545.1 of Acidimicrobiaceae bacterium. GTDB lineage: Bacteria > Actinomycetota > Acidimicrobiia > Acidimicrobiales > RAAP-2 > Bog-473. The sequence continues at coordinate 10,739 of PKYA01000089.1, read as the reverse complement.
CGCCTGCGGGGGCGGCGCAACGAATCCGGGAGCGGTCAGCGCCAGTACCACCACCACCACCACCACCACCACCGTCGCGCCGTCCGGTTCGATCGCGTCGGGGGAGACAAGCCAGTCGCAGCAGCTGCAATTGGCGCAGTGCATGCGGTCCCACGAGGTGCCCAACTTCCCCGACCCCAGCCCCGGTGGGGGCCAACTCAATGCCATCTCCGCCGCGGGCATCAACACCCAGTCGCCCACCTACCAGGCAGCCCTGCAGGCGTGTAAGAAGTACACCCCGGCGGGAAACGTGACGCCGGCCCAGACCGCCGCCGAGAACGCCAAGGGACTCGAGTTCTCGCAGTGCATGCGCTCCCACGGGGTACCCAATTTCCCCGACCCCGTCACCGGCCCGACCGGTGGGCAGGCCATCAACATGAGCGGCTTGGGGATCGACCAAAACAGCCCGACGTATCAGGCGGCCAATAGTGCCTGCCAGAAGATCGTGCCGGGCTCGAAGTGAAGACGGCAATCCAACGCGGCGACGTCCAAGGTGACCTTGGGTCCCCCCAGACTGGCGGGCTTCCCGGTGAGCGCCGGGGCCGGCGCGAGACCCTTTGGCTGATCGCCGCCGCGGTCGTGCTGGTCGCAGCGGGGGTGTCGGTGGCGATCGTCAATCCTTTCGCCTCCGGTGGGAGCAGCCGACCGGGCGTCGCCGGCAACGCCGACCCGACGTCGCTCGCCACGGTGGCCCGCCAGGCCCTGTCCTCGCAGACTCAGGTGTCGGCCACGCTCGGCTATGCCGGCAGCTACTCGGTGGTCAATCAGGCGGCGGGGACGGTGACCGCCGTCCCCGCGGTGGGGCAGGTCGTGAGCCAAGGCCAGTTGCTGTATCAGGTGAGCGGCGCACCGGCCGTCTTGCTCTACGGCTCGACGCCCGCCTACCGCACCCTGTCGTATGGCATGAGCGGCCTTGACGTCCAAGAGCTCAACGCCGATCTCGTCTCGCTTGGCTACGCCACCTCGTCGGAGCTCAGCCCGACATCGGACACCTTCGGAGCGACCACGACCACGGCACTGGAGAAACTCGAGGCCGCTCTGGGCGTGGCCCAGAACGGCACGCTCACGCTGGGACAGGCCGTGTTCTTGCCGACAGCGGTGAGGGTGACGACGATCTCGGCCACCTTGGGCGGAACGGTCCAGGCCGGCCAGTCGATCATGCAGGGCACCACGACCGCCCGCCAGGTCACCATCGCCCTCGACGCCGCCCAGCAGTCGGAGATGAAGGTCGGGGACAAGGTGACCATCACCCTGCCGAACAACCAGACCACGCCGGGGGTGATCTCCTCGGTGGGCACCGTGGCTACAACTCCCGCCTCCAGCGGCTCCGGCGGTGCGAATAGCTCACCGACCATCACCGTGCTCGTGAGCCCGACCGATCCGACGGCGACTGGCACGTGGGACCAGGCACCGGTAAACGTAACGATCACGACCGGGAGCGTCACCAACGTGTTGGTCGTGCCCGTCGACGCCCTCTTGGTCCAATCGGGCGGCGGTTACGCCCTGGAGGTGGCGGGCGCCAACGGCGCGCGCCACCTGGTGCACGTCACCCTCGGCCTCTTCGACGATGCCGACGGCCTGGTGCAGGTGACCGGGTCGGGGTTGGCGGCCGGTCAGCGTGTGGTGGTACCCGCCCTATGACCCTCATGACCAGCGCCGGACGCGTGCCCGAGGTCTTCGGAGCAGCGCGGGTCGATGGAGATCGTCCTCGGCCCCTGCTGGAGGTCGACCAGGTCACCAAGGTCTACCCGAGCGAGCCGCCGGTGACCGCCCTGCGGGGCGTCTCCTTTACCGTCGCCCGCGGCGAGCTGGTGGGCTTCGTCGGCCCTTCGGGGTCGGGCAAGACCACCTTGTTGCACCTGATGGGCACCTTGGACCGGCCCAGCTCCGGACATGTCCGGGTCACCGGCCTCGACGTCGAGCAGCTCTCCGATCGGGAGCTGGCCGCGCTGCGGGCTACTCGGATCGGCTTCGTCTTCCAACAGTTCTTCCTGGCCGAGCACCAGAGCGTGCTCGACAACGTGGCCGACGGCCTCCTCTACGCCGGGGTTCCCCAAGCCGAACGGCGGGCCCGTGCCTTGGACGCCCTGAGTATGGTCGGCCTGGAAGGCCGACCCCATGCCCGCCCCAACCAGCTCTCTGGTGGCCAGCGCCAGCGCGTCGCCATCGCACGGGCTCTTGTCGGCAGTCCCGCCATCGTCTTCGCTGACGAACCGACGGGCAACCTCGACCAAGCGACCGGGCAGGCCATCTTGGGGCTCTTCGAGGACCTGCACGATCTGGGAGTGACCATCGTGGTCATCACCCACGACCGGGACATCGCGGCGCGACTGGGCCGGCGGATCGAGATGCTCGACGGCCAGATCGTCTTCGACAGCGCCGACAAGGCAGCGGTGTCACCCATGCCAGCTCCTCGTGCTCACTCCAGTGGCAAGGACCATCGACCATGACCGACACCGCGACCCTCGAAGTGAGGAAGTTGCGGCCCTCGGACCTCGGGCGCCTCTCCACCGTGGGGCTACGCACCCGCAAGCTGAGAGCGGGCCTCTCCGCTCTCGGTATCGCCATCGGCGTGGCCGCCATCGTGGCCGTCCTCGGGCTCTCCTCGTCCGCCTCGGCCGGTCTGCTGAACGAGATCTCCTCGCTCGGCACCAACCTCCTCGTTGTCCAAAACGGTCAGACCCGCTTCGGCCAGACCGCCGAGCTCCCCAAAGCCGCCCCGGCCATGATCGCCCGCATCAACCCGGTGACCTCAGTCGAAGAGACCGGCTCGGTCACCGGCAATGCCTACCGCAGCCCGCTCATCCCCACCATCGACACCAACGCCCTCTCCATCGCCACCTCCAGCCTCGGCCTGCTCCACACGGTGGGCACGACAGTCGCCCAAGGCAGCTATCTCAACGCGGCGACCGCCCGAGAACCCGTCGCCGTCCTCGGCGCCGCGGCCGCCCAGCGGCTCGGCATCGACCGGGTCTTTCCCGGTGAACGGATCTGGGCCGACAACATGTGGTTCTACGTGGCTGGCATCCTCAAACCCGCCGTCCTCGCCCCCGCTGTCGACTCCTCGGTCCTGGTCGGCTTCCCCGCCGCCGAGCACTATCTCGGCTTCGACGGGCATCCCACCACTATCTACGTGCGCGCCCAGTCCGGCCATGTCGACGCCGTCGACAACCTGCTCGGCGCGACCGCCAACCCCCAGAACCCGAACGAGGTGGACGTCTCCCAACCCTCGGCCGCCCTGGTCGCCCAGGCCGACGCCCAAGGCGCCTTCGACGACCTCTTCTTGGGCCTGGGCGCGGTGGCGCTGCTGGTCGGCGCGGTCGGGGTGGCCAACATCATGATCATCTCCGTCCTCGAACGCAGGTCAGAGATCGGACTCCGGCGCGCCCTCGGCGCCACCAAAGGCCACATCCGCGTCCAGTTCCTCGCCGAGGCGGTCCTACTCGCCCTTCTGGGAGGCGCGTTCGGAGTCGGGATCGGTGTCCTCGCCACCGCCGTCTACGCCTCCAGCAGACACGAGCTCGTCGTCATCCCCGTCCTCGCCTGGGCCGGCGGGATCGGTGCGGCCATCCTCATCGGCGCCGTCGCCGGACTGTGGCCCGCCCTACGCGCCGCGCGGATGTCACCCACCCAGGCGCTCTGGAGCATGTGACGGCCATGCTCTCTTGAGGCGGTGATTGTCGCGCCGGAGCTCACAAGCTCTATCAGTGGGGACGCCCTATCAACCGGCCGGTTGCGACGGGCGGCCCGGGGGCCCAGGAGGCCGGCCCGAGGACCACTCGAGGCCCTCACCTGCCTGCAATCGCTTACACGCCCCGTAGCGGACCGATACGGTTCCGCTCGACGGATCTGGACTGCGAATAGTGCCCCATTCCGCGCGACCAACATTCGGGTTGAAGCTGTTACCTGCCGGTTTCGTGAGACGCCTTCGCGTTTCTACGTCCGACATTGCTGCCTTTCGCGAGCCGGGTCCGCTCCCGACGTCCGGCCTGCCAGCTATCCCCGTAAGCGGAACCCCATTCGGGGACGGGCCATGTCAGCCAGGTCGCTGCCCGGATGCGTCCCGTATGCCCCGCCCGATGATGATTCTCGCCCAGGGAACGTCAACTGCGACAGCTAAATGTCCCCGAACTTCGAGCAAAGAGTCCCATTGGGGGTAGCCCCGTCCGCCGGCCTGGTGGCGCGAACTCTCTGACTCCGAGGCTCGGTTGCTTATTTTCGCGAGCACTCCGGGTTGCCACCAGCAGGCCATGGACGGGAACGCGCCATCCACGAGCGCTTGAAGTTGGGCGCTCCGGAATCTGACTACCCAGGGAACGGTGAGGGGCATCATTGGACTCGCTTCGCTGGCTCGCCTGGCTGCCGTCCGTGAACGTCGGTTCGGAAACCGTAAGTCAATGTGTCCCTACAAGCGTCCCTACAACTCGGGAGCTACCCGGATCCGGTTGCTTCCGTCCCCTTCCGTCATGGCCACGCTGACCTGCGGAAAACTTCCGGTTGGGTACCGTCCGGCTCCGTCATTTCCGGCGTCTTTTCGGATTCCTAAACCGAGTGTCGCATGTTCGAATCATGCCGGGGGCGCCAAAGAGACCAGATCAGTGACTAGATCTGCGTCACACCGCGTCCATCGACTCGGACGATTGCCACAAGCCGATCGCCTAACACTCTTGAGTCGCCCTGCTATGTCAGGAACGGCGTGGGGACAAGATGAGTAGTTGTGAGTCCACCCGCGCCGATCATCTGATGGGCTCCGCCGCCGCGTCGGGCACGTCGCCTCCGGGGCGCGGCCAGGCGAGGGGCGTCACGTCGCTCGCGATCACGGCGCCCAGAGCGATGCCGGCACGCTCGACCGATGGATGCGGGAAGGGACCCTCGCCCTCGTCGAACCGTCGGCGAAGTAGATCGCGGTGTGCACCCGACGGACCGTACCCGTAGTGTTCGGTTTGGCCAATCCCCGGCTAGGAACTGAGCGACCCTGGGCGATACGCGGCAGAGAACGGGCTATGGGAACGCCCCTGGTCAGATCTTGTAAAGGTTGCCGCCATTAGGACCTCGACGGACGGGTCTCGCACAAGCTGCTGACAGAGATTCTGGGTCGTCGGCCGAGGGCGACGTTTGCCCAGTGGACGCCTTGGCCTCGCCGAGACTGGCCGAGGGTGGCCCCCCCGCTGGTGCAGCGGCATTGCTGCCGTCCCATCCGGTGATGTAGATCACCTTGGGCCTCACATGGTGAATCTGAGATTGCGGGCTGCCCGCTCCCCGAGCTCGGCGTCGCCGCGCCAGAGGATGGTACCGAGATCGATGGGTTCCTGGGGGTCGACGCGACCGCAGGCAAGCTGGATGAAGGTGAGCGTGTCCGTCCAGATCTCCACGTCGGCTTGGGTGACCCTTTCGACCACCCTGGCTCTTCCGTCTACGACGACGGCGATGTCGCGCGCGAGGGGGCCGCTGAGATGGAACACAATACTTCGACCGTCGGGCAGTCCCACCTTCTTGCCGACGATGTAGCCGAGCGATCCCTCGACTTCGGCCAGTGCGATCTTCGCCCGCGCTCCCGTGTCGTCCGTCGGGCGACCAAGCGGGGTGCTGATGTCTCGTTCGTGCACCCAGAAGTCGAAGACCCGTATTTCCATGAACCGGCCGTAACTTCCCGGGCCGACTGGTGTCCAGGATGGCTGCGCCAGATCAGACGCGCCGAGGACGCTCAGGTCCTGGCGTCGGCGGGCGAACACGCCGCGCACTCGTTCCATGAAGGCGGGGGCGCCCAATTCGGCCACCTCCTTCGCAAAGGTGGCCGCAAGGCTGAAGGGTGGAGGCGCATCGGCTGTGTTGGGAATCCAGGAGACAAGTGCGTTCTCGATGCCCACCACATGTTCGATGACACCACGAACGGTCCAATCAGGACAGAGAGACGGGGTCTCCCATTCCGCAGCGGTGAGGTCCGCTCCCAATGTCTCGAGGGCGTTGAAGGACTCCTCAAGCGCTGCCCGGATCGTCGACGGGTCCTTCATGGAGTTTCCTTCTGGATGCTTACCCAGTCCCGCGCCTTGAGGTAGGGCCGAAACGCAGTCTCGATCGCACGCAGATCCTCACGCCTCTTGGGGTGCTGGATCTCGTAGAGATTGGGGAACTCGAGCCACCCGGTCACCAGTTCCCAGAGGCGTAGTGCGGCCGGGCCGCTGGGCGGATCGATGAGGACCGGCCCAAACAGAGCATGGGCGTTGTCGAAGACCAATGTGGGCACACCCCATCCCCCCAGCGCAACGACCCGGTCATGCTCTGCTTTCACCTCATGATTGGTCGTGGGATCCTCGATCGCCTGCCCGACCAGCGAGGGATCCAGTCCCAGCTGGGCGACCAGATGCTCGGCCACCTCACGGCGATGGGGCTTGAGGCCCTCAACGTGCAGCGCGGTCCCGGCCGCTTGATACCACAGATCGACCAGGTCTGGATCGATCCGGCGGAGCATCGCGGCCACTCGCATCATGGACCACCCATAGGACCATTGGCGCTCCCAGGGGTGTTTCTTTCCGTCGCTTCGGTTGACCTCTTCAAGACTGAAAAACCGCCATCGGACATCTAGGTCGAGCTGGTCGCGCACGTCTCGCATCCACAGCGAGGTTTGGTAGGCATACGGACACATGATGTCGAAGTGGAAGTCCACCGAGGTGATGCTCACGCCTTGCTCCAATCTCTCGTCCTAAGTGTACACTCTGTAAATATTTGTGCGGAGAGAACGATCGTGGCGGGTGGAAGGAAGGTCAGTGTGGCCAAGCGCAGTTACCTGCCCGCAAACGAGCGACGGTCTCTGATTGTGCAAGCGGCATCACGGCTGATCTCTCGAGACGGGCTGCACGGGCTCACGATGGTGGCGGTGGCGAAGGAAGCGGGGGTAAGTCGTCAGTTGGTCTACGACCATTTCCCTGACCTTCCAACGTTGTTCGAGGCTGCATTCGCGGAGCAGGCCCGACAGTACGCGCTGGGATTGGACGACGTTTTCGCCGTCGGTGCCGGCGATGCCGCAACGATGGCGAGGCGGCTCTTCGAGCACGTGCTCGCCTTGGGGCCTGAGACGCTCCGCGTAGTTCGTGCGCTGATCGGTGGCGTAGTCCCAGTGGAGCTCGCCGGAGTCCGAGAACAATTTCGGGCAACTATTGGCAAGAGGTGGTCTCCGTGGTTTCGCACATTGGGCTTGGACGATCAGTCGAGCAACGCTCTCGTGTGGGTCATGACCGCGGCGTACCTGAGCCTGGCTGAGTTGGTGGACGATAGGGAGATTGGAGCGGATGGGGCGGCTTCCATCATGGCCATGCTGGCTGACGGGATAGTCAGCCAAGTGCCCCTCTCGGCTGCAGCAGCGACTTGAGGAGAAACCGACAAGAACTTGTCTAGCAACCTGATCGGCTCGTATCAACGAAAGGCGCACTCGAAATGACCGCCGAAGATAAAACAAGAATCGTCACCAACCACCGAGGAACTCGCTATGGCGAGGTGCTCGCTGTCTTTTCTGACGGAGAGCAATTCACCGCACATGTCTACGGCACCCAGCTTCTCAATGATTGTCCCCAGGAACTCTGGGAGACCCTTGTCCCCGCAGCCATTGCCGAGGAGCTCGGCGCTCTCATCGTCAAGCTCAATGGGCCTCGGTATTGGGTGCTGGACGGTCTTGGATCAAAGAGCGCGCCTCTCGAGCCCGTCCTGCACGAGTTCAACGGGCTTCTGATGCGTCGGATTGCCGTACTCGCACTCGGCACGAATCCTGCTCAGGTCCCATACACGGTGCGCAAAGTCGACCGGCGAGTCTCCATGTATTTCGACGCCGGTTCCGCCGTCTACGAGCTGATCGACCCCCACGGGCTCCCTTATGTCATGCAGGCGTACTGCACTGGAGTCGACGCCACACTCGATGAGAACAGCCTCGCTGATCTCGGCGAGCGCCTCGCGCTCCCAACAGGCTGGAGATTTCAAACACGTGTTCTCCAAGAGGATTTGATCGTCGACACCTCGCAATCAGTGGCAACAGTGCTCCAAGATGAGCTCGAGAACACCTACACCCTGCCCTTCTAAAGCTGTGCTGAGGATCTCGATGGGCTGAATAGGTTCAATAACCCGACGGTTGCCCGAAGGTCGGACGGATCCCACGAAAATCCCACGAACTCTAGGGTGGTCACCCATCGCCACCAGCCGAAAGGCTCTCGACGAGCCAAAATCCTCCGGGTGACGCGTAAGTGACCCCGGCGAGCAGCCCAGGCCAGATTGACCATTTCAACGTAACCTGGTGAATAGTCGCTTCCAAGAGACGGGAATCCCTTGGGAATCAAACGCCTGAGACTGTCTGGATCCGGACTTACGGCCGAGACTAGAGATGCATCCTGAACTGCCGTAACGCGACCGAGTAAGGCGGAGTGGACATTCCTAAACCTAGTGTCGCATGTTCGAATCATGCCGGGGGCGCCCGCATCGCGCTTGAATGTGGGCGTCGCCGCCTACGCATGATCCTCGGGCTGCTGGCTCGAAGGCCCTGGACGGGTGACTGGTGTTTTCTGACCGCGTTTGCGGAGTTCCGCGGCTCTCAATCTCTTATCCCAACAACCGAGTGATTTGTCCCGTCAGGCCGTGGGCTCTCGCCATGGCAAGAGTTGGTCCGACGAGTAACACCTCCACTCGATTCGGGCCATGTGGACAGCACCCCTGCGCGAGGGGGGTGGTATCACCATTGCCGGCAAAGGACGTTCGCCCTACGTTCCTTGGACGGCAGCCAATTCCGCCAAGAGGACTGACCGAAGACGGCGGCGAGTGCCGGAGCTGCTTGCTCGTTTCGCAACGAGGAGATACGTTCGCTCCACCGAGAGATTGAGGGTTAGCCATGAGCAACCGGACACTTCGAAGCTGCGGCAGCAGATCCCTTTCCGGGAACGGGAATCGGAGACTTCGGCGCCTCTTCATGGCGACGGCAGCTACGGCTGGCAGCATAGGCCTCGGTGTGTTCGGTGCCGCACTACTGGCGCAACCCGCTGGTGCGGTGACCGTGACCCTCACCGTCGCCACCACCGGGACCGACACCGGAAACTGCGTGGGTTCGTCCTGCGCCACGGTCGGGTATGCGCTGTCCCGGGCTGCTGCGGGCGACATCATCATGATTCAGCCCGGCACCTACTTGGCATCGGCCGACCCCACGGGAACGTCGAATACAGTGCCAGCGGCACTCACCGGCCTGACCATCGAATCCGACCCCACTCTGAGTGGTAATGCCGCCAACACCATCATCCAGGGCGCAGCCACAAACGGGCTGGTCGTGAACGCGAACGGCGTGACCGTAAACGGTCTCACGTTTAATAACTCCGGGGCGGCGGGCATCTTGGTGACTCCCCCATCTTCGGCCACCCAGCCCGCCGCGGTGACCGGCGTGACGATCCAAAATGTCGTGAGCAACAACAGCGACCAGTGCTACAACACGCCCAACACCGCCGTCTGCACCGCCGCCATCGGCGCCGGCGACTACGGGGAGTCGATCTGGTTGTTGAGCGTCACCGACTCCACCCTCGAGAATTCGACCTTGGAGAACGGTCTGGGCGGCGGCCTGCTCGTCAGCGACGAGATGGGACCGAGCTTCGGGAACACCATTGAGAACAACATGATTGTGAACAATCAGCTGGGCTGTGGCATAACCCTGGCTGCCCACAACGCGGCCGCCATCTTCTCCACCGGCCCCAATGCGGGCCAGCCCAACCCGGCGGCGGGCGGTGTCTACAACAACACCATTAAGGGCAACACCTCGAGTGGCAACGGGGCGACCGGCATCGGCGTGTTCAACGCCGCCTACAACAACATCATTCAGGGCAACACGTTCGACAACAACGGTGAGCCAGGTGTGAAATTGAACCCGACCTTCCCCGGGGGCGACGTGAATGGTAACTCCGTCATCGGCAACACCGTCGGCGTGAACTCCCTCCTAGATGGTCCTGGCGGTGGTATCCCCGGTAGCCACAACTCCGACTCGACGCAGACCACCGGAATAATGGTCGACGCCCCGGCAGGCCCCGTGACCGGCACGATCATTCAAGGCAACACGGTCACAGGGGACTACTACGGCATCTACTTGCAAGCAGGGGCGTCCGGCTCGACGGTGTCGGGTAACACCATCACGGTGACCAAGGGCGGGGTACCAGCCTTCACCGTGGCTGCCCCGGGCAGCGCGTACTGGCTGGCGAGCTCCAACGGTGGCGTGTTCAGCTTCGGCCAGGCTCCCTTCGAAGGCTCCGCCGGCGGCATCGCCCTCAGCCAGCCGATCGTGGGAGAGGCAGCCGCCCCTGACGGCGGTGGCTACTGGCTGGCAGCCAAGGACGGTGGCATCTTCACTTACGGCTCCGCCACCTACTGGGGCTCGCTCCCGGGCGACAATGTCCACGTGTCGGACATTGTGGGCATCGCGCCGACGGCCGACGGGGGCGGGTATTGGCTCGTCGGGTCCGACGGTGGGGTCTTCGCCTTGGGTGACGCCGTCTACGCCGGGTCGCTCCCGGGGCTCAACATCCACGTGTCGAACATTGTGGGCATCGCGCCCACGGCCGACGGTGGCGGCTACTTCCTGGTGGGCAAGGACGGTGGGGTCTTCGCCTTTGGTGACGCCGTCTACGCCGGGTCGCTCCCGGGGCTCAATATCCACGTGTCGAACATCGTGGGCATCGCGCCCACGGCCG
>PKYA01000020.1 GCA_003133545.1 Acidimicrobiaceae bacterium | reverse complement strand
CTAGTGATCCGTCGCTCATATAGCTTTGATAGCTAGAGTGGCACGATGAACTCGGTGACCGCACCTGCACTGGCCATGACCAACGCGCAGCGAGACGCGCTCGAGACCATGGCGCGCTCGACGACGCTCGGACATCGCAAGGTGGTCCAGGCCAAGGCGCTCTTGCTGGCAGCCGACGGTGTGGGCACCAACGAGGTGGCTCGACGCTGCCACACCACCAACGAATCGGTCCGGGCGTGGCGCCGGCGATTCGAGACCTACGGGGTCGACGGCGTCGGTCTAATCTCGCCTGGTCGTGGCCGCAAGTCCTGGCTCCCTGATGGCACGGTGGCCGCCGTGGTTCACGACACCCTCTTCGAGTCCCCCGATGACGGCTCGACGCACTGGACGACGCGCCTGATGGCCGAGCGCTTTGGGATCGGCAAGGACACCGTGGCCCGCATCTGGCAAGACCACAACCTCAAACCCTGGAAGGTCGACACCTTCAAGCTGAGCAACGACCCGGCCTTCGAAGAGAAGCTCGTCGATGTGGTCGGGCTCTACCTCTACCCACCACAGCGGGCCGTTGTCTTCAGTTTCGACGAGAAAACCCAAGTCCAAGCGCTCGACCGCACCCAGCCCTCTTTGCCCATGAAGAAGGGGCGTGGGGGCACCATGACCCATGACTACAAGCGCCACGGCACGACGGACCTCTTCGCGGCAATGAACATCAAGACCGGCGAGGTGCTCTACGACACCAAGAAGTCCCACACGGCCACCGACGTCCTCAGCTTCTTCAAGTTCATCGACCTTCACGTCGAGCGTGACCTCGACATCCACGTTGTGCTCGACAACCTCAGTGCCCACAAGGCGCCACCGGTGGCCGAATGGCTGGCCCATCCCAAGCGGGCGCGCTGGCACTTGCACTTCACCCCCACCAGCTCGTCGTGGCTCAACCTGGTCGAGCGCTGGTTCAACGAGCTGACCGAGCGGCGTCTGCGTCGAGGGGTCTTCTCTTCGGTGCCCCATCTGGTCGAGGCCATCGAGTTGTGGACCGAACACTGGAATGACGATCCGAAGCCCTTCATCTGGCACAAGAGCGCTCAGGAGATCATCACCAAGGTTCGCCGCGGACGGGCCTCGCTTACCCAAATCAATTCCGCGACGCGCCACTAGGATCGCGCTATGCCTGCAGTTGTACTACGTGGACCGGCCAACACGGCGCCCGAATCGATCATCGGCCCGTTCGCCACGCTCCAGGCGGCCGCGGAATGGGCGACGGCGCATCCACGAGAGGGTGGGTACTGCGTCGCCGAGGAGTTGACCTCTCCCGACGCGTTCGACCCCGCGTAGAGCGGCGGCGCGTCCCTAAGCTGTTCGGATGCGAGTAACCGTGATCGGCCTGGGCAACATGGGACACGCGTTCGCCTCCCGGGCGCACGAGCGCGGCCACGAGGTCACCGTGTGGAACCGCACACCCGGGCGCGCCGCCGCACTGGTGGCCTCGGGTGCGCGCGAGGCCGACTCCCCGCCCGACGCCGTCGCCGGGGCGGATGTCGTTCTCGTGGTGCTGGCCGATGACGACGCCGTGCTCGAGGTGTGCCTGGGCCACGCCGGCATCGTGCCGGCACTGGGCCCGGCGGCGGTGCTGGCCAACATCAGCACGGTCTCGCCCGACACGGCGCGTCGCCTGGCCGTGAGCGGACCGGAGGGGCGAGTCCTCGACGCCCCGGTGATGGGCTCTCCGGAGATCGTCGCCGCGGGCCTCGGAGGCTTCCTCATCGGTGGCCCCCTCGAGACCATCACCGCGCTCGATGCGTTGTGGAAGGACCTCGGCCACGGGTACACGCACTGCGGGGCCGCCGGCGCCGGCGCGACCATGAAGCTGATCTCCAATCTGTTGTTAATCACCGGCGTCGCCGCGCTGGCCGAGGGAATCGCCACGGCGCGGTGCAGCGGGATCCCCGACGAGCTCATCCGGAATGTGCTCGGCGACAGCTTGGTCGTCAGCCCGGCCGCCAAGATGCGCCTGGAGAGCCTGATGGATGACGCCCATCCGGGTTGGTTCGCGCCGTCGCTGGCCCGCAAGGACGTGCGTCTCGCCGTGGCCCTGGCCCGGAGCGCCGGGATCAACGCGCGCGTCGGCCCGGCCACGGAGTCGCTCCTGAGTGCGCTCATCGACAGCGGGCAGGTATGGCCCGATTTCGCCGCGGTGATAGAGGCACTGTCCTGAGCGGCGCCACGGTTCGCCCCGCGATGGACGCGGCATAGTGTCTCCCGACGGCGCGGTGGTGCCTTTGAACGTGCCCGTGCGCCCGACACCGCCATCACGAGAGGGTCGAAATGGCTAAGGAATGGTTCGAAACAGTTGCCGAGGCACAGCGGCGCGCCAAGAAGCGTCTCCCCAAGTCGGTGTACTCAGCGCTCCTGGCCGGTTCGGAGCGGGGGCTGACGGTCGCGGACAACGTCGCCGCCTACAGCGAGCTCGGCTTCGCGCCCCATGTCGCCGGGTTGGCCCCGAGCCGGAGCCTTGCCACCACCGTCATGGGTCAGGACGTCTCGTTTCCGGTCGTCATCTCGCCCACCGGTGTGCAGGCAGTGCATCCCGACGGCGAGGTAGCGGTCGCCCGTGCTGCTGCCGCCCGGGGGACGGCCATGGGTCTCAGCTCGTTCGCCAGCAAGCCGGTCGAAGACGTGGTGGCCGCCAACCCGCAGACCTTCTTCCAGATCTACTGGGTGGGCACGCGGGATCAGATCCTCCAGCGTGCCGAGAGGGCACGGGCGGCCGGAGCAGTCGGGCTCATCGCCACGTTGGACTGGTCCTTCTCCCACGGGCGCGATTGGGGAAGCCCGTCCATTCCCGAGACCGTCAACCTGCAGGCGATGCTGCACTTCGCGCCCGAGGTGTTACTCCATCCCCGCTGGTTGCTCAGCTACGCCAAGACGGGGTCGTGGCCCGACCTCACGGTGCCGAACATGGCCGAGAAGGGTGAGAAGGGACCGACGTTCTTCGGCGCCTACGGGGAGTGGATGCAGACGCCACCACCGAGCTGGGAGGACGTGGCCTGGTTGCGTGCGCAGTGGGGGGGTCCGTTCATGCTCAAAGGAGTCACCCGGGTCGACGACGCCAAACGGGCGGTGGACGCCGGCGTGAGTGCCATCTCGGTCTCCAACCACGGGGGGAACAACCTCGACGGCACACCGGCGACGATTCGCGCCCTCCAACCCATCGCTGATGCCGTGGCCGCCCAGGTCGAGGTTCTGCTCGATGGTGGCATCCGGCGCGGCAGTGACGTCGTCAAAGCGGTGGCGCTGGGCGCGAAGGCCGTGATGATCGGCCGCGCCTATCTGTGGGGCCTGGCCGCCAACGGCCAAGCGGGGGTGGAGAACGTTCTCGATCTGCTCCGGAGCGGGATCGAGTCCGCGCTCTTGGGGCTCGGGCATGCCTCCATTCACGATCTGACCGCCGACGATGTGCTCATCCCGGCGGGATTCACCCGCCGCCTCGGCGCGCCCTCATGAGCGGAGCGACCCGCTCAGTGCACCGGAGCCGAATCAGTCCTCGAACTTGACGATCCCGCGGATGATCGTTCCGGCGGCCTGGTCGTCGTAGCCCTGCTGGACCTGGTCGAGCGAGTACTCCTGGGTGATGATCTCATCGATCTTGAGCTGTCCTGCTGCGAAGAGGTTCAACAGGTTGGGCACCTGGACGCGCGGGCTGGCCGAGCCGAACACGGTGCCGAGCAGTGATTGGTTGAACATGGCGAGGTTGAAGAGGTTGAGCTGCACGTCCATCTGGTGGAAGGGTGCGATGGCGGTGACGACCACGCGGGCGTCCTTGGAACCCAGGGCACAGGCGCCGGCGATGAGCTCGCCCTTGAGGACTCCGGGAGTCAGGATCACCACATCGGCGTTGCGGCCCTGGGTCAACTCGGGCAGCATGAGCTGGGCGTCGACCAGCGAGGGAGCCGTGTGGGTGGCGCCGACCTCCAAGGCCTTCTCCAGCTTGAAGGGCACCGGGTCGACCGCGATGATGGTGCGCGCGCCGGCAATGCGCGCCCCCTGGATGGCGCCGGACCCGACGCCACCGCACCCGATGACGACCACCGTCTCGCCCGGCTTGACCTTGGCCCGGTCGACCGCGGAGCCGAACCCGGTGGAGATGCCACAACTGATGAGCGCCGCCGCCTTCATGTTGGCGTAGGGCTCAATGCGCACCACCGAGTTCTCGTGACACACCATCTCGTCGGCGAAGGTTCCCAGTTGGGCCATCCGGTTCAGGTTCTCGCCGGCCAGGTGGTAGCGGTAGGTCCCGTCGCTGATCATGCCTCCGGCCAACGTGGCCATGCCCAGGTCGCAGAGGTTCTGGCGCCCTGAGGCACACCAATGGCACGTCCCACAGGACGGGATGAACGACACGGCGACGTGATCACCCAGGGCGACCTGCGTCACATTGGTGCCCACCTCGGTGACGATGCCCGAGCCTTCGTGGCCGCCCACCACCGGGAACATGGATGGCACGCCGATCATCTCGAGCACCTCAGGCGGCGCGCTGATGTCGCCCGAGCGCAGGTGCTCGTCCGAATGGCACATGCCCGCGTAGACCATCTTCACCCGGATCTCGCGGTTGCCCGGTGGGTCGATCTCGATCTCTTCTGTCTTCCAAGGCTCGTTCAGCCCGGTGCATACCACTGCACGCGTCGTCATGAGGATCCCTCCCGCTGCACTCGTGGGGCGTTCCCGCGCCCTCAGTATCGTCCCCCCGGAGCGATCCGACAACCGGGTGGGGTCGGGCGCGGCCGCCGTGGGCCTGCGGGCTACAGTCCGGCGGTGGTGGTTGCCGATCGCTTCACCGAGATCGCCGGGCGCGTCCGCAATTGGGGGCGCTGGGGACCCGACGACCAGATCGGCACGTTGAACTTCGTGAACGAGGACGCCCGCGTGCGGGCGGCCGGGGCCGTCCGCAGCGGCAAGTCGTTCGCCCTGGGCCTTCCGCTCTCGGAGGCGGAGGGCATCCAGGCCGGATTCGTCAAGGGGAGGGTGAATCCGAGCCGCACCATGAACCAGGTCAACGAACCTCTCAGCGCCGATCCGGATTGGATCTGCGCCAGCGAGGACATCGCGACATTGGCCCTCCAGTGCGCCACCCACTGGGACGCGCTGGCGCACTGCAGCTATGGCGGTCGGATCTACAACGGCTACCCGGCATCGACCATCGACTCGACCGGCGCGGGACGTTGCGGCATTCATCTGCTGACCACCGTCATCAGCCGCGGGGTCCTGCTCGATGTCGCAGGCGCCCGCAACCTGGACGTGCTCGATCCGGGCTACGCCATCACACCCGACGACCTCTCGGCCGCGTGTGCCCTCGGCGCCACCGAAGTGCTGCCGGGCGACATCGTGTTGGTGCGCACCGGCCAGATGGTGCATCTCGCTCCTCCCGACCGCGACCTCGTCGCCTACACCTGGCCCACACCGGGGCTGTCGATCGAGACGGCCGCGTGGTTCCACGAGCGCGACGTGGCCGCGGTGGCCACCGACACCCTCCCTCTCGAGGTCTTCCCGTGCCAGTACGAGGACCTGTACCTGCCGGTGCATCTCCTGCATCTGGTGGAGATGGGCATGACCCAGGGCCAGAACTGGGTGCTCGACGCGCTCGCCGCCGATTGTG
This sequence comes from Acidimicrobiaceae bacterium, assembly GCA_003133545.1. Taxonomy (GTDB): domain Bacteria; phylum Actinomycetota; class Acidimicrobiia; order Acidimicrobiales; family RAAP-2; genus Bog-473. The sequence goes on along the minus strand of PKYA01000020.1, from coordinate 43,459 downwards.
CGGTTGACGGCCAGTACACCTTCTTGCTCGACGCCACGCCGTTGCCGTTCACCAACGGGCTGGGGTCACCGCTCAATCCGGTGGCCCTGAAGTAGTCCCCGTCCCGTCCCTCGACCCACCAAGCCCTCAATGCAGTGCGGATAGCATGTCGGGATGGAGCAGACGCTCACCCGCCCGCTCACCCGCGCGCAACAGGCACGGCGCCAGCGCGTCATCGACGCCGCCATGGCGCTTGGGCTCGAGGGGGGCTACGACGCGGTGCAGATGCGCGACGTGGCGGCGCGGGCTGATGTCGCCATGGGAACGGTGTACCGCTACTTCACCAGCAAGGACCACCTCCTGGCCGCGACCTTGGTCCACTGGGTCGAGCAGCTCGACGTCCGCATCGGGCAACACCCGCCGCTCGGTGACCAGCCGGCCGACCGCGTCCTCGAGGTACTGGACCGTGCCCTGCGGGCAATGGGGCGCCAGCCGCGTCTGGTGGCCGCCGTCTTCACATCCCTGTCGTCACCGGACCCCGCCGCGGTCGGCTGCCAGCAACAGATCACGTTGCTCATGGAAGGGATCATTGCCCGGGCCATGGGCGATCCCGTCGTCCCCGACATGTCCGAGCGCGCCCGCATGATCGGCCACGTCTGGTACTCGGCCCTCGTCGGGTGGATCAACGGCTGGTCGACGATGGCACGCGTCTATGACGAGTTGGCGGTCTCGGTTCGCCTCCTGCTTCCCGACGGGCTCGCGCACGCCTGAAGCGATCCGGGGCACCGCTCTGGCCGAATCCACCGGACTCTGACGGCTATCGTCCACGAAATGTCCCAAGCCTCAGCCACCCGCGGCCTGCCCGTAGAGATCTCGGGCCTGACCAAGCATTTCGGTACAGTCCTCGCGGTCGACCACCTCGACTTCACGGTCGAGCCGGGCCGGGTGACCGGCTTCCTCGGCCCCAACGGCTCGGGCAAGACCACGACTCTGCGCATGCTGCTCGGGTTGGTCACCCCCAACGAGGGCCAGGCCACTATCGGCGGAAAGTTCTACCGTGACCTGCCCAACCCCTCCGGGACGGTGGGGGCGGTGCTGGAGGCGACAAGTTTCCACCCCGCACGGCGGGCCCGCACGCACCTGCGGATGGTGGCCCGCGCCGGAGGCCACGACGAAGCGAGGGCTGACGTGGTGCTCGATCTTGTCGGCCTCACAGCCGACGCCACCCGCAAGGTCGGCGGGTTCTCCATGGGAATGCGCCAGCGCCTCGAGTTGGCGAGTGCCCTGATCGGCGACCCGGACGTGTTGATCCTCGATGAGCCTTCCAACGGCCTCGACCCCCAGGGAATCGCCTGGCTGCGCGACTTCATGCGCTACCTGGCGGGCGAGGGACGGACCATCCTCGTCTCTTCACATCTGCTGGCCGAAATGGCCCAGACGATCGACAATGCCGTGATCGTGTCACACGGGCAACTCAAGGCGCAGGGGACGCTCGAGTCGATCACGTCCGGGGTGGCACAGGCATCGATGCACGCGCGCACGCCCGAAGCCGATCGTTTGTGCGCCGTGCTCGACCAGGCCGCCACGCGGTTCCGTCGGCTCGCCCACGACGTCGTCGCCGTCGATGGCACGACACCCGAACAGTTGGGGCCGCTGCTGGCGACAAACCAGATCATCCTTTACGAGCTGACCAACGAGGGGGCCGACCTCGAGTCGATCTTCCTCTCCCTCACCTCCGGCCTCGGTTTCGGGGGAGTGGATCAAGTGGATCAGTCGGCATGATCAACACCATTCGGGCGGAGATGCTCAAGATGCGCTCCATGCCGGGGATCTGGGTGTGCTTCGGGTTGGCCTTCCCTCTCACCGCACTCTTGGTGTGGGCGATCTTCGCCAGCGCCGGCGGATTTCCCGGCCATACCTACTACTACGTGCACACCCTCAATGAGAAGCGCCAGCTGCTCGGCGCCGGATATTACGGCATCACCTTCCTGGCACCGGTCCTCGGCGTCATCTGCATTACCAGCGAGTACCGCCACAAGACCATCACTTCGACCTTGGTCCTCACTCCCCGCCGCGAGCGGGTGTTGGGCGCCAAGATCGTCGTCACCGCGTGGTGGTGCGCGCTGATGGCCGCCCTCGCGTTGGTGGTCGCAATCGGCGTCGGCCTGCCATGGAACGCCGCGCTGGGCGGCGTCACGTCGCAGGTCACTGGTCAGCTCGGCGCGGTGATACCGGGACTGGTGGGCGCCACCATCTTGCTGGGCCTCTTCGGTCTGGGATTCGGCACCCTGGTGAAGAACCAGGTTGCCGGGATCCTGCTCGTCATCGGTGGCACGTTCATACTGGAGCCAATCTTGGTGGCCCTTGCCCGCGCCATCTTTCACTACGACCTCAACTGGCTGCCCACCTCCGCCGCCCAGGCATTGGCCGGCTCCTTGGCCCGGGGCTTCGGTGGCAACCACGACGCCATATCGCACCTCTTGCCATGGTGGGGAGGCGGTCTGGCCATGCTCGGTTGGGGCCTGATCCCCCTCACCCTCGGCTATTACACGACGGTACGGCGCGACGTCAGCTAGGGCGGCGGACGGCCGATGGCTGCCGCGGCGGAGTCAGTCGCGCAGGACGCAGCCGGGCCGGGAGGCCAGCCCCTCCTCGCTGGGGGCGCCGTCGACCCAGATGGGCACACCGTTGACCAGGGTGTGGGTGACGCCCACCGGTGCATCCGCCGTCAGTCGCTCGCCGTGGGCCGGGAAGTCGTGGACCCGGCGCAACGGTCCCGGGGCGATGGTCGCCGCATCGAAGACGCACAGATCGGCGGCCTTGCCGACCGTCACCGTCCCCCGGTCCGACAGCCCGTAGACCGAGGCCGGCTCGCCGGTCAGCTTGTGCACGGCCCGTTCGAGGGGCATGACCGCGCGGCCGCGCACCCAGTTGCCGAGCAGGTCGGTCGAGAAGCAGGCGTCACACAGTTGGGAGACATGTGCCCCTGAGTCAGCCAGGCCGAACAGCACGTTGTCCCGCGGCAGGAGCCAGGCGATGCCCTCGGGGTCGTTGTTGGCCAGCACGGACCAAAAGCGCGTCTCGAGGTCATCGTCGAGCGAGATGTCGAGGATGACATCGAGCGGCGTGCAGCCGCGCTCCGCGGCGAGGCCCACGACCGGGCGGTCCGTCAGCTCGGGGTGCGAGGCCGAGGAGGCCACGGAGATATTGGCCCAATTGACGGGGATGGCCCCGTCGGTGCCGCTCACGTCGGCCCAGGCCTTGGCGCGCCAACCCGGATCGCGATAGGCCGAGAGCCGCTCCGCTCTCGACTGGCCCATCAACTCGGCGAAGGTCGGGCGCATGTTCAACGTGAACGGCTCGGAGAGGTTCATCTGGAAGACGAGCGGCCGGCAGGAGACCTGCGGCCACACTTCCACTCCGTCGGCCCAGGCTTGATCGTGCTCGGCCATCACCCTCTCGTGATAGGGGTAGTCCTTCACCGTCAACAGGGCCGTCCAGGTGAAGGGCCGGCCGATCTCGCGCTGGAGATCGAACACTTCCTGGTGCGATATCACTCCACCGGGAAGCAGTGCCACCACTCCCCGGGAACCGTTGCGCAGCGGCTGGAGCAGTGCGCGCAGCTCGGCCAGATCGGCGACCCGTGACGGCACCGGCCGCCCGCTGTCACCATTGTGGGTGGGCGACGCGCTCGAGGCGAATCCGATGGCACCGCCCGCCATGGCCTCGGCCACCACCGCCTGCATGCGTGCGATCTCCGCCTCGGTCGCCGCGCGTTCATACGCCGCTTCCCCCATGACGTACATGCGCACGGCCGTGTGGCCCACGTAACACGAGAAGTTCAAGGCGGCGCCGCGGCGTTGGACGGCATCGAGGTACTGCGGGAACGTCTGGAACTCATCCCAGGGGACGCCCACCGACAACGTGTCGAAGCTCATGTCCTCCACGTGCTGCAGCGTGTGCGCCAAGAGCCCGACGCTCTCCGGCAGAACCGGTGCGATGGAGAAACCGCAATTGCCCGCCACCACGGTGGTCACCCCGTGAAACGAGGACGGGGTCAGAGAGGGGTCCCAGAAGACCTGCGCGTCGTAGTGGGTGTGGATGTCGATGAACCCCGGCGCCACGATCTGGCCCGTCGCGTCCAGGGCGCGGGAGCCGGACAGCCCCTCCCCGATGGCCGATATCTTTCCGTCACTGATCGCCACGTCGGCCACCTCACCGGCCGACCCCGTCCCATCGACCACTGTCCCACCGCGGATGACTACGTCAGCGTTCATGCCCCCATCGTCGCAGGCCAGGCGCCTTCGTGCACGCGCAGCCGGTGGAGAAGGCCAAGAGGTCGGGTACGGTGGAGCCCACAGGCAGCGGCGCGCACCCAAGGGAGGGTGACTCCGGAGCCGCGAACGGCGCGTGACCGAGGTATCCACAGTGGGCTTGAGGTTTTCGAAGGGCGAGAGGGCACCCGACACGGTGGACAAGCTGCAGATCTCCGGGGCCATCATGGCGCCATCCGACGGACCCTCCCCTGTCGAGCTCGCTGACGCCGGGCATGCCCCCTTCGGTCTCGGCATCATCCGCGATCAATACGTCCGCAAGGTCCGCAAGACACCCACCATCCGCATGGTGCCCAGTTCCATGCGGATCCAGGGTCGACTCCTGCAATTCGCCGTATCCGACAATGTCGAGGCCCACGGACCCGATGGTCCGGGCACCCCTCCCATCTGGGCCGTCAACATCCATGGCTACTTTGCCGGCGGCGGCATGTACTGGCGAGAGAGTGCGCGGCTGGCTGAGCAGCTCGGCTGGCGGGTCATCAACCCGAGCCTTCCCGGATTCGGCGGGAGCGATCCCCTCGACTGGCACGACGTGTCGATGGAGAACCTGGCCGCGCAGATCTTGGTCCTCCTGCGCCAGGTCGACGCCGGCCCGGTCGTCCTGCTCGGCCATTCCATGGGCGGGGCCGTCGCCGTGCAGTTCGCCCACGACCACCCGCGCAGCGCGCTCGGGGTTATCTATCGCGATGGGGTGGCCACCCCGGCATGGAGGGCCCGGCACGGGCTCCTTCCGTCCCTGCTCGGTCCCGTGGCGCCAAACATCGCCCCCATGGTGGATCTCGTTGCCGCGGTGGTGTGCGACGTGCCCGACCTTTTCATCGGCCGGATGTTCTCGACCGTCAAATCGGTGCTTCCCGACATGCGCCGCAACATCCGCACCGTTGGCCAGACGCTGCCCGTGGGCAGCCTGCTCATGTCCATCGACCTGCGCAGCGAGGTGCGCACCCTGGTGGAGCAGGAAATGCCGATCCTCAACGAGTGGGGATGCTTCGACCGGATCACGCCTACCCCGGCAGCCACGGAGTTCGCCGACATCGCGCGTGCACCGGTGCAGTGGGTGCCGGGCGGCCACAGCTGGATGCTGGCGCGCCCGCAGGGCCAGTCCGACATCCTCACCCACCTCGCCCCGGGCAAGGAGTTCATGGCCAATGTCGAGCACCGTTGGCGCCAGTTCACCGCGGACGAGCGCGCCCTGCACGCCGCCAACTGACGTTGTGCCGCGCGGAGGCGTCCGCGGGCGTCAACGCAGCGCACCGCACGTTCTTTTGGACCCATGATCACCCACCTGCTCAATCCCATCCTCAACCTGCAGGGGTGGGAGGCCTACACCTTGGTCGGGGTGCTGGTGTTCGCCGAAGCCTCCGTCATGCTCGGCTTCATCTTCCCGGGAGAGACCGCAGTCATCCTCGGGGGCGTTGTGGCATCGAGAGGCCACGTCAACATCGTCGCCCTCATTGTGCTGACGGTGACCTGCGCGATCGCCGGCGACTCGGTCGGCTATCTGGTCGGCGAGAGGTGGGGACAGAGGCTCCTCGCGACACGGCTCTTGCGCCAGCGCCAGCATCTCCTCGACCCCATCTTCGATCAGCTGAATCGCCGCGGGGCGCTCGCCGTGTTCCTGGCGCGGTTCACGGCGTTCCTCCGGGCCGTCGTGCCGGGGCTGGCCGGTATTTCTTCCATGCGCTACCGCGTGTTCCTCCCCGCCAACGCCCTCGGCGGCGCGGTGTGGGGCACCGCGTTCTGCCTACTGGGCTATTTCGTGGGCAGCACCTACACGAGGGTGGAACACGTGTCGGGCATTGCCTCCGACATCTTGCTGGGGCTCATCGCGGCAACGATCGTCGTCGTGTTCCTGCGCCACCGGCGCCGGGAAAGGGGCCGCGCTGTCGAGGCGGGCGGGACGGCGGGGGCGGCACGGGCGGCAGGGTCGGCGGGGGCGGCGGGGGCGGCAGGGACGGCACGGTTCCCCGAGGCAGGACCGGAGGAGGGCGCGCCGCCGTCAGCTGCCGTCGATCACTGACCTGTCCCCGGCCCGCAGGCCGGCGACGATGCGGGTGAAGGCACCGGCGGCATCCTCGCCGGCGGCGTCGGTCTCCAACCACCGCACCGCTCCGGCCGGATCGCTCCGGTCCATCCCGAAGATCCCGCACCGAGGCTCATAGGACCCCCACTCGTAGTTGTCCACCAGCGACCAGTGCAGGTACGCCGCCACCGGCACGTCGTCGGCGACGGCATCGACGACAGCGCGGAGATGCTCCCGCAGGTACCGGGGTCGGTCCCAGCCGTCCTGGCGCGGCACGGGCCGGCCGTTCGCCACCCGGGTCGTCATCCCGTTCTCCACCACCCACAACGGAAGCCCCGGGTGCAGCGCCGACTCGGTCCGGCACCACGCCCGCAGTCCGGCCGGATGCGGAGGCACGTCCCAAAGGGCCCTTCCGGCCGACCATTCCCTCTGGCCCTGCACGCCGCGCCGCCCGGGAAGGCGCATGGCATGGCTGGCCACCGGGTCGTACCAGTCGTACCCGACCGCGCCCACGCTGCGCACGTGTGGCGTGGCGTGCACGACCTCGACCACGCGTCGTGGGGCCGGGCGGCGTGTCGTGGCGCGGAGCCGGGCCCACAGTCCACCTCCGCCCGCTCCCCGATTGCTGCCGTAGGGGCTCACCGCGGCGAAGAAGCGCCGCAGGGCGAACTCCCCGGCGTGCTGCGGGGGGAACGCGGCGTCATGCAGCGCGCGGCGCTCGTCGACGTAGCGGTCGACGTCGGAAGCCGGCACGCCCGTGGAGCCCAGGAGCAAAAGATCGGTGAGGAGGCGATCGTGCTCGTAAATCGAAGACGAGCTCGTATTGCACGTCACCATGGCATCGGGCTGCACCTCCATGATGGCGTTGGCCGCCAGCACGTGCGCGGTGAGGAGATTGTCGAGGACGCAGTAGGCGTCGGCGAAGGCAAGGCGGCGCCCCGGGGGGCACGCACCCTCGATCCAGCCCATCAACATCACGATGTTGGGCTCGTTGACGGTCACCCAACGGCGGCAGTGGGGCGCCAGCGCCGGAAGAACGCGGCGCACGTGGCGAGCGAAGCGATCCGGTGAGCCGGGGCGCAACCAGAACTCCTCACCCAGCCACCACGGATGGGTGAAGTGATGCAGCGTGATCATGGGCTCAAGGCCACGCGCAACGCACATCTCGAGGATCTCCCCGTAGCGGGCCAGGGCTGCATAGTCGAAGTGTCCGGCTTCGGGCTCCAGACGCGCCCACTCGAGTGACAGGCGAAACGTGTTGCAGCCGATGGCCGCGGCGCGGTCGAGTGCCTCCTCGGGGTGGGACCAGAAAGCGCACGCCGGGCCCGAGCGAGCCACGCGGCCGCAACGCTCCCAGTCGGACCAATTGTTCGCCGGCTCCCCGGGCCCGTTGTAACCCCCTTCAACCTGATAGCCCGACGTGGCCACCCCGATGGCGAAACCTTCCCCGAGGAGGGATGGAATCAGCGGGACACCCGCCCGCCGGGGGCTGGCCGGCTTGGCCGGCTTGGCCGGCTTGGCCGGCTTGGCCGCGTTGGCATGTTTGTCGGGAGCAGCGGGCTTTTCGGCCTTCGCGGGCTTTTCGGGCACTCCGCACAGCTTGGCAGGTCACGTCGAATGAGCCCGCGGTGGCACGAGCGGTTGGCACCCGTCGCGGCCAGCGGGGAGAATCACGCCACGGCGGCCCGGGCCGCCGCCCAGACCACCCGGAAGGGAGCATGTATGGCCGACGAGGTACTGCAGGAACGTCAGGGGCACGTCGAGATCCTCACCATCAACCGCCCCGAGGCGCGCAATGCCATCAATGGGGCGGTGAGCCGTGCCATGTCCTCGGCCATGGACGCCCTCGCCGAGGACGACGAGTGCTGGGTGGTGGTCATCACCGGCAGCGGTGACAAAGCTTTCAGCGCCGGCATGGACCTCAAGGCGTTCTCGAGCGGCGAGGGCGGCGACATCATGGGGGCGAGCGGCGGGTTCGGAGGTCTCACCCAGCGCGAATTCCCCAAGCCGATCATCGCCGCCGTCAACGGGTCGGCCTTGGCCGGCGGGTTGGAGATCATGCTCTCGTGCGACCTGGTCGTGGCGGCTGAGCACGCCATGTTCGGCATCCCCGAGGCGAAGCGCGGGCTGATCGCCGGAGCCGGCGGGCTCATCCGCTTGCCCAAGCGCCTTCCCATGGCGGTGGCGCTCGAGTTGGCGATGACCGGCGATCCCATCGACGCCGGACGTGCGCACGCCCTCGGCTTGGTCAACAAAGTCGTCCCGGGCGCGTCGCTCCTCGCCGAAACGCTGGAGCTCGCCGGACGTATCGCCGCCAACGCCCCCCTGGCCGTCCGCTACTCCAAGAGCGTGATGAAGCGCGCCGCCGAGCTCCCCGAGTCGGAGGGATGGAAGATCAATCAGGAAGCCGTGGCCGTGGTGTTCTCCTCAGCCGATGCCATGGAGGGTCCGGTCGCTTTCGCCGAGAAGCGCCCCCCGGTCTGGCAGGGCAAGTAGCCCAATCCCCGCGCCATCGCCATGCTCGCTCCGGCCCTCGACACGCTCCGACTGACGCTCCATGTGCTCGCGGCAACCGTGTGGGTGGGCGGCCAGATCGTCATGATGGGCATGGTCGGACCGTCCCGCACCCTGGGGCCGGGTGCAACCAAGGCCCTGGCTCGGGCGTTCGCCCGGATGGCCTGGCCCGCCTATGCCGTCCTCGTGGTCACCGGGTTCTGGAACGTCTCCACGTTCCACTGGTCGGCCCAGAGTGGGGCCTGGAAGGCGGTGCTGATCGCCAAGGTGATCGTCGTGGCCGCTGCCGGGCTGGGCTTCCTGCTCCACGCGCGGTCCACCTCGAGGGTTGGGCTGGCCGTATGGGGCTCCCTGGGCGGTGTGGCGAGCATCGCCGCCCTGGTGATGGGGGTACTCCTGGCCGGGTGACCGGCGGACCCGGGAAAACAGGCGCCCGGTGGGTCGCGCGCTGGGTAACCCTGGCGAATGGGTCTAACCTGGCAAACGGGTCCGCCGCCACGTGGGCTCGGCGAAGGAGATTCACATGCTGGCAGACATTTTCGGGGTCGACGGCGTCATAGTCCTCATCGTTGTCGTCGTGCTCCTCTTCGGCGGGGCAGCCATTCCCAAGCTGGCGCGCAATCTCGGCTCGGCCAAGAACGAGTTCGAAAAGGGCTTGGAGGAAGGGAAGAAGAACACACCGGGATCCAACTTGGTGGCGGGCAACGGCACCGCGGCTGCGGCTGACACCCAGGCCGCGGCTCCCGCGCCGGCGCCGGTGGCGGACGACCCCAACACAAGGAGCTGACCACCCGGGCTGCGGTCCGGCCCACTCGGCAGAACTGGGGGGCACGTGCCGCTTGACGTCCTGAGCGCCGCCGACCGCCTCTGGCGCGGCGAAGTGTCGACGGCCACGATGCACCCGGTCGACCACATCGGTGGATTCGTCGAGATAACCGACGGCGTCGGCTTCTCTCCGTCGTTCGCCAACGTCTCCGCCTTCGCCACTGAAGACGGCCTCGTGCTGGTCGACACCGGCAGCCTGCCGTTGGCTTCGGTGGTCCACGGCGACATTCGCCGCTGGAGCGATGCCCGGCTGGACACGGCGGTGTACTCGCACGGCCACATCGACCACGTCTTCGGCGTGCCCGTCTGGGAGCAGGAGTCCAAGGACCGGGGCTGGGAGCCCCCAGAGGTGATCGCCCACCACGCCCTTCCCGCACGGTTCGACCGCTACATCTTCACGGCCGGCTACAACACGATCATCAACCGCCGGCAGTTCGGATTCACGGATCTCAACTGGCCCACCAAGTACCGCTACCCCGACCGCACGTATCACGACGCGCTGGACCTCTCGGTCGGCGGTGTCGAGTTCGCCCTCCGCCACGAGAAGGGGGAAACCGACGACCACACGGTCACCTGGCAGGCCGACAGCCGGGTGCTCTGCTGCGGCGACCTCTTCATCTGGGCGTCACCGAACGCGGGCAATCCGCAGAAGGTGCAGCGCTACCCCCGCGAGTGGGCCCAGGCGCTCCGTCGCATGCTCACCCTCGACGCCGCCTTCCTCCTTCCCGGACACGGACTGCCGGTGATCGGCGCCGAGCGGGTACGCCAGGCGCTGACCGACACGGCCGATCTGCTCGATTCACTGGTGGATCAGACCCTGGCGATCATGAACGCCGGAGGCCGGCTCGACGATGCCATCCATACCGTTCGCCCCCCCGCTGAGCTGGAGGAACGTCCGTACCTGCGGCCGGTGTACGACGAGCCGGAGTTCATCGTGCACACGGTCTGGCGCCAGTACGGAGGGTGGTGGGACGGCAACCCGGCCACCCTCAAGCCCGCCAGCGAGCGGGCCCTGGCGACCGAGCTCGCCGGGCTGGCCGGAGGCCCCGGTGCGCTGGCCGACCGTGCCCTGGAGCTGCTTGCGGCCGCCAACGACGCCACCGACGGCGGCGCGGCGGACGCTGCGCTGCGTCTCGCCGGTCACCTGGCCGAGAGCGCGTGGCTGGCCGACCCCGTCGACGGGGGGGTGCAGCGGGCTCGGCAACAGGTGTTTGCGGCCCGGGCTTCCCGGGCCACCTCGACCATGGCCCGCGGCGTCTTCACTTGGGCTGCCAACGAGTCGGTCGACGCGTCGGAAGGCGAGCCGGCTTCCCCGCCCCACGTCCATTGAGGGGTGATTTCGACCCCGGCGCGACTCGCTGTGCTGCTACTTCGTCTTTTTCAGCCGGGTTCGATAGTGTCACCGCCGTGGACTCGTCATTGACCAGCCCTGCGCCGAACACACCCGAACTCACCCCCCGAATTCCTCCGGCACGACGGCGCTCGCGCCTGCTCGCGGCGGCCGCCGTGGTGGGTACCGCGCTCCTCCTCGCGGGCTGCAAGGTCCCTAACTTCGGCGAGTATCCCGGCGCCACCACCCAGGGTAAGACAGAGAACCATCTGTGGCAGCTCTTCTTCATTGCGGGGCTCGTGGTGGGCGGCTTCGTCCTCCTCCTCATCCTCTGGGCGGTCTTCCGCTATCGCCGGAAGTCCGAAGAGATGCCCAAGCAGACCCAGTACCACACGCTGATGGAGATCACCTACACCGTGGTCCCCATCCTCATCGTCGTCGGGCTGTTCGTCTTCACGGTGCTGGCCGAGAACAACGTGGACGCCACGCCGCCCGACCCGGGCGCCACCATTACTGTCCACGCCTTCCAGTGGGGCTGGGAGTTCGAGTACCCCGGTGGTCCGGGTTCGGGCTGTGCGAACCCCGGGTCCCCCACCGCGAACCAGAATGACTGCGTCAAGGTGATCGGCCAGACGACGCAGAACCCCACCATGGTGATCCCGACCGGCACCGAAGTGCAGATCAACCTCAACTCGCTCGACGTCCTGCACGGCTTCTACGTCCCCCAGTTCAACTTCAGCCGCTACGCCAGTCCCGGCTACACGACGAGCTTCGACTTCAACGCCCTGCACACTGGGGATTTCCGTGGCCAGTGCACGCAGCTGTGCGGGCTCTACCACTCGCTGATGTTCTTCAATGTGAAAGCCGTGACGCAGTCCAAGTTCGCCACCTGGCTTCACGCACAGCAGGCCCTGGTCAAGTCCCACCCCTCGTCGGTGCCGAAGCTGCCCAGCGGGGTCAGCACCGGCTCGAGCACCAATTCGTCCAGCAACAATCAGGGAGGTGACCTCTACGGTGACTGACGTCACTGATGTCACTGACGTCCTCGCCCCACCGGCACCGGGGACCGGACTCGACGAGCTGCCCGACCTGCACCGATCGCCGGACGCCGCCGGCCATGGCCCCCAGGACGGGCACGCCGGCCATGGCCACGACGAACACGGCCCGACCGGGATCCTCAAGTGGCTGACGTCCACCGACCACAAGGTGATCGGCATGAGCTACATGATCACCTCAATCGTCATGTTCTATTTCGCCGGGATCATGGCGCTCTTCATCCGGCTGCAGCTGAGTTCCCCCCACTCGTCCCTCTTGACCTTCGGGCAGTACAACGAGCTGTTCACCATGCACGGCAGCCTCATGCTCTACCTCTTCGCCGGGCCCTTCGCCTTCGGTGGCCTAGCCAACTACGTGGTGCCGCTGCAGATCGGCGCACCGGACATGGCCTTCCCGCGGCTCAACGCCCTGAGCTACTGGCTCTACCTGACCGGCTCCATCACCATGATGATGGGCTTCGGGGTCGCCGGTGGCGCGGCCAGCTTCGGCTGGGTGGCCTACGCCCCGCTCTCGAGCGCCACCAGCTCCCCCGGCATCGGCGGCGACGTCTGGATCATGGCGCTGGTCCTCACCGGCTTCTCCGCCATCTTCACCGGCGTGAACCTGGTGGCCACCATCTTCTACCTGCGCGCCCCCGGCATGACCATGTTCCGGATGCCCATCTTCACCTGGAACATGCTGGTCACCGGCATCTTGATCCTCATCGCCTTCCCTGTGCTCACCAGTGGCTTGATCATGCTGTTCTGCGACCGGCACTTCGGCACGCACATCTTCACGGTCGGCGGCTGCCATCTCGTCACCGGCGCGGTCACCCAAACGTGCGGCTCACCCCTGCTCTGGCAGAACCTCTTCTGGTTCTTCGGCCATCCCGAGGTCTACATCCTCGCCCTGCCGTTCTTCGGCATCGTGACCGAGGTGCTGCCGGTCTTCTCCCGCAAGCCCGTGTTCGGCTATAAGGGGATGGTCTTCGCCACCATGGCCATCGCCGCCCTCTCCACCGGCGTGTGGGCCCACCACATGTTCACCACCGGTGCCGTCCTGTTGCCCTTCTTCTCCTTCTTAAGCCTCCTCATCGCCGTCCCGACCGGGATCAAGTTCTTCAACTGGATCGGCACCATGTGGCACGGCCAGCTGATCTTCACGACGCCCATGCTGTTCAGCATCGGATTCCTCTTGGCGTTCCTGATGGGCGGCGTGACCGGGATCATGCTGGCCTCCCCGCCCATCGACTTCGCCACCCACGACACCTACTTCGTCGTAGCCCACTTCCACCAGGTGCTGGTCGGCACTGCCGTGTTCGCCGGATTCGCCGGGTTCTACTACTGGTACCCCAAGATGTTCGGCCGACTGCTGAACGACACGCTCGGGAAGTGGCACTTCTGGCTGTTGTTCGTGGGCTTCTGGGTCACGTTCATGCCCCAGTACGTCGTCGGCCTCAAGGGCATGCCGCGCCGAGTGGCCAGCTACCCTTCCAACCTGGGGTGGCAGAGCTACAACGTGGTGTCCACCATCGGTGCATTCATCATCGCCTTCTCGTTCGGGATCATGCTGTGGAACCTGTGGGCGGCGTGGCGCAAACCGGTACCGGCGGGGGACAACCCGTGGGACGCCCACACGCTCGAGTGGTTCACCACGTCCCCGCCCCCGCACCACAACTACACCCACTTGCCGCCGATACGCTCCGAGCGCCCGACGTGGGACTACAACCACCCTGACTCGGTAGCCGTTCCCCATGGGCTCGCCGCTGAGGCCGCCCACAGAGCCAGGCAGAAGGAGCCAGTTGCATGAGAGTCGAAGCGATCATCCTCCTGTTCCTGGGGGTCTTCTTCGGGATCGTCGGGATCGTCTACTGGTTCTGGAGCTACGAGGATGCCGGCACGGCCATGCTGGTGGGCACGTCGGCACTCGGCTTCCTGCCGGGGAGCTATTACATGTTCTGGCACCGCCGCATGGGCCATCGGGTCGAGGACCGGACTGACGCCTCCATTGCGGAGGGAGCCGGCGACATCAACTCGTTCCCGGGTTCCTCCATCTGGCCCTTCGTCCTGGGCATGGGCGCCTTCTTGACCCTGCTCTCGCTCGTCTTCGGGATCTGGCTCATCCTCCCGGGGATATCGCTCATCCTCTCCGCGGCCATCGGCGTCACGGCCGAGAGCCGGCGCGGCGGCCACGTCTGAGCGTCACGTCTGACCGGCCCCGGAGGCCGAGCCCCCGGGCCACGCGCACAATTAGCCTGAGGCGGTGACCGCCGCCTCCCTACCCCGATCACTGGTCACGCTCATCGCAGTGGCCACGGGCGCCGTGGTGGCCAACCTCTACTACGCCCAGCCCGTTCTCCACCTGGTGGCCCGCGATTTCCACAGCGGTTCCGCCCTGGCCTCATTGATCGTCACCGCCACACAGGTCGGGTACGCCGCCGGTCTGTTGCTCGTGGTCCCCCTCGGTGACCTCTACGTCCGGCGCGTCCTGGTCGTGCGCATCTTCTTGGTGGCCGCGGTGGCCCTGGTGGGCTGTGCCCTTGCCCCGGACATTTGGGTCTTCGGGCTGGCGTCGGTCGCCGTGGGCGCCGCCTCGGTGGCCGGGCAGGTCATGATCCCCTTCGCCGCCGACCTCGCCCCGGCCGATCGGCGCGGGCGCGTCGTGGCACGGATCATGTCCGGGCTCCTCCTCGGCATCCTGCTCGCCCGCACCGTTTCGGGCCTGGTGGCGCAACTGGCCGGATGGCGGGCCATCTACTGGCTTTCCGCCGGCCTGATGGTCGCTTTCGCCGTCGTTTTGTCGCGCGCCCTCCCGGGCGAGGACTCCCGGCCCCATCAGAGCTACTGGAGCCTTGTGGGCACCTCCCTGCGGATGCTGGTCGACGAGCCCGTCCTGCGGAGGCGGGCCTGGCACGGTGCCTGTGGGTTCGCCTGCTTCAGCGTGCTGTGGACCACCGTTGCCTTCTTGCTCTCTGGCGCCCCCTACCACTACTCGAGCGTCGTGATCGGCCTCTTCGGCCTGGTTGGTGCGGGCGGGATTCTGGCCGCCAACCTGGCGGGCAAGTTGGCGGACGCGGATCACTCCACCGGTGCCACCCTGGCGGCCGGAGCGTTGCTGATCGGGTCGTTCGGCCTCTTGTCGTTCGGGCACTCGGAGCTGGGCGCCCTGATCGCTGGCATCATCGTGCTCGACATCGGGACCCAGGGGATGCAGATCACCAATCAGGCGATCATCTACGCCCTGCGGCCCGATGCGCGGAGCCGGATCAACAGCGCCTACATGGTCTGTTACTTCATCGGGGGCGCCGTGGGCTCGGTCACCGCAGGTGTGGTGTACGGGGCCCGGGGCTGGTCGGGAGTGTGTGTGCTCGGTGCCGCCTTCGGGGCGCTCACCCTCGGGCTGGCCGTCGTCGACGTGCTCCGGCTGCCGCGAGCGGGAGACAGACGGGTCGAAGAAGAAAACGAGCGACCGAAGCTCGCCGCGCCTAAGGCGGCACCGGAAAGCTGAACACAGAACTCTCGAGCACCAACGCCGCGACGATCCAAATCACCGGCTCGTTACCCGACGATCAGCGGGTGACCTGGCGTGCCCCCGTGGGCGAGCTCTGACCGTTGCCCTCCTCAGTTCCGGCGAGGGAGGCGATATCGATCCGCACCGGCACCGGCTCGGGCTCCAGCTCCTCATGTCCGTCGCCGGGCCGGGGCGCGGCGGTCACTGTCGAGTACTCGCCCTGGGCGGAGCGATGCACGATGACAGCCCGCTTGCGCTTGCCGATGCCCTGCACGCCCTGCATCTCCAGGCAGATCCCGTAGGTCACGAAGCCGGCGATGATCGGCACGACGATGGTGAGCACGCGGAAGGCCCAGAGCACGACGTTGAGGGAGATGTGGAAGTAGTTGGCCAGCACATCCGTCGAGCTGGCCGCGAAGAGCGTGAAAAGAAGGGCGAGCATGGCGGCGCCCGCCGCCGTGCGCTTGGGCCGGTCCCGGGGACGGTCCAAGAGGTTGTGCAGCTCGTTGTCGCCCGTCCATCGCCGCTCGAGGGCAGGCCAGGCGAAGCAGATGTTGAAGATGAGTCCGGGGAAGATGACCGCGGGGAGGAACACCTCGAGCGGCACGGTGTGACCCCACCCGGCGAACTCCCACGACGGCATGATGCGCAGCGCCCCGTCCAGCCAACCCATGTACCAGTCCGGTTGGACGGCGTAGGAGATCTTGGAGGGGTCATACGACCCGAACTGCCAGATCGGGTTGATCTGGGCGAATGCCCCGAGCAGCGCCGTCATGCCTGCCACCATGAACATGAATCCCGTCGTCTTGGCCATGAAGGTGGGGAACATCGGCGACCCCACCACGTTCTTCTCGGTGCGGCCTTCACCCTTGAACTGGGTGTGCTTCTGGGTCACCAGCAACGTGAGGTGGGCTCCGAGGAGCCCGAAAATGACCAGGGGGATAATGAAAACGTGGATGAGGTAGAAGCGCCCGATGATGACATTGCCCGGGAAGGTTCCCCCCCACAGGAATGAGACCAGGTAGCTACCGACGAAGGGGATCGACTCGGCAATGGAGTAGCCGATGCGCAGTCCGGTTCCCGAGATCAGGTCGTCGGGCAGCGAGTAGCCGATGAACCCCTCCAGGACGGCCAGGATCAGCATGGTCGTGCCGATGGTCCAGTTGAGCTCGCGCGGCTTGCGGAATGCACCAGTGAAGAAGATGCGGGCCATGTGCACGACGATGGAGCCGACGAAGATGTCGGCCGACCAGTGGTGCATCTGGCGGATCAGGAGACCGCCCCTTACGCCGAAGGAGATGTTGACCGTCGAAGCGTAGGCCTCGGACACCGGCTGGCCCCGCAGCGGCTTGTAGCTGCCGTGATAGATGATCTGGTTGGTCGACGGCACGAAGTAGAGGGCCAGGAAGACCCCCGTGGCTATCAGGACGACGAACGAGTACAGCGCGATCTCGCCCAACATGAACGACCAGTGATCGGGGAAGATCTTGTCCAGGAAGACCCGCCCGCCCTTGGCGATGCCGAGCCGGTCGTCCAGTTCATCGACGACCTTGCCCACCCGGCCGTAGGGGCCGAGCGCCTGACGCTTCGACCTCGCGGTGGGCAGCGTCTCGCTCACGTCCCATTCTCCTTCGTCGTGCTCCGCTCGAAGAACCCGGGCCCGACGGCCTGGTCGTAGCCGGCCTGGGCGCGCAGGTTGCCGTCGGTGTCGAAGTACAGCGGCAGCTGCGGCAGCGGGCGGGGGGCGGGGCCGAATTGGGGCACCGCGCCGTTGCGCACGTTGAACATGGACTGGTGACAGGGGCAGACCAGGAGCTCGAGTTGCTGCTCGTAGAGGCCCACGGGACAGCCGAGGTGGGTGCAGACCTTGGAGTAGGCCACGTAGCCCGCCGGGGCCCAGGTCTCCCGGCCCGGGGCGGTGGTCAGGTTGCCACCCGGCACCCGAACGAGAACCGTCTGGTCGATGGCCTGCCCGTAGCTGGTGTTCTCCTTTCCCTCGGGGAACACCGTCATGATCCCCCCGGGCACGAGGGTGCCCCGGCTCACCGACCGGCCATTGGAGTCCACCAGGAGTGTCCCCTTGCGCCAGTCCGTGTGCTCGAGCGAGGTGCCCGGGACCGGGCCGAGCGAGCGCAGGAGCGGGAAGATAGCGACGATCCCGAAGATCCCCGAGCCCAGGGCGAAGATGCCGCCCAGCATCTTGCGGCGCTTGACCACCACCGCCGACCGCTCGACCAACGCCGCTGCCATGGCCCCGCGGGCCTCGGGTGAGGACGCCACCGGGTGGCGCTCCTCGACGAAGGGCCCTTGCGGCATGAGGTACTTGCCCCAGGCGGTCAGACCGAAGCCGAGCAGGAAGAGCCCGGCGCCCATAGTGCCGCCGAGGATGACGGGGTTCCAGTTCTGCCAGTACGCCGCGCCGAACCCGGCCATGAGCACGGTGCCCACCAACAGGATCAGCGCGATGATCGCCTCGACCCGAGACGGGTGCGTGGCCGAATCACCCAAGTGGGGGTCGCTCAGGGTGGCCAGCGGCATCGGCACCTTGGTACGCGAGGGCTCGTGCTCGTCGCTCACGAGCGATCTCCTATCCAGAAGCAGATGAGGGCCAGCCCGCCCACGCCGATCAGAAGGGCGACGAACCCTTCCGCCACCGGGCCCACGCCGCCGAGTCCGGCGCCGCCGGGATTGGTCGGGTGCTGGATGTACTCCGTCACGTACGCCACCACGTCGCGCACCTGGGCGTCAGTGAGGTTGCCGGAGAACCGCGGCATGTTGGCCGGCCCGATGCGCATGGCCTCGGCCACCTGCTGGGGGGTGACCTGGCGGTTCTGCAGCGACGGGGCGTTGGTGCCGAAGGCCAGGGCGTCGCCCGCACCGGTGATGGTATGGCAGGCGGCGCAGTTAAGAGCGAAGAGGGAGGCGCCGTCGGCGACGTCGGCTCCCTTCAGGTTGGGCGTGGGCACCGCCGGCACGGCGGGGTCGAGCGAGTTGATGTACGCCGCCACCTCGAGAGCCTGGGCGTCGGTGAGCCGGGGCGGCTTGCGCTCCGCCTCGACCGCCGCGATGTCGGTGGCGGGCATACGCCCGGTGGTGACCCAGAAGTCGATGGTGGCGGTGCCCACCCCTTGGAGGTTGGGTCCGATGGTGGCCTGGCCGGACGGCGACACGCCGTTGGCCTCGGAGCCATGGCAGCTCGAGCAGGTCTGGTCGAACAGCAGCTTGCCGGCGGCGACGGACGAGGCGGGCGGGTTCGCGTACGTGATGGCTTTGTCGCCATAGTGGAGCAGATGACCGCCCGAGCAGGACACGATGGAGCTCTTGAAGGGGTTCCCGGTGTTGAAGACGTCACTGACGCCCTTGAGGTTGAGGGAGCCGCACGAGCCGGACGACGCGCTGAGGTGCACCGCCTGTACGACCGGCGTCGCACCCTGGGCGGCCGCCCCGGGGAAGACAAGCGCAAGCGTCCCGAGGGCGGCGATGGCGAGGAGGCCTCCGGGCAGCAGGAACTTGGTGCAGAGTGTGCGTCGTAGCTGGGGGCGTGCGCCTGACATGTCTACTTGAGGAAGAACAGGCAACTGAAGAGCCCGATCCAGACGATGTCGACGAAGTGCCAGTAGTAGCTGACGCCCTGCACGACCGAGAGCTCGCCGGGGTCGCCGCCGGCGTCACCGCGCATGCGGCCCAGGAGGAAGATCATCGCCACCAGGCCGAGGAAGACGTGGAGGCCATGGAGGCCCGTCATGATGAAGAAGAGTGAGCCGTAGGAGTTCGTGTACCAGCGGGTGGTGATGAAGAGCCACTCGAAGAGCTGGTTGAGCAAGAAGCCGCTTCCCAGTATGAAGGTGATCACGATCCAGCGGCGGGCGGACTTGCGGTTGCGAAACTCGACCAGACGGACGGCGTACTGCATGGTGAAACTCGAGGAGACGAGCACCAGGGTGAAGATGATGCCGCGCACCGTGTCGAGGTGGGTGCCCGGCGGCGGCCACACCCCGTTGGCGGCGTTGGCACGGATGGTGAAGAAGGCGGCGAAGAGGCCGCTGAAGAACATCAGTTCCGAGCCCAGCCAGATCATGACCCCGATGGCCAACATCGGGGGCCGATCGTGGACGATCCGGCCTGACGCGGCGGGTGGCTCGACCGAAACTGCCTGGGTCACAGCGCAATTTCTAGTCGAAGCGGGCCGAGACGCGCCAACAAGCAGGTGACAGCGTTTTCCGTTCCACCCCTGGGTACCGGCTGGGTCAACTCCCCGATGGCACGAGGTCGAACGGGAGTGGATCGGCGTGCACAATCGCCAACCGTCGGGTGGGTCGGGTGACGGCCACATAGAGGGTGCGCAAGCCCCGTGTGGTGGCGACTGGAGGCCCCTCGCCCGCGGCGTCCTCGCCGACCGCGGCCACCCGGGCCGGCTCCACGACGACCACCGCGTCGAACTCGAGCCCGTTGGTTTCATCGGCCGGGAGTAGGACCAGACCGGCCGCCAACCCCTCGCCCGCCGGGTCACGCGGGTCGGTCGCGTCCAGGCCGGCGTCGGAGAGGGCGCGGGCCAACTCGGGCAGCATCACGGCGGGGCCCAGCACGGCGACCCGCCCCGGCGCGACCGCAGCCACCTCTTCTCGCGTGGCCTGAGCCACCGCATGGGCCAGCCCGCCGCGCGACGCCGCGATGATGCGCGGGGTGAAGCCCGACTGGCGCACGGGTCGCGGCGGCGTGATCTCCGGGGCGGCGATGGCCAGGACCTGGGCGGCCACTTCGAGCACCTCGGACGGCGTGCGGTAACTGACAGTGAGCTCGACCAGCCGCGTCGCCCGTTGCGGGCTCAGGTGCCGCGTGACGTCGTCCCAGGTCGAGGGCGACCACGGTCCCGTCGCCTGGGCGATGTCGCCCACGACCGTCATGGAGCCCGACAGCGACCGCCGGGCCAGCATCCGCAGCTGCAGGGGCGAGAGGTCCTGGACCTCGTCGACCACGATGTGGCCAAAGGAGTGCACCTCGTCCTCGTGGCCGTTTGTGGTTCCCAGGGCCGGGGCCGGCGAGGCGGCGAGGCCCTGGGGCCAGAACCCGCCGTCTTGGGCGCTGCCTTCCTCGGCGCGTCCCGGGCGGGGTCGCCCGGGCCGGGCCCCGCCGCGGCGGGGGCCCAGGATGGTGCGGGCCTCGTCGATGAGGGCGGCGTCACCCACGGTCCAGGGCACGTCGTCGAGCGATCGGCTACGCGGCCGGTAGAGCCGCTGCGCCTCGTCGGGAGCCAGGATCCCCTGGGCGGCCGCCTCGATGAGCGGCCGGGCACCGAAGAGGTCGTGCAGCAGCTCGTGTGGTGACAGCCGCGGCCACATGCGGTCCAACGCCTCGGCCACCTGGGGGGTGCGCCGCAGGCGTTGAGCCAGATCAGCCTGCTCCTCGGCACTCGGGCCGTCCTCGTTGAGCGTCTCGGTCCCCCGGGTGAGCCGGGCCCGGTAGTCGTCGGCCAGCGCCCGCAGCACGTGCGCCTCCACGAAGCGGCGGCGCACGTTGTGCGTCCCGGGACGCCGCCGCGCCAGGGCGATGATCTCCTCAGTGGTCTGGGCGCGCAGTCGGAGCACCCCGGCGCCGAAGGGCACCTCCACGTCGCGGCGCAGCGGCCGCTGGCGGGTCCGCACGGCGCGGGCCAGCACCTTGACCATGCGCACATCGCCCTTGAGCCGGGCCACCGCGGGGTTGTCGGTGCCGCGCACCCGGATCTCGGGGACCAGGCCCGAGACGGTCGAGAGGCTCACTCCGGTCTCGCCCAGCGAGGGGAGGACCTGCTCTATGTACCGCAGGAAGAGCGGGTTCGGGCCGACGACGAGCACGCCCTGGCGCTCCAGCGGGAAACGGTGGGTGTAGAGCAGGTAGGCGGCGCGGTGCAGCGCCACGGCGGTCTTGCCGGTGCCCGGTCCGCCCTGGACCACGAGCACCCCGCTGAGCGGGGAGCGGATGATCTCGTCCTGCTCGCGCTGGATGGTGCCGATGATGTCGCCCATGTGGCCCGTGCGGGCCTGGCCCAGCGCCGAGAGGAGCGCCCCGGGGCCGCCGAGCACCATCCCTTCGGAGAGCAGGCGTTCGCCACTGGGCTCGCCGTCGGCATCGGCGCCGCCGCCGGTGGAGGCAGGTGCGGAGACCGGGAGCAGCGGCGCGCCGGGCCCGCGCCGGGGGTCCACGAAGTACTCGTCCTCCAGGCCGAGCACGGCGCGACCACGCACAGCCAGGTGACGGCGGCGGGCCAGACCCTGCGGATCGAGCCCGGTGGCCCGGTAGAAGGGCTCGGCCACCGGCGCCCGCCAGTCCACCACCAGAGGCTCGTGATCGGGTCCGGAGACCGCCAGCCGGCCGATGTGGAAGGACTCGCCCAGGCGGGGGTGGTCGGCGTCCGGGCCGGCGTCCGGGCCGGCGTCGGGGTCGGCGTCGGGGAACCGGTCGATGCGCCCGAAGTACAGCGCCTGGTCGCCGATGTCGAGCTGCTCCAGGCGGGCCAGGCTCGTGCGCACAACGATGTCGCGCTCGGTGCGGGACTGGAAGGTGCCCCCCTTGCCGAGGTCCAGCACGCCCTGGAGCATCTGGCGGGCCTCCCCCCGCATCGACTCGAGACCATCGTGGGCTCGGTTGAGGAACTCCTGCTCAGCCTCCAGATCGGGATGGTCCGGCACGACTCCCCTTCCTCCCCCGCCCGTCAGGGAAACGGTTCAGCTTAGGCGACGCTCGACCGCATCGGAGCGCAGCGGCCGCCACGTACCCGCCGCCTACGATGAGCCGCATGCTCATATCGACCATGAACGACGTGCCGGGCTACAGGGTCACGTCGGTGCTCGGCGAGGTCTTCGGCCTCACCGTCCGCTCCCGCAACGTCGGATCCCAGTTGGGGGCGGCCTTCAAATCCCTGGCCGGCGGCGAGCTCAAGGGAATGACCAAGAACCTGCAGGCGAGCCGGGAAGAGGTGGTCGGGCGCATGGTCGCCGAAGCCGAGGCCCGGGGGGGCAATTGCGTCCTGGCCATGCGCTTTGACACCTCGGAGATGGGCGGGAACTGGACCGAGATCTGCGCCTACGGCACGGCAGTCGTCATAGAGCCCCTCGGGTGAGCCCGGAGGGACCCGCCGACCTCGCCGACACCGACCTCGTGCGTGCCTGCCGGCGCCAACCGGTGCGGCGCACGCCGGTGTGGTTCATGCGCCAGGCGGGGCGGGCGCTGCCCGAGTACCGGGCCGCACGCGGGACCGGGTCGATCCTTTCGGCCATCGACGACGCCGCGCTGGCGGCCGAGCTGACGCTGCAGCCGGTGCGCCGCTACGGGGTGGACGCCGCCATCTTGTTCTGCGACATCGTGGTCCCGCTCCACGCCATCGGGTTCGGCGTCGACGTGGAGCCCGGCAAAGGACCCGTGGTGGCCCACCCGTTCCGCAGCGCCGCCGACCTGTCCCGCCTGCGCCCGCTCGAGCCGGCGCTCGATACCCCCCACGTCAGCGATGCCGTCCGCCTCGTCGCCCGGGAACTGGGCGGCAGTGGCGTGGCGCTCATCGGCTTCGCCGGCGCCCCTTTCACCGTGGCCAGCTACCTCATTGAGGGTGGCCCGTCGCGGACGTTCACCAAGGTCAAGTCGCTCATGCACAGCGACCCCGCGCTGTGGGGTCAGCTGATGGAGCGGCTGGCCGCCATGTCGGTCGCCTTCCTGCGGGCCCAGATCGAAGCCGGCGCCCAGGCCGTGCAGCTCTTCGACAGCTGGGCCGGCTCGCTCTCCCCCTCCGAGTACCAGCGCTTCGTGCTGCCCACGACCCGAGCCGTGCTCGAGGGGATCGCCGACCTCGGGGTCCCCACCATCCTCTTCGGCGTGGGCACCGGGGAGCTGCTGGGACTGATGGCCACCGCCGGCGCCGACGTGATCGGCGTGGACTGGCGGGTGCCGCTCGACGTGGCCCGCACCCGGGTGGGGGCCGACCATGCCGTGCAGGGCAACCTGGATCCCGCGCTGTGCGTGGCGCCGTGGCCCGTCGTCGAGGCGGCCGCCCGGCAGGTGCTGGCCGAGGGCGCCGCCGACGGAAGCGGCACCGGCCACATCTTCAACCTCGGGCACGGGGTGCTGCCCGAGGCCGACATCGGGATCCTGAGCGCGGTGGTCGACCTCGTGCACGCCGAGAGCCAGCGCGCATGAGTCAGGTCGGGGTGCTCGTGATGGCGCACGGCACCCCGCGGCGTCCCGAGGACATCGCGCCCTTCTACACGCGCATCCGGCGCGGCCGGCCGCCCTCGGCAGAGCAACTGGCCGACCTGGAACGGCGCTACGCGGCGATCGGTGGCGTCTCCCCGTTGACCGAGCGGACCATGGCCCAGGTCGACGCCGTGCGCGCTGCGCTGGCCCAGCGGGCGCCGGAGCGCTACGTGGTGGCCTACGGCGCCAAGCACGCCGAACCCCTCATTGAGGACGCCGCCGCCAAGCTGGCCGCCTCGGGGGTGGAGAAGGTCGTCGGCCTCGTCCTCACCCCGCACGGCTCATCGATGGGATCGGGGGAGTACCTCGCCCGCGCCGAGGCGGCGCTCGGCGGGAGCTGCCCCTTCGTCCCCGTGTGCTGCTGGTACGCCGAGCCGGCACTGGTGGACCTCCTGGCCGGGCGCGTCACCGCCGCGCTGGCGTCGCTCGGTGCGGCGGACCGGCCCGGGCGCTCCGACGTCATCTTCACCGCGCACTCGTTGCCGGCGCGGGTACGCGACGAGGGCGACACCTACCCTGACCAATTGGCGGATTCGGCGCGGCTGGTGGCCGCGGCGGCCGGCATCGACCGCTGGCACGTCGCCTGGCAGAGTGCCGGGCGCACGCCCGAGCCGTGGCTGGGTCCCGACGTGCGCGACACCGTGCGCCACCTGGCGGACCCCAGCGGCGCGGCGCGGCCCGACGGCATCGTGGTCTGCCCGATCGGCTTCGTCGCCGATCATCTCGAGGTGCTCTACGACCTCGACGTGGAACTCGCCGCCGTGGCGGCGGACGCCGGGGTGGCCTACGCCCGCACGACCTCGCTGAACGACGATCCGCGCTTCATCGGCGTCCTGGCCGACGTCATCGCCCGCGCCGCGGCTGGCGTCGCCGGGGCACCACAGAGCTGAGACGAACGTGCGCCGCGTGGTGGTGGTCGGTGGCGGCATCAGCGGGCTGGCCGCGGCCTGGGAGCTGGCCGGTGGCGACAACTCGGTCGTCGTGCTCGAGTCCACCGCCCGACTGGGCGGCGCGCTCCGCAGCGAGCCCTTCGGCGGCCGTACGGTCGACACCGGCCCGGATGGGTTTCTCGGGCGCCGCCCCGAGGCGCTCGACCTCTGCCGCGAGATAGGCCTCGGGCATGCGCTGGTCCCGATCGCCGGGCGTGGTGCCGGCGTCTGGGTCCGCGGGCGGGTGCGCCCTTTGCCCGAGGGCCTGGCGCTCGGCATCCCCACCCGGTTCTGGCCGGCGTCCCGCGCCGGCGTCCTCGGGTTGCGTGGCCAGCTGGGCCTCGCCCGTGACCTCGTGCTCCCGCGCCCCGACGTGCGCGGCCCCATCGGCGACCGCTCCATCGGCCCACTGGTGGCGCGCAAACTCGGGCAGCGGGTCACCGACCGCCTGGTGGACCCGCTCATCGGCGGGATCCACGCCGGATCGGTCGACGACATGTCGGCGGCGGCCACGTTCCCGCCCCTCCTGACCGCCGCAGACAAGCGAGGCAGCCTCATGCGGGCCCTGCGCAACGAGGTGTCCCCGCCCTCGGACGATGCACCACCGTTGTTCTGGGCCCTCGAGGGCGGCATGGCGTCACTCGTCAGCCACCTCGCCGCCGCCCTCGCCGCGCGGGGGGTGGAGATCCGTTGCGGAACTCCCGTCGAGGGGCTGGAGCGCCACGGCGGCGGGTGGGCCGTCACCGCCGGTGGGACGAGCAGCGAGGCCGACGCCGTCGTACTCGCCGTCCCTGCTCCGGCGGCGAGCCGCCTCCTCCAGGCGCACGATGACGAAGCGGCCTCGCTGCTCTCCCACATCCCCTACGCCTCGGTGACACTGGTCACCGTGTGCGTGCCCGTCGACGCGCTGGCCTCCCCGCTGGTCGGCACCGGGTTCCTCGTGCCCCGGCGCAGCCCGCCCGGGCCCGGCGGCGAACCGCTGGCCGTGACGGCCTGCACCTACCTCTCGCAGAAGTGGCCCCATCTGGCGGTGGAGGGTGAGGTCCTGCTGCGCGCATCGGTCGGGCGCTTCGGCGATGACCGCGCCCGCTCGTGGAGTGACGTCGAGCTGGTCCACCGAGTGTGGGAGGAGCTCGCTGTGCTCATGGGCGTGACGGGGGAGCCGCCGGCATCCATGGTGGCCCGCTGGCCCGAGGCCTTCCCCCAATACCGGGTGCACCACCTCCTGCGCACGACGGGCGTGGAGTCCGCCGTGGCCCGGCTGGGGGGGATCGCCGTGGCGGGGTCGGCCTACCGGGGGGTGGGGATCCCGGCCTGCATCGCCAGCGGAAAGGCAGCGGCGCGGGCCATCACGTGAGCACCGCTGGGCGGCGCGGGCGCACTGCGCTGCCGTCGCTCGGCGCCGGCGTGCTCCTCGCCCTCTCGCTGCCACCGTGGGGATGGTGGCCCCTGGGACTGACCGGCGCCGCCCTGCTCTATTGGCGGCTGGCCGGCCTGCGCCTGCGGTCCCGGCTGTGGTCGGGCTGGTTGGCCGGGTTGGGCTGTTACGGCCCCGGGCTCATATGGGCCAAGTCCTTCAACTGGTACGGGGCCGTCGTCCTCATCGCCCTCGAGGCGCTCTTCTTCGCCGTGGCGGCCGGGCTCACCCCACCGTTGCGGGGCAGGGCGCCCGCCTTCGTCGGCGCCGCCACCCTGGCCGAGGCCATCCGCTGGACCTGGCCGTTCGGCGGCCTCCCGCTCGGCGGCGTCTTCTTGGGGCAGGCGGACGGTCCCCTGTTGCAGCTGGCCCGGCTCGGCGGACCGCTTCTCCTCACCGCCGGGGTGTGGGCCGGGGGCGTGGGCCTGGCGAGCGCGTGGTGCGCGTGGAGGCGGCGGTGGCGGCGGGCAGCGGGCGGAACCGGGGGTGGCGCGTCGCCGTGGCGGGGCATCGGGATCCTCGCCGCGCTCGGGCTCGCCGTCGTGGTCGGAGCGGTGGCGCCCGACGGCGGGCCACCCGTCCGTTCCCTCTCGGTCGCCCTGGTGCAGGGCGGGGGGCGGCGGGGAGTCGACCACGAAGAGGTGCCACCCGCCAGCGTCTTCGCCGCCCAGGTGGCCGCCACCCGTGCCCTCGACGCGGCGTCCCCGCGCCCGGCGCTCGTGCTGTGGCCCGAGGACGTCATCGCCCTTGCGGAGCCGCTGCGCGGCTCGGCCCAGGCGGCGCAGATGTCGGAGATGGCGCGGCGTCTCGACGCGACGCTGGTGGCCGGGGTCACCGAGCCGGCTTCGCCCACCACGTTCCGCAATGAGATCGTGGCCTGGGATCCCGCAGGCCGGATTGTCGGCACCTTCGAGAAGGTGCACCGGGTCCCCTTCGGCGAGTACGTCCCGTACCGGTCCTTCTTCGCCCATTTCGCCGGCCTCTCCGGGGTTCCGCTCGACGCGGTGCCTGGACACGGGAGCGGGCTGCTGCGGACCCCGGCCGGTCCGCTCGGCACCTTGGTGTCCTTCGAGGTCTTCTACGCCGGGCGCAGCCGCACCTCGGTGCGGGCCGGGGCCGAGTTGTTGATCGTCCCCACCAACACGTCCTCGTACGCCACGACGCAGGTCCCCACCCAAGAGGTGGCCGCCGACGCCGTACAGGCAGTCGAGACAGGGCGCGATCTCATCCAGGCGGCACCAACCGGCTACAGCTCCGTCGTGAATCAGAGGGGGCGGGTCCTGGCGCGCTCTGTCCTCGGACGGCGCAAGGTCCTCACGGCGACCGTCGCATTGCGCCGCGGCTTCACCGTGTATGACCACCTCGGCGACCTGCCCATCTTGCTGCTGGCTCTCGTCGCGCTGGGAGCGGGCTGGTCGCGTCGTGCACGCGTGGGTCGTCCCTCACGCGTAAGAGCTCACTCGTAATAGCCAGAGTGGATGTAGACGCAGGGAATGCCCTCGGCCACGTACATGGCGTGATTGGACGGATCGTCCTCGAAGGCCAGCCGCAGGTCGAAACCGTGCGCCCGCAGGTCGCCCACGACCCCGTGCTTGAACGACGTGACCTGCGCGTGATCCGTCCGATCACGCATGACGAGAAGATCCCAGCGCAGGCCATAACGGTGGAGCCAGGCCACCGTCTGGGGCTGCACGCGCAGCGGCCGTCCGGTGAGCAGCACCACGGCGAGTGACGAGTCGAGCAATTCGAGGAGCCGGGCGATCTCTTCGATCACCGGATCGTCGCCGCAGGCTTCGAAAAAGGCCGACCAGTCGCGGGTCCCCCGCTCCAAGAAATGCTGTCGTCCGGCGGCATCGGAGAGCACGCCGTCGATATCGAAGACCACCGCCGGGCCCCCCGCCGGTGCCGCGTCCTCGTCGTGCCAGCGCCAATTGGGCGGGCGGCTCAGGTCGGGCCGTCCCCTGCCACGCACGAAAGTCCAGCTTATAGGCCAGGCCGGTGGCCCATTCGGGACCAAATCCGACTCAAGACCGAGGTGTCGGGCCGCCGTAGGTGAGACGATGGGAGCAGCATGACCGAGAACAGCAGACTTCAGCGCGCGGTGCCCGTCGAAGTGGCCCTCGGCCGTCGGGTCATGGTGCTCGGTGACCTGCTGCTGCCCCGCCGGCCATCACCGAGCTCGGAATCCACCTGTCGCGACATCGCGGCGAAGCTGGCCGACTGGCAGGGCCCGGGCATCGTCGTCATCTGCGGCCAGCTCATCGCCCTCGGCTGCCCCGACGAACCGGGTCCGGCCGACGCACTGCGGGCCCATGGAGAACTGACCGCGGCCTTGGCCGCCTTCGCTTGCCGGCCCGACTCCCAGGTGCTGGTCATCATGGAGGCGGACTCGGGCGACGAACTGTCCGGCGTCCTCACCCCGCTGGGCGTGTCGCGCGAGGTGGCCCTCGATCTGCACTGCATGACCGGGACCGGCGCCCGCACGGTCCTCGTCCGCACCGGCACGCTGCGCCCGGACACCAATCCCCCCACCGACGAGCGGCCGAGCGAGGAGCGACCGTGGCTGGCCGGGATGGATCGCCTGGACGACCCCCGCCTGGCCCGACGCTTCGTCACCTCGCGCTTGCTCTATCGACGCCTGCGGCGCTACCTGTGGGCGCCTCCCTTGCTGTTCGCCGCGGTGGCGTTCCTCTTGCGGTGGGACTTCGTCGTCGACGGACTCGGGCACGTGCTCCGCTCCCCCCGCCAACAGAGCGCCCTCCAGCATGCCTACGACGCCTCGTGGTTCTCACGCCTGCTCGCCACCCTTGGTCTCTGCATCGTCGTCTTCGCCGTCCTGGCGGTGATCGTCGCCGTCACCTCCCGTGCCATCTGGCGCGCCCGGGGGGGCGAAGGGCTCCCGTCGCCCTGGTCGATGGGAGGGGCCCGTACCCAAGGTGCGCGCTCGACGGCGCACGCCCTGTTGACACTCGACGGAGAGGACGTGCTCGACGTAACCCGAGCCGCCATTCACAGCGGCGCTGCGGGGGTGATCGTCGGTGGTGCGCTCGTGCCCGAGCTCACCCAGCTCGACTCGGGCTTCTTCGCCTGCCCCGGTGCCACCTCGGAAATCGTGCACGAGCACCGGGGCCGTTTCGGTCTCCCGCCCACCTTCTTGCATCACCGCCAGGAGTCCGTTCTCGAGCTAGAGACCGGCGCCGATCTCCACATCCGGCTCATGCACGCCGAGGTCGACCTGCCGCTGTCCACTCTGGGCGAGCGCCTGCTGACCCAAGACGCCGTGGTCAAAGGGCGGACCAAGGCGGCCGATCTCCATCCCGAGTTGGTGGCGAGCTGGCCCGGCGGCGCCTCGTGGCCCCCGGCTCCCGATGTGGCCGCCGACCGCATCAGCGTCCGCCGCATCCGCCGTATTGCCGCCACCGCGTTGTTCGCCGCCGGACTGATCGACTTACTTTCCTCGGTGACAACTCCTGTCCGCGCCCACCTGCACCTGATTTCGCAGTACCTACCCATTGAGGTGGTCCAGGCCGCTGGAGCCCTCGTGGCCATCTCGGGGATCGGGATGATCATGCTGTCGCGTGGCGTGTTGAAGGGTCAGCGGCGCTCGTGGCTGGTGGCGGTGACGCTGCTGGCGGCGTCCCTGGCCCTCCACATCGTCCATGCCGCCGACGTGATCACGCTGTTGGTCTGCGCGGGCGTCCTCACCCTGCTCATTGTGCAGAGGGAGCGCTTCCGGGCCCAGACCGAGCACGGCACCTTGCGCTCGGCCTTCCTCATCCTGGCCGCCGGAGGCGTCACGGCCACCCTGGCCGCCTTCCTCGGCGTGGAGTTGGCGGCGCGGGTGCACCACCGGACGCTGCCCGGCTGGCCCCATGTGCTCTTGGGGGCGGCCGAGCGCCTGGTGGGGATCCAAGACGTCCGTTTCCCGTCGCACATCAACCGCTACGCCTCGGTGAGCCTTCTCGCCATCGGCCTCAGCCTGATCGTGCTGTGTCTCTACCAGCTCACCCGACCGGTGGTGGACCGGCGGCTGTCGACGGGCCGGGCGGCGGCCGGTCGGCGCGCCGCCGAACTGCGGGCGCGGGACATCGTCCGCCGTCACGGCACCGGGACCTTGGACTACTTCGCACTGCGCGACGACAAGCAGTGGTTCTTCCACCGTGACTCCATGGTCGCCTATGCCGTGTTCGGCGGCGTCTGCCTCGTCTCCCCCGATCCGATCGGCCCCTTCAGCGAACGGGGCCACGTGTGGGACGCCTTCCGCCGCTACGTCGACCGCCAAGGCTGGGGGCTCGGTGTGATGGCGGCCGGCGAGGCCTGGCTCCCCACCTATCAGGCATCGGGGATGCGCTTCCTCTACATAGGTGACGAGGCGGTCGTGGACCCCCGCCGCTTCTCGCTCGAGGGCGGCAAGATGAAGGGGCTTCGTCAGGCGGTGAACCGGGTGGCGCGCTACGGCTACACGGTGCGCTTCTTGGACCCGGCGCATCTGGACCCCGAGGACGCGGCCCGCCTGGTCGAGCTCATGCACAAGAGCCGCCGGGGCGATCAGGAACGCGGCTTCTCCATGATGCTCGGCCGCCTGTTCGACGCCCGCGACACCGGGCTGTTGCTCACCTTGGTCGAAGGACCCGACGGGGCACCGGTGGCCATATGCCAGTTCGTTCCCTCGACGGCCATCGGCGGCTACTCGCTCGACCTCATGCGCCGTGACCCGGGCGAGCACCCCAATGGGCTCTTGGATTTCGCCCTCTGCTCGACCATCACCTTCCTCAAGGACATGGGCATGAAGGGACTCAGCCTCAACTTTGCCGCCATGCGCTCCATCCTCGACGGCGAGTCGGGGGACGGGGTGACCCAACGGGTGGAGCGTTGGGCGCTGCGCCGCCTCTCGGGGATACTCCAGATTGAGTCACTGTGGCGCTTCAACGCCAAGTACGAGCCGCAATGGCTCCCCCGCTACATCGTCTTCGACTCGGCCGAACAGTTCGTCCCCGTCGTCGTCCAGATCATGCGGGCCGAATCCCTCACCGAGGTCCCCGTCATCGGCCGCCTCCTCACCACCGGCACCACCAAGCGCTCCGGGCCTGCCGTGCCCGAAGAGGTTCTGGCGGCCATGCACGACGGCGACAGCAACGGAAACGAAGGCGCCAACAGCAATGGCGACCGTGAGGCGAGCGAGGTACGCCGGGCCGCGCCTACCGGGACTGCGGGCACACGGCGTACATGACCGGTCCCCCGCCGACCACGTGCGCCCGCTGCGGGCACTCGGGGTGCGGCGGAAAGTGCGACACGTGCGACACGTGCTGGTCTGAGCGCCAACAAAGGGAGCGGCCCCCGCATCACGCATGACTGGCGCATCCGTCATGTGGGGATGGCGGAGGGCGATCGGGGCCGCCAAAGTGGTCAGTGACCGAGAAAGAGCAGCGTGGCGCGGTTGGCGAAGTCGACCAACGGGGCAGGGATGATCCCGAAGACCACGGTGGCGGCTACGCACAGCCCGATGGAAACGCCGGTGAGCGCGGGGACCCGCACCACCGTCGGCTCCGCCTCACCCGAGGGCGCGGCCTCCTCGCCCGCCAACAAGAGCTCGGCGTTCAACGTGGTCACCGTGCCGGACGCGGCTTGCGGCGTGGCCCAGCCGATCTGGGCCCCCGGGTCGGGGCAGGCCGGTGGGCGGGCACCCTCGTCGCCACTCTCTCCCGTCTCCCCGGTCACCTCGGGCTTCGAGGCGTACATGAGCACGGCCACTCTGAGGTAGAAGAAGGCCGCCACGGCGGCGCTGACCATGGCGATGACGCCGAGCGGCACCGCGCCGGCCGAAACGGTGGCCAGGACGACCTCCAGCTTCGCCCACAGACCGGTGGTGAAGGGTACCCCGGCCTGGGCCAGGAGCAGTACGGCAAAGCAGAGGGCCAACAGGGGCTGGCGCTGGGCCAGGCCGCGGTAACGAGTGAGGTCGTGGTCGCTGTCACCCTCACGACCGAGCACGGTCACGATGGCGAAACTCCCGATCGTCATGAACATGTAGGCGAACAGGTAGTACAGCGACGCGCTCACCCCGCGCGAGGTGCCCGCTTCGACGCCGAGGAGGATGAAGCCGGCGTGGTTGATCGACGAGTAGGCCAGCATGCGCTTGACGTCGCGCTGACGCAAGGCGACCACCGCGCCGAGAACAAGGGAGAGCACGGCCAGGGCATAGACGATCGGCTGCCAGTCGCTCGTGATCACCCCCAGCGAGGAGAACAGCACGCGCAGCAGCGCCGCGAAGGCGCCCGCCTTGGCTACCGCGGCCATGAAGCCGGTGACGGGCGTGGGCGCGCCCTCGTAGACATCGGGAGTCCACATGTGGAACGGCACGGCGGCGACCTTGAAGGCGAAGCCCACCAGCATCAACGCCAGACCGGCCAGGAGCAGGCCGTTGGTCAGCACCACGTTCTTCGAGAGGTAGTCGGCGATCTGGGTCAGATTGGTGGAGCCCGTCGCGCCATAGGTGAGGGCGATCCCGTACACGAAGATCGCCGAGGAGAACCCACCCAGGATGAAGTACTTGAGCGCCGCCTCGCCCGAAGCGGCGCGGCGGTGGTTGAACGCCGTGAGGACGTAGAGCGCGATGGAGAGGATCTCGAGCCCCAAGAAGATGATGATCAGGTCGTTGGCCAACCCCATCAGCATCGCCCCCGCGGCGGACACGAGAGCCAGGACGTGGAACTCCGCCCCGCTGATGCCCTCCCGCGTCAGGTAGCCGTCGGCCACCAGCGCCGTGAGGAGCATGGCGATGGCGATGAGCATGGTCACCAGCACGCTGAAGCCGTCCATCACGACGGCATGGGCGATGTAGGTGTGCGCGCCGTGTGACTGCACGTCGGTCCACTGCCAGATGGCGACCCCCAGCGCGCTGCCCGAGATGATGACGCTCCCGATGGTGCTGACCCTGACGCGCAAGGGGCGCGAGACCAAAGAGGCCAGGCCCAGGAGGAGCACCGCGCCGCCGATCATGATGATGGGCGGCATGATGCTCAGGTAGCGGATAGAGGGGATGGGGATCCGGTCGGCCGCGCTCGACACGGTGGGGGCGGAAGCGGCCAGCAGCGCGCCGATCATGGCCGTCCCTCCGCCGCCGCTGGTCCCCTGGTGGCCACCGCCGGCTGGTAGTGGCCGGTGGCCTTCTCGACGTGCGCCACCAGTTCGTTCACCGAGGGGTCGATGCGATCAAGGACGGGCTTGGGGAAGACGCCCAAGAAGACGATGAGGATGATCAGGGGCGCCACCGCCACGCGTTCCATCCAGGACAGATCCCGGGTCTTCTCGTCCTCGGGCTTGGGCACCCCGTGGAAGACCTGCTGGTAGGCCCACAGGAGGTAGATGGCGGCGACAATGACCCCGATGACGGCCACCACGGCCCACCAGCGATGGGTCAGGAAGGTACCGACGAGGACCAGGAACTCGCTGACGAACCCGTTCAGGCCGGGCACCCCGATGGAGGCCATCATCAAGACGGTGAACACCCCCGCCATCACCGGCGCCACCTTCTGCAGCCCGCGCAGCTCGCCCGTCTGCCAGGTGCCGCGGCGTTCATAGATGAACCCGATGACGAAGAAGAGGCCGCCCACGATCAGTCCGTGGTTCAACATGAGCAGTACCGCGCCCGACAGTCCCTGCGTGCTCAGCGCGAAGGTACCCAGCGCGATGAAGCCGATCTGCGCCAGGGAGGAATAGGTAACGAGGCGCTTCATATCGCGCTGGGCGCAGGCCACGATGGCGCCGTAGATGATGCCGATGACCGCCAGGGTGAGGATGAGCGGCGCCAATGTGCGGGTGGCGTGCGGGAAGAGGTTGAGATCGAAGCGGATGATCCCGTACGTCCCCAACTTCGCCAGGACACCCGAGAGGACCACCGAGCCTCCGGCTGGGGCCTCGGTGTAGGCGTCGGGCGACCACGTGTGAAAAGGGAAGAGTGGCGCCTTGATCGCGAAGGCCGATGTGAAGGCCAAGAACAACAGGATCTCGGTGGAAGAGGAGAGGTGGGTGTGCTCCAGGGCTGTCAAAGAGAACGTGAGCACGTGGGTCTGGGACTGATGGATGAAGGCCAGGGCCAGAATGCCCACCAGCAAGAAGGCCGAGCCCAAGAACGTGTAGAGGAAGAACTTCACCGCGGCGTAGGCGCGCCGCTCGTGCCCCCAGCCCGCGATGATGAAGTAGGAGGGCACGAGCGTGAGCTCGAAGAAGAGGAAGAAGACGATCAGGTCCAAGGAGAGGAAGCTGCCGAGCACGGCTGCCTCGAGCAGCAGCATCCAGGCGGCGTACGCCCGGCTGTTCGTCTTGGACTGCCCCAACAGCAGGACGATCGGGAACAACACGACGGTCAAGAGGACGAGGAAGATCGAGATCCCGTCGACGCCCAGGAACCAGCGCACGCCGAGGGCCTCCCCGGTGTAGGTGTGGTTCGAGACCAACTGGTACCCGCCGAAATGCTCCTTCATGGTGACCAGCGCGACGACGGCGATCACCAGGGTGGCCAGCGATACCAGGATCCCGAGCGCGTCGGCGAGCTCCTTGTTGAAGCGGCGGTCGAAGCCCAGCAGGGCGAGGCCCAGTGCGCCGGCGGCCGGCAACAAGATGAGCAGGGTCAAGAAAGGGACGCTGTGGGTCACGACCACCACGTCCGGCTGAGCAGGAACACGATGAGCGCGGCCATGCCCACGGCGATGCCCAGCGCGTAGTTGCGCACGTACCCGCTCTGCAGCTTGCGGGTGGCGGAACCGGTGGCGCGCACCACACTGGCCATGCCGTTGACCGCGCCATCGATGATGCGGACGTCGACCACCCAGGCGCAGAAGGTGGCCAGCTTCTGGCTCGGACGCCCGATGAGGGCGTCGTAGAAGTCATCCCAGTACCAGACCCGCTGGAGGAACTGCGGCTCGAGCTGGGGCTTGTCCACCTGAGCTCCGCGCCACAGGGCGAAACCGACGATGACGCCGATGAGGGCCGCCGCAAGGTCAGTGAGCGCGAGCGCCCACTCGCCGCCCGCGTGGAGATGATCGTTGTAGAGGCTCCCGGCGAAGACCGGGCCCAGCCAGCCCTCGAAGGAGTCGTGATGGATCCACGGCAGGTCCAGCAGGCCGCCGAAGAAGGCGGCCACCGCGAGGATGACGAGGGGCAGCCGCATCACCCACGGCGATTCATGCGGCGCGTGGAGCGGCGGCTCGCCGTGCGGACCGATCTTGTCCCAGCGCGGCTCGCCTCCGAAGGCCAAGACCTGCAGGCGCGTCATGTAGTAGGCGGTGAGCACGGCGGTGATCAGGCCCAGGAACCAGAGGACCTTGTAGTGGGAGTACACATTGTCCAAGACGTCGCCCTTAGACCAGAAGCCGGCAAGGGGAGGGATGCCGGCGATGGCCAGCCAGCCGACCGTGAAGGTGATGGTCGTCCACTGCATCGTCTTGCGCAGCGCACCCATGCGCTTGAGGTCCTGTTCGTTGTCGAGGCCATGGATGGCCGAGCCGGCACCCAGGAACAGCAGGCCCTTGAAGAAGGCGTGGGACACCATGAGGAAGATGGCGGCGACATAGGCCCCCGAGCCGACGGCCAGGATCATGTAGCCGATCTGCGAGATCGTCGAGAACGCCAGCACCTTCTTGATGTCCTGTTGCGCGCAGGCGATGGTGGCGGCCACGAACGCGGTCACGCCGCCGATGATGGCGATCACCTCCATGCCCGCGTGCGTCAGCGCCAGCAGATGGTTCATGCGGCAGAGGAGGTACACCCCGGCGGTCACCATGGTGGCGGCGTGGATGAGCGCCGAGACCGGCGTGGGGCCCTCCATGGCGTCGGGGAGCCAGTTGAACAGCGGGATCTGCGCCGACTTGCCGGTAGCGGCCAAGAAGAGGAGGAGCACCGCCGCCGTTCCCGTCCCACCGCCGAGATGGTGGAGCTGCCCGAAGATCCCCCCGCCCGGGCCTCCGGTGTACTGCACGGTCCCGGTCTTCTCGAAGATCAAGAAGATGGCCAGCAGGAAGCCGGCGTCGCCGATGCGGTTATAGATGAACGCCTTTTTGCCCGCCGAGGCGGCCGAATCGCGGTGGAACCAGAACGAGACGAGCCAGTAGGAGCACACGCCCACGCCCTCCCACCCGACGAAGGTGAGCAAGAGGTTGTTCGCCAGCACCAGGACCAGCATGGAGAACACGAAGAGGTTCATGTAGATGAAGAACTTCGGGTAGTCCGGGTCACCCTTCATGTACGCGATGGAGTACAGATGGATCACCATGCTCACCCCGGTGATGAACATCACCATGGTGACCGAGAGCGGATCCACCAAAATCCCCACGGGCACGTTCAGCCCGCCGACATGGAACCACGTGAAGTAGTCGTGCACGAACAGCCGGTGGGCGTCGGGCTGATTGAGCAGACCTCCCAGGGTCAGGCAGGCCACCACGAATGCCGCGGCCACGGCGAGCGTGCCGATCCACCCTGCCACCGGGTCGCCGATGCGACGCCCGGCCGCCACCAGGACCAGGAACCCGGCCAGCGGAAACAGAGGCATGAGGTAGGCGACATGGAGCACGGTACGGGTCAGCCCTTCAGCGAATGCAGGTCGTCGGCCACCGTGGTCGAGCGGCGCCTGAAGTTGGTGACCACGATGCCGAGGCCCACCACCACCTCAGCCGCCGCCACCACGAGGACGAAGAAGACGATGGCCTGCCCGCCGATGTCGTTGAGCACCCGGGCGAAGGTGACGAACGTCAGGTTGGCGGCATTGAGCATCAGCTCGATGCACATGAACATGATCAGGACGTTGCGCCGCACCAAGAGGCCGATGGCGCCGATGGAGAAGACCAGGGCCGCCAAGCCGAGGTACCACCCGGCAGAAAGGCTCATGACGCCACCCCCTGACCGGAGCGTTCGGCCCGCTCGGCCTGCTCGGCCCGATCGGCCTTCTCCGACAGGCCCGGCCGGCGGGCCAGCACCACGGCGCCCACGACGGCGATGACCAGCAGGGCCGCCGTGGCCTCGAAAGCGAACAGGTAGGTCGTGAAGAGTTGCTTGCCCAGCTGGGCCACCTCGCCCGATGGCGCCCCGGCACTCTTGGTGATGGGTCCTTGGATCGGACCGACAACCTGGTGGGCGCCGGTCACCCAATGCGCGGTGGCCAGCATGGCGATGACCCCGGCCAGGGTGATGGCGAGCATGACGAACGCCAGCGGCCGCTGGCCCCCGAGCGGTTCCACCTCCACGTCCTCGCGGCGGTCCACGCCGAGGAACATGATCACGAAGAGGAAGAGCACGACGATGGCGCCGGCGTAGACGATGATCTGCACGGCGGCCAGGAAGTCCGCATCCTGCTCAATGAACAGGACGGCCACACCGAACAAGGTCATCACCAGGCTCAACGCGGCGTGAACCGGGTGGCGCGACGTCACCACGCCGAGGGCGCCGACCACGATCACCGCGGCGCTGGCGGCGAAGACGAGGATGTCCGGCCAGGTCGGGCGCGTCGAAGCCACGACGAGGGAGAGGTGGAGCATCAGGCTCCTTCCTCGCTGTGGTCTGCTGCGTCGGCCGACGTGGGCGATTCGGCCGGCTCGACCGGCGTCGCCGCCTTGGCCGCCTTGGCTGCCTTGATCGACTTGCGGGCGGCGCGCATCTCTTGCATCCGGACCCGCATTGCTTCCATCTTCTTCTTGTTGCGCTCGGCCCCGATCTTGGCCCGCCACACCCGGCCCTGCATGCCCCGGTGGGCCAGGGGGATGTCCTCGGCGAGCAGGTGCGCCTCGAGGATCTGGCGCAGGGGCTTGGACCCGGTGCGCTCGTCGTCGCGCTGCCCCGACTGGCCGCCCTCGGGGGCGCGGACGCCGTAGCCGAGCTCGGCCGACCACTGCACCTCACCCTCATAGGCGGCACTGCCGGACGGCGACGTGGCCCGCATCCAGCCCGAGGTCATCATGTCGTCGCCCTCGC
Source organism: Acidimicrobiaceae bacterium (assembly GCA_003133545.1). GTDB lineage: Bacteria > Actinomycetota > Acidimicrobiia > Acidimicrobiales > RAAP-2 > Bog-473. The sequence goes on along the minus strand of PKYA01000020.1, from coordinate 5,379 downwards.
GCCAGTCCTCCCACGGGAGCTTCTGCGGGAAGCCGCGGTCGTCCACCAGCAACTCGTTCTTGGTGTAGATGGCATCGGAGCGGTTGGAGAAGGAGAACTCGAACAGCTTCGACTCGGTGATGGCCTCGGTCGGACAGGCTTCCACGCACATGTCGCAGTGGATGCAGCGCAGGTAGTTGATCTCGTAGACGTAGCCGTAGCGCTCCCCCGGCGAAACCGGGTGATCGGGCGGGTTGTCCAACCCGCGCACGTAGATGCAATCCGCCGGGCACACGCCGGCACAGAGCTCGCAGCCGATGCACTTCTCCATGCCGTCCTCGTAGCGATTGAGGACGTGGCGGCCGTGCTGGCGCGGCTGCTTGGGTTTCTTCTCGTCGGGATACGACGTCGTGACCCGGGGGCGGGTCAGATGCTGGAAGGTCAGCTTGAACCCGCCGAAGAAACTGAGTTGGTCCTTCAACTCGTCGCCCACGCCCACTACGCATCCACTCCTTGCGTCGGGCGCGGGCGAGGGGCCGGGGTGACCCGCCGTCCCACCGCGGGGAGGACGGACTCCTGCTCGCTGCGGTGTGCACCCAGGCGGGTGGCCCGGACGAGCAGCACTGCGGCCGCCACCACCACGGGCACCATGATGAGGCCCTGCCAGTGCCAGATGACCACGGCGGCCACCACCAGCAGCCAGGCGAGAGTCAGGGGAATGAGCCGCTTCCAGCCCAGGTCCATCAGCTGGTCGTAGCGCAGGCGGGGCAAGGCGGCGCGGAACCACACGTAGATGAAGCAGAAGGCCACCGTCTTGAGGAAGAACCAGATGAGCGGCATGTAGATGGTGGCACCGGGGATGGGCGGGATGAGCCCGTTGGGACCCCCGAAGAAGAGGGTGACGACGACGGCCGACATGGTGATGGTGTTCATGAACTCGGCCAGGTAGAACATGCCGAACCGGATGGACGAGTACTCGGTGTGGAAGCCACCCACCAGCTCGGAGTCGGCCTCGGTGAGGTCGAAGGGGGGCCGGGTGAGCTCGGCCGTGATGGCGATCATGAAGAAAATGAAGGGGAGGAAGCCCAGCCGGATCAGGTTCCAATGCCAGAACCCGTTGGACTGGGCCGCCACGATGGCCCGGGTCGAGAGCGAGTGGCTGACGAGCACCACGGTGACCACCGTCATGCCGAGCGCAGCCTCGTAGGAGATGACCTGGGCCGACGCCCGCACCGAACCGAGGAGCGGGTACTTCGAGCCCGACGACCAGCCGGCCAGCATGACGCCGTAGACGGCGATGCCCGACATGGCCAACACGAGCAGGATGCCGATCGGGGGATCGGCCACCTGGAGCTCGAAGGTATGCGAGCCCAGCGTGATAATGCCGCCCACCGGCACGACGGCGAACGTGATGAAGGCCGGGATCACCGAGAGGTAGGGCGCCAGCTTGAAGGTGAAGGTGTCCGCCTCCTCCGGGAGGAGGTCCTCCTTGAAAACGAGCTTGGTACCGTCGGCCAGCGTCTGCAGCAGGCCCCACGGGCCGGCGCGGTTGGGGCCGATGCGGCTCTGCATGTCCGAGATCACCTTGCGCTCGAACCAGATCATCATGGCCGTCGCCACGAGCAGCGCCACGAACGCGGCCAGCACCTTGACCACCACGATGAGCAAAACGCCCCAGTGCACCCCGTGGACGAAGAGGGGATCACCGAGGCCCTGGTTGGGCGTGTTCTGCAGGCTGGTGAACACGGTGCCGATCACACCGACTCCAGTCGCACGTCGGTCACCGGGTTCCGGCTGTCGATGAGCGTGGCCACCGCATTGCCGGGGGCGCCGGGCCCGACCGGCACGTTGAAGTCGACGGCCACGGCACCGCGCGGCACCTCGTCGTCCGCCTCGGCCGGCAGCACCAGCTCGCCCCGGGCGGAGCGCACACGGACACGGTCGCCCGTATGGGCACCGAGCCGGTCCAGATCGTAGGGATTGGCCCGGGCCACCAGCTCGGGCACCAACGGGGTGAGCGAGGGCGACCCGGTCATGGAGCTCCCGGCGTCGTAGAGGCGACGGGTGGCCACCAGGCGGAGGGCGTAGCTGTCGGCCGGGGGGATGTGCACGGCGGCAGCGCCGGCGTCGGCGACGCCCGAGAGCACGGCCGGCCGCGCGCCCAGGGCGCCCATGCGGGCCCTGACGGCACCGTCGCCCCCGGCGGAACCGCTGCGGGGCGGTGCACCCTGCTGCTCCACGGACTCGACACCGGGCAGAGCGATGGGATCGATGGGGTCGACCTCGCGGCGTGGCGCCCCCCCGGCGACGATGGGCAGCAGGACCCCGTCGTGCGCGGCGTCGGATTCGAGAACGGGCTGGGTCAGTCCGAAATAGGCGGGCGCGGTGAGGTGCATCTCGTCGGCCAGGTCGTTGGCCCCGCTGACGCCCAGGTCGGCACCCAGTGCAGCCGCGAGCTCGGAGGCGATCATCCAGTCGGGCCACGCGAACCCGGGAGCCGTGAGCTTGTGGCCGAGCCTGCTCACGCGGCCCTCGATGTTCGTGGTGGTGCCAGGCCGCTCGTGGGCCACGGCGCAGGGCAGCACGACGTCGGCGTGGGCATCGACCGACTCCGAGGGATGCCCGGTCACGGCGACGATGAAGTGACCGGCCGAGAGCGCGCGCTCGGCCACGGCGCGATCGGGGAAGTCGCTCAGCGGATCGGCGCCCAACAAGATGAGGGCGGCGACAGGTCCGGCCGCTTCAGGTCCGGCCGCATCAGGTCCGGCCGCCTCACCGGCCATGGAGGAGAGGATCCCGGCGGTATCCAGACCGGTCGCTGCGGGCACCGCGCCCCAGGCCGCCGCGAACCATTCCCGGCCGGTCTCCAGGCTTACCCGGCCGGGCAACAGGCCCGGGGCCAGCCCCATGTCCAGCGCCCCGAAGACGTTGCCCCGGCGCAGGGCCGGGAGGAACGTGGCCTTGGGCAGGGAGCGGGCGAGCGCGCGCGCGGCCTCGGCCACCACCTCGCCCGATTCGGCGTAGGACGGCCGCCCCAGCACGATGACCACGCCCTCGCCGTCGGCCCGGGCCGAGAGGGCCTGGCGTGCCCGCTCGAGGGCGTCGGCGCTGACGGCGCTGCCCTCGGGGTGCTCGGCCAGGCTCGTCGTCGCCGCGGCATCGCCGCACAGGGCCCGCGCCACCAGGGGCGCCTCGCCCGGACGGATGCGCAAGGTGGCCGTCGCCATGGCGGACAGCGCAGTCGGGGCGGGTGCGATCTCGATCAGCTCGGTCGACCCCGCCACCGCCTCGCGCAGGCGCAGGAAGAGGACGGGGAGCTCCTCGCGCAGGTCACCGGCCAGGGTGATCAGCACGGCGGCGGCGCAGGCCGCGTCGATGGTCGCCCGTGGCAGCCCCAGGACCAGGTCGGCGGGGAGCCCGTCGCCCAGCTGCGCGTCGACCGAGTCGGTGCCGATGATTCCCTTGACCAGCTTGGCCCAGGCATAGGCGGACTCGTTGGTGAGCCGGGCGCCACCGATCATCGCCACGGCGGCGGGACCGCCGGCGTCCTTGGCTCCCGACAACCCGGCGGCCGCCTCGGCCAGCGCCTCGCTCCAGCTGACGGCGATCAGCTCGCCGTTCTTCCTGACCCGTGGCTCAACCAGGCGGCCGTGCTCGAAGCGTCCCGTCTCGTGGGCCTCGCCGAGGAACTGCCCCCGGGAGACCCCGAGGCTGACCACCTGGGAGGCCGTCGCCGGTGCGACGTCGACTGCCGCGTCGGCCACGGCCTCTGCGACCGGGGAGGCATCCACCTCGTCGCCGTTGACCGACTCGTAGGCGAAGCGCCCCTTGTCGCACAGCCAGCCGTGGTTGACCGGGTCGGAGTCGATGCCGAGGAGCCGGGTGAGCCGGTTCGCCGAGGACTGCACGGCCACCCGGCACCCGACGGCGCACGTGGTGCAGGTGGACTCCACCTGGTCGAGGTCCCACGGCCGGGCCGTGAAGCGGTACGGCGTCGCCGTCAGCGCGCCCACCGGGCAGATCTGCACGGTGTTGCCGCTGAAGTACGAGGAGAACGGCTCGGTGGGGAACGTTGCCACCTCCACCCTTTCGCCGCGGCCGGCGAAGTCGATCTGGGCCTCCCCCGCCACCTCGGCGGCGAAGCGGGTGCAGCGGGCGCACTGGATGCAGCGCTCGCGGTCGAGCAGCACCAGATCCGAGATGGCGATCGGCTTCTCGAAGTGGCGCTTCTCCTCGACGAAGCGGCTCTCCCCGGGGCCGTGGGCCAGGGTCTGGTCCTGCAGCGGGCACTCGCCGCCCTTGTCGCAGATGGGGCAGTCGAGCGGATGGTTGGCCAGGAGGAATTCGAGCACTCCATCTTGCGCTTTCTTGACCTTCTCCGAGGTGGTGTCCACCACCATGCCCTCGGCCACCGCGATGTAACAGGCCGGCTGCAGCGTCGCCCCCCGCGGGCTGTCGACCTCGACCAGGCACATGCGGCACATGCCCACCGGCTCCATGCGCGGGTGGTAACAGAAGCGAGGGATGTAGGTCCCGGCTCGCTCGGCGGCGGCGATGAGTATCTCGCCCGGCCGGCCCACTATGGGACGCCCGTCGACCGTGAGGTTGATCTGGTCGGAGTGGGACTGGGTCTGGTCGGACTCAGGCAAAGGGGCACCCCCCTTCTTTCACGTGGACGAGGTACTCGTCACGGAACATGCGGATGCCCGCGGCGATCGACGAGGGGATCGACGGGCCGAGCACGCAGATGGTCGTCTGCTGCGGAGGCCAGGCCACACCGGGGGAGATGTTGTCACACAGGTCCATGAGAAGATCGAGATCTTCCTCGCGTCCGGCGCCGTTCTCAATTCGATAGAGGATGCGCTCGAGCCACCCCGAGCCCTCACGGCACGGGGTGCACTGCCCGCACGACTCGCGGGCGAAGAATTTGGTGATGCGCCAGGCGGCCCGGACCACGCAGGTGGTGGAGTCCATGACCACCACCGAACCCGAGCCCAGCATGGAGCCGGCCTGGCCTACTTCGTCCTGGCCGAGCGGAAGATCGACCTGGTCGGGCCCGAACCAGGGCGCCGAAACGCCGCCGGGGATGAAGGCCTTCAGCGCGTTCCCGCCCCGGATGCCGCCGCCGAGGGTCGGGGCGTACATGAGGTCGCGGAAGGTGGTCTTGACCATCTCGAGCTCGTACACGCCGGGATTGCGCACGTGTCCGGCCAGCGCGAAGAGCCGCGTCCCCGTGGAGCGCCCCTCGCCCAGCGCGGCGAAGGCGGCGCCCCCGTTGGTGATGATCCATGGGATGTTGGCCATGGTCTCGACGTTGTTGACCACCGTGGGCTCGCCGTAGAGGCCGTGCACGGCGGGGAAGAACGGGGGCTTGATGCGGGGGAAGCCGCGCTTGCCCTC
>PKYA01000105.1 GCA_003133545.1 Acidimicrobiaceae bacterium | reverse complement strand
CCTACATCTCCAACCTCTCGCTCAACCTGGTCGTCGAGGTCGGTGACCCGGTCACCGGCGAGCGGCGCATCGCCCGGGTCAAGGTCCCCCCGGTGCTGCCCCGCTTCGTCGTCATGCCCGACGGCGAGCGGGTCGTCCCGTTGGAGCAGGTCATCGCGGCCCACCTCGACACTCTGTTCCCCGGCATGACGATCGGCCATCACGACGTGTTCAGGGTGACCCGCAACGCCGACCTGACGTTCGAAGAGGACACCGACGACCTCATGATGGCGATCGAGATGGAGCTGCGCCAGCGCCGCTTCGGTCGGGCCGTCCGCCTCGAGATCGGGTCGGGGGCCGCCGACCCGGTGCGCGAGCTCTTGGCGGCGCAGCTGCAGGTGTCGGGTGACAACGTCTACACGATCGAGGCGCCGATCGACCTCGCCGGGCTGTGGGCCGTCTACGGGCTCGATCGTCCCGAGCTCCACGAGGAGAGCTGGACGCCCATGACGGCCCCGCCCTTGGCATCGGCGGCCGGAGAACCGGTGGACATCTTCGCCGTGTTGCGCGAGCGCGACGTCCTCGTGCACCACCCCTACGACTCGTTTGCCACCTCGGTGGAGGCGTTCGTCGCCCAGGCGGCCCAGGACCCCGACGTGATCGGGATCAAGCAGACCCTGTATCGGACCTCCGGTGACAGCCCGATCGTGGCGTCGCTCATCCAGGCCGCCGAGCTGGGCAAGCAGGTCGCGACGGTCGTCGAGCTGCGGGCACGCTTCGACGAGCAGGCCAACATCGGGTGGGCCAAGCAACTCGAAGAGGCCGGGGTCCATGTCGTCTACGGCCTGGTCGGCTTGAAGACCCACTCAAAGACGTGCCTGGTGGTCCGCCGCGAAGAAGAGGGCATCCGCCGCTACTGCCACATCGGGACGGGCAACTACAACTCGAGGACGGCCCGCATCTACGAGGACATCGGCCTGCTCACCTCCGACGAGGACATCGGGACGGATCTCGGCGACCTGTTCAACCACCTGACCGGCTTCAGCCGGCACAGCGACTACCGCCAGATCCTGGTCTCCCCCGTGACCACGCGCGACCGGGTGATCGAGTTCATCGAGGAACAGGCCGCCGCCGGCCCGGCCGGTCGCATCGTGTTCAAGCTGAACGGGCTGACCGATCCGGCCGTGATCGACTCCCTCTACGGCGCATCGATGGCCGGGGTGCCGATCGATCTCATCGTCCGCGGGTTGTGCTCGATCCGGCCCGGGATCCCCGGTCTCTCGGACACGATCAAGATCCGCTCGGTGGTCGGCGAGTTCCTCGAGCATTCCCGGATCTACCGGTTCGGCGGGGGCGCACCGTGGTCCAACGAAGATCCATCGTTCACCGCCGAGCACGCGGCGATGGACGAGACCGGGGACCACCCACCGCTGCGCATCTACATGGGGTCCTCGGACCTCATGCGCAGGAACCTCGACCGCCGGATCGAGGTCCTGACCCCCGTCTCGGACCGCAAGCTGGTGGCCCGGCTGCTCGAGGTGCTCGACCTGGCGTTGGCCGACGACACCAACTCGTGGGAGCTCGGGCCCGATGATCACTGGCAACGGGTCCCGACCGTCAGGTCGCTGAGCCTCCAAGAGCAGCTGAAGGAGATGGCCGTTGCCCGGGTGCGTCGACGCCGCGACATCGAGACGCGGGTCCAGCCGACGTCACCGGGCGGCTAGCCGTCGGCTCCCGCGGCATCGGCCGCCTCGCCCCCGGCGCTCAGTGGACGAGCGGCTCCCCGGTCGGGCTGGCCGCCGGCGGCAGCCCACCTCGCGGATGGCCCCGCCAGCGCAGCGAAAGGTACGACGCGCCACCGACCGGGATCGGTAGCCAGAAGTTGATCAACCGGTAGCTGATGACGCCCAGGATCGCGGTCGTCTTGGGCACGTGGAAGCCGACCAGGGTCGGGATCAGCACGCCCTCGACGACCCCGAGCCCACCGGGCGTGATCGGGATCACCGCCAAGATGTTGGCCAGGCCGTAGGCGACGAGGAGGTCTTCGGGGTAGACGTGGGCTCCGAAGGCGAAGAGGAACACCCAAAGGGAGCCTGCATCGAGCAGCCAGTTCGCCGCTGCCCAGATGCCGGCCCGGTAGAGCAGCTCCGGGCTCTCGGCGAGCACCTTGGTCCGGTCGGCCACCTTCTTGACCAGCGACGTCACGGTGTCCGGCTTCACGAACGGTAGGCGGGCAGCGAGGCGGTTGAGGAATTGCTCCGCCTGCTTCTCGCCCCTCGTGAGCAACAGGATCAGCCCGGCGAAGATCGAGAGCAGCAGCACCCCGAGGATGGCTGCGAACCCGTAGAGCGGGTTGTACCCGTTGAGGGGGATGGACACGAGCAGGGCGAGCCAGAAGATGCCGTTGAGGACGACCGCAGAGCCGATGCCCTGGGTGGCCAGCCCGAACGCCGCGGTGCTGCCCGGTACCTCGGACTCGGTGAGCAGGCGGTAGCTGACGGCGGTTCCGGGCACCGTGCCCCCGGGGAGGACGTGGCTGATGGCGAGGGCCCACATGTTGATGCGGAAGATCCGGAAGCGGTGCGGCGCGTCGGGCGAGAGGACGGTGTGGGTGAGCTCGGCGTAGGCGGCCAGGGAGGCGATCTCCAGCAGTGCGCCCAGGATCAGCCAGAGGAAGTTGAGGTGACCGAGCTGATGGAATTCCTTCCGCGCGCTGGCCAACTCCGGTAAGAGGATGTACTCGCCAACGAAGAAGAGCAGCAGCACCATCAGCGTGATCTTCACGTTGCGAGGGATCCAGCGGCGTTTTGCTGGGGCGCCCCCTCCCGGTCCGGCCACGTCCATTGACCTCATGCTTTCACGTCTTCACCTGGGCGAAGCTGACATGCTGGTGGAGTGAGCGACGCCCACAGCGATACCTGGCGCTCCCGGGTGTCGGGAACTGCAGGTCGTCGGGGTGTTCCGCTGGCCACCATCGTGGTGGCGACAGCGGTCGCCATCGGGTTCCTCGATCTGAACGCGGCGCTCATCGTCGGCCTCTGGGTCCTGCGCAAGATCCTCCTTTACGTGGTGATCGCCTTCTTCTTGACGATGCTGCTGACCCCGCTCACCCGCCTCCTAACCCGGCGGGGGTTCTCGCACGGCTGGGCCACCACGGTGGTCTTCCTGGGTGGACTCTTAGTGATCGCCGGGCTGGTGTACGCCTTCGCCTCGCCTCTCGTGACCGCAGCGGTGCATTTCGGCCACGAGATCCCTTCCCTGGTCCGCAGCGCCCGGAAAGGTCGTGGTCCGCTCGGTCGCCTGATCTACCGCCTCCATCTCCAGAAATATCTCTCCGAGGGCTCGGCCCAGCTGACCAAGCAGCTGACCAAGGTACTCAAGCCGGCCACCGCATTCTCGGTTGGTGCCTCTGCCGTCTCGACGCTGCTCGCCATCGGGACGATCGCCGTGCTCACGTTGTTCACGATGCTCGAGGCCCCGCGCCTGTGGCACGGATTCCTGGGCCTGTTCCATCCGCAGACCTCGGTGCGCCTGAACCGGGTGGTCAACGAGTCCGTCCGCTCGGTCACCGGGTACATGCTGGGCAACTTCTTGACGTCGTTGATCGCCGGGGTGATCGTCGGGAGCACCCTGGCCATCCTCGGGGTGCCCTTCGCACTCCTCCTCGGCGTGTTCGTGGCCCTGGTGGACCTGCTCCCGCTGGTGGGGGGATTGCTGGCCGGAGTGCCCGTGGTCATCATCGCCGTCATCCACTCGGTCACGGCCGGCATCGTCATGCTCGTCGTCTTCCTGGCGTACCAGCAGGTCGAGAACCACATCCTCAACCCCATCGTCATGTACAAGACCGTCCGACTGAATCCCTTCTGGGTGCTGCTTTCCGTCCTGATCGCCGCCACCCTGGGAGGCAGGGTCGGCTCCGACCTGGGCACGTTCGTGGGCGCCCTCATCGGGATCCCCGTCGGCGGCGCCATACAGGTCGTGGTCCGGGAGGTCCGCCGCGGTCCCGATGCCTTGCCCGAGGCCGTGCCGGACCCCCAGACCAGCGGTCCCGTTTGAGCGGGCCCATCTCCTAGAATGCCGGTTGTGCGCCCTCTGGTCATCATTCCGACCTACAACGAGGCGGAGAACATAGAACGGATCCTGAACCGCACCGTCGAGTCCCTTCCGGGCGCGGGCGTGCTCGTGGTGGACGACGGCAGTCCCGACGGGACCGCCGAACTGGTCGAGAAGGTGGCCACCGAGCTGCCCGACGTCCACCTCCTGGCCCGGCCCGGCAAGTCGGGTCTCGGGAGCGCCTACCGCGACGGCTTCGCCTGGGGGTTGGAGCGCGGCTACGACGTCTGCGTCGAGATGGACGCCGACTTCTCCCATGACCCGGCGGCGCTGCCGTCGGTTGTAGCCCCGCTCGGTGAGGGCTTCGACGTCTCCATAGGGTCGCGCTATGTGCGGGGAGGCTCCGCGCCCAACTGGGCCCGCCACCGCCACCTTCTTTCCAAGGGCGGCAACGCCTACGCAGCCATGGTGCTGGGGCTCAAGGTGGCCGACTCGACGGCAGGCTTCCGGGCCTACTCGGAGCGCATCTTGCGCAAGCTCGACCTGCACCGGATCCGCGCCGAGGGCTACGGCTTCCAGATCGAGATGACCTACCGGGCCAAGCAACACGGCGCGTCCATCGTCGAGGTGCCCATCACGTTCGTCGACCGGGCGGCCGGGGAGTCGAAGATGTCGTCGACGATCGTGTTCGAGGCGCTCGCCCTGGTGACGTGGTGGGGCCTCGGGCGCGCCGCTCGAGGCGTCAGCCGAGGGCGCCTCGTGCGAAGAGCGCCATCCATCGCCGCACCGACTCCGTCGCCGGGCTCCCGAAAGGGATCCGGCGGTCCCCTCCGCTCGGCTTAGTCCGATGGCGCTCATCGAGATGCCCGTGCCGCGCATCTTGGTCGTCGATGATGAGCCGAACATCGCCGAACTGCTGTCGGTTGCCCTCCATTTCGAGGGGTACGACGTGGCCATCGCGAGCACCGGGGCGGAGGCGCTCGACCTGGTGCGCACCTACCGTCCGAACCTGCTGATGCTCGATGTCATGTTGCCCGACCTCGACGGCAACGAGGTCGGGCGCCGGCTGCGTCTGCAGGGTGAGCATGTGCCCATCGTGTTCCTGACCGCTCGTGACGCCGTGCAGGACAAGGTGGAGGGCCTGGCACTGGGCGACGACTACGTGACCAAGCCGTTCAGCATCGAGGAGCTGATGGCCCGGGTGGCTGCCATCCTGCGCCGGGCCGGGGAGGTGGAGGCAGCCGATGCGTCCATTCTCCGCTTTGCCGACCTGACCATGCACATCGATACGCATGAGGTCTGGCGCCAGGAAGGCCTCATAGAGCTGACCGCAACGGAGTTCAACCTCTTGCGTCATCTCCTCGAGAACGCACGGCGGGTCATCTCCAAGTCAGAGCTCATCGACAATGTCTGGGGCTACGGCTTCAGCGGGGACCCCAACATCGTCGAGACTTACATCAGCTACCTGCGGAAGAAGATCGACGTGGTCGAACCGGCACTCATCCATACCATCCGGCGAGTGGGGTACACGCTTCGGCTGCCCAGAGAAGCATGAGCCTGCAGCGGCGGCTGGTCGCCGTCATGTCGATCCTTCTGGTGGCCGGGCTCCTGATCGCCGACATCGTGACCTATATCTCGGTGCGCTCCTTCCTCTACGGCCAGGCCGACGAGACGCTGGCGTCCTCCGAAGCGTTGGCGTTCAACTACGTGGCTTACTCAGCAGCGCGCACGACACCGATCACCGAGTCGAACCTCTCCCGCCACGTGTCACCCGACGTCTACGTGCTGATCAAGGACCGGGCGGGGAACGTGATCGTGCAACGCCCCTCGGGTTCGCCGGCCCGGCCCGATCCGGTCCCGCTGGTGTCGGCGGCCGTGCCCGTGCAGCGGGTGCCCGACGTGGACCGCACCAAGTTCGGTCGCTACGCGGGGACGTTCCACCCCGACCCCAACGCGGTGATCGTGGGTAGCAAAGGCGACCCGGACGGGGAGTACCGGACAGTGGCGGTCGACGTGCCGCAGGGCACCATGTACGTGGCGCTGTCGTTGAACCCCACCAATGACACGTTGGCCTCGCTGCGCCGCATCGAGTTCTCGGCCAGCCTCGGCGTCCTGGTGATCATGGGCGCGCTGGCACTCTGGCTGGTGCGCCGCGACCTGCGACCATTGCGCGAGATGGCCCGGACCGCCGACGCCATCGCCTCGGGCGACCTCGGTCGCCGCGTCCCCGAAGAGACGCCCACCACCGAGGTCGGGCGTCTGGGCACGGCACTCAACCAGATGCTCACCCAGATCGAGGGAGCCTTCGCCGAGAAGTCGGCCTCCGAGGACCGCCTCCGCCAGTTCGTCGCCGATGCCTCCCACGAGCTGCGCACCCCGCTGACCTCCATCCGGGGCTACGCCGAGCTCCTGCGGCGTGGGGGGTTCTCTGACCAGGCCGGTACCAACAAGGCGCTCCAGCGGGTGGAGGAGGAAGCGACGCGCATGGGCGGGCTGGTCGAGGACCTGCTGCTGTTGGCCGAGCTCGATCGGGGCCGACCGCTACGGGCCGATCCCGTCGACCTCCACCGTGTCTGCGCCGACGTGGTCGACGACAGCAACGCGTTCGACCACGGCCACTCGCTTACCTTGGCCCCGGGCGGCGAGGTCCTCGTCCTGGGCGACGCCGAACGGCTGGCACAGGTGGCGCACAACGTGGTGCGCAATGCCCTGGCGCATACCCCGGCTGGTTCGACGATCACGGTGGCCACGGCGGCGGAAGGTGGCATGGGGCTCATCCGGGTGACCGACAACGGGCCGGGCATCGATCCGGCCAGCTGGTCCCGGGTGTTCGACCGCTTCTACCGGGGCGATCCCGCCCGGTCGGGTGCAGGGACCGGATTGGGCCTGGCCATCGTGCGCGCCATCGCCGAGGCGCTGGGTGGGTCCGCGGACATCAGCGCGGCCCCCGGAGGCGGTGTCTCGGTGGCGGTGCGGGTCCCGCTGGTGGCGCATCCCGTGCGCTGGTCGGCCGGCGCGACTGGGGGATCGCATCTTCCCGACCGCGTACCGCCCGACCGTCTACCGCAGGTGCGCTGACCCTCCGGGCACCAGGGATTCGAGGACGGTGGCCAACTTGATCCCGGTTTCGATCGCTTCGGCTTCTGGGTCCGAGCCGGCCACGATGCCCGCCCCGGCCTGGAGCGAGACGGTCGCACCGTCGATGTGCAGGTGGGCGCTGCGGATGCCGATCATCCACTCGCCGTCCCCGGCAGCATCGACCCAGCCGACTGGCCCGGCCCAATAGCCGCGGGGTACCGGCTCCCCTTCGGCGATGGTGGCCAGGGCGATCTCCCTCGGCGTGCCCCCCACGGCCGGCGTCGGGTGGAGCCGCTCGAGGAGTTCGAGGACCGAGGCAGGCGGGTCCCCCGCCAGGTGCCCCTCGATCCGGGACCCCAGGTGCGCTACTGATCGGAAGGCCACGAGCGATGGCTCGGCCGGTACGGTCAGCGCGTCGCAGAAGGGGGCCAGCATCGCGGCGATGCCGTCGACCACGAAGCGGTGTTCGGCCTGGTCCTTGCCCGAGGCGGCCAGGCGGCCTTGGGCGTCGGCGTCGGACCGTGCGGTCTCGCCGCGGGCGATCGTGCCGGCCAGGGGATGGCAGGTCACTCGCCGTCCGTGCCGTGCCACTAGGAGCTCGGGGGATGCGCCGAAGAAAGTGCCGTCGGGGAGGGGGAAGGAGAAGACGGTGCAATTGGGTTCGTGGGAGCGCAGCTGGCGCAAGACGGCGGAGAGCGGGAGAGGTCCGCTCAGCTCGGCCGTCACGCTGCGGGAGAGGACGACCTTGTCGAGGGCGGCATCCGGGGCGTTCATCGCGGCGACGACGTGCGCCACCAGGTCCCGATACTCGGTATTGGGGAGAAGTGTGCTGAGCCGGGTGACTTCGACGTCCTTTTCCGAGGCGCCCTCGGGGACTGTGCCGTACTGCCAGAGCACGGAGTCGAAGAGCTCGTCGGTACTGGGCAGTGCCAGGTCGGTCGGCCCGACGGCGGTGGCCCAGCGGTGCGTGGTGCCGTCGAGGTCGCGCGCGATGCCCATGGCGAAACGGGGCACGATGAGATGGCCCGAGAGGGCGGAGAGAAACGGGAGCGCGCCGAGGGCGATGACGCCCGACCCGGGCCGGCGGACGGCATCGTCGCACGGGATGGCCGAGAGGACCGCGTCCGCCTCGGCGGCTTCGACCAAGACAGCGGTGCCCCATCCGACCAGGGTCAGGCCCGGGCGGTCGAAGAGCACGGTCGGGCTGCCGTCGAACTGCAGCGCGTCGGGGCCGTATTCGAGCGCCACCGTGCGGGCGTGGAGCTCGGGGCTGGTCATGGTCTGGGTACCCCAACCCGCGTGGCGAAGAGCAACTGGCTCAACCCGCCGGCCAGTGGGCGGATCGCAACGCCCGAATAGCCCGCATCGGCGACCATGCGGCGGAGTACCGGCGCGGCGGGCAGGTAGGCCACCGAGCGGGGCAGATAGTCGTAGGCGTCGCGATCCGACAGGGCGCCTCCGATCAGGGGGACAACCCGCTTGAACCACACGTCGTAGCCGGATCGCAGCAGGGACGAGGTGGGGGCGTCGACCTCCAGCACGGCGAGACGGCCACCGGGCCGCAGCACCCGCGCCATCTCGGCCAGCGCAGCCGCCAGATCAGTGAAGTTGCGCAGGGCGTACCCGCACACGAGGCCGTCGAACGTCCCGTCGGCGAACGGCAGGCGGCTGCAGTCGGCCTGGAGCAGGGGAGTGCCGCTCCGGTTGGCGACCAGCATGCCCAGGCTCAGGTCAGCGCCAACGACCCGATAGCTCCGGCGTCGGGCCAAGCGGGAGAGGTCTCCGGTCCCGCACGCGATATCGAGCAGCAGCGACCCGGGAGGGAGGGCGAGTGCAGCGATGGTGTCGCGTCGCCACGACTGGTCGAGCCCGAAGGTCATCAGCCGGTTGACGAGGTCGTAGCGGGGAGCGATGGCGTCGAACATGGAGCGGACGCGGGCCGTCTTCTCCTCGCCCAGGGGAAGAGGCTCCGAGCGCACGCTCAGCGGTAGTAGCGGTAGACCACCTGCGCCACGCAGGCCGGCTTGGGGGCATCGCGCACTTCGAACACCAGGTCGTAGGTCACCTGTACGCCGCCTTCCACGTCTTCGACGCCGGCCACGGTGACCCCCATGCGCAGCTCGGCACCGACGGGCACGGGCGAGGGGAAGCGAACCTTGTTGGCGCCATAGTTGACGCCGAATGTCATGCCATCAACCTTGAGCACCTTGTTGAGGAGCACGGGGGCGAGGGACAGGGTCAGGTAGCCGTGGGCGATGGCGCCGCCAAACGGACCGTCCTTGGCGCGTTCGGGATCCACATGAATCCACTGATGGTCGTCGGTGGCATCGGCAAAGAGGTTGACCCGGTCCTGGGTCACCGGCTGCCATTCGGAGAAGCCGATTTGCTTCCCGGCGAGATCGTGGAATGCGTCGATGCTGGCGACAGTGGTGGTCATGGCCTGCTCCTTGTTGATCGTGGGGCGGGTACGGCTGACAGGTGTTGCCGAGATGGACGAGAGACGAGATAGAAGACGAGAGAGTAGCCAGGCCCAAGAACCCTACCGGGACGGCCCCCTGGGGTGGCCATCGTGGTCAGACCTGCTCCTTGCGCACGCTTCGTCCGCACGCCGGCCGGCCTCACTACGCTGAACCGGATGGAGGAAGCGCTCAATCAGCCGCATCAGCACCGGGACGTGCGCGGCGGCGGAGCCCGAGCGGCTGTCTTCGGGCTGAGCGACGGACTCGTCACCAACATCTCCCTCGTCTTGGGGGTCGCCGGGGCCAACCCGGGTGGCCAGATTGTTCGCCTCGTCGGTATTGCGGGGCTGGTGGCGGGTGCGTTCTCCATGGCGGCCGGGGAGTATCTCTCCATGACGGCCCAGCGAGAATTGATGCAACGCGAGCTCGATGTGGAGCGCCAGTCCCTTACGCAGAGCCCCGAGGGGGAGGCCAACGAGCTCCGTGGGATGTACGTCAAGAGGGGGATCGACCCGTCAGTGGCGCGCGACATGGTGCATGAAGTGATGCAGGATCCCGAATTGGCGCTCGAGACTCATGCCCGCGAGGAGCTGGGCATCAACCCGGAACACCTGGGCTCTCCCGTGCAGGCCGCACTGTCCTCGTTCTTCACGTTCGCCGTGGGCGCGTTCATCCCGCTCTTGCCCTGGCTCTTCACCAAGGGCAACGGGGCGATCGCAACCTCTGTGGGACTCAGTGCCGCAGCCGCTATCGCCGTGGGCTTCGTGCTTGCTGCGTTCACCCGGCGGCCAATGCTGCGTTCGGCCTTCCGCCAGCTGACCATCACTGCGTTGGCCGCTGCGGTGACCTACGGCGTCGGGAGGGGGATCGGCACCGGCCTCAGCTAATTGAGCTAGTGGAGCTAGTGGAGCCGCTAGTGGAGCCGGCCGAGCCCATGTCCGCGAGGTAGGACCGGTCCACGTGATCGATGGTGAAGCCGAGCGACGCATACAGGGCGACGGCCGCCGTGTTGGAAGAGGTGGTGTAGAGCATGCCGACGTGCACTCCCTGTCCGGCCATCCACTGCAGCCCGGCCACGGTCAGGGCCCGGCCCCAGCCTTCGCCGTGCCGTGACGGGTTGACGGAGATCACATAGATCTCGCCCAGTACCGGCTCGTGATCTCGGTGCACCTTGGTCCAGCACGATCCGATCAGGCCGTCTCCGTCCTCGTTCTCGGCCACCAAGAAGCCTTCGGGGTCGAACCAGTCGGCCTCCAGGCGCGCTTTGAGGTCCTCGTGCGTCCATCCGCCCTGCTCGGGATGGCCGGCAAAAGCCAGGTTGTTGATGGAGAGCCATGCTTCGTCGTCGAGACCCGGCCGGAAGGGGCGCGTGTGGACGGGGCGGGCGCCGGCCAGCTTTTCCGGAGCGAGGGGGAGCGGGGCCCGCATCTGCAGCAGATCGCGCTCGGGGCGGAAACCAAGGCGGGCCGCCTCGGCATCATCGGCGTCGTCGGCCTGCATGAACCACAGCCGCAGCCTCCCGTGGGAATGCAAGAGGGCCTCTCGGATCAGCGTTGTCCGGACCGTTTCGGGTTGGTCGGCGCGGCGGTGGTCGGGCTCGACCACTGTATGCAGGGCCATTGCACCATCGATGGCCGGAGTGATGAAGGCGGCGCCGACGAGGGTCTGCCCCTCGTACGCCAACACGAGCTTCGCCTGGTGTGCACCCAGGTCCAGGCGCGCCGCAGCGGCCTGTTGCGGCTCGGCGAGGGCCGGATGCCCGTCGGCTTCCTCCGCGCGCGCGAGGAGAGCGGACATCGCCGAGCGTTGGCCCGCATCCAACTTGCTCACGACCAGCACATTCACGAGGCGCACGTTAACCCGGCACCTCGGCAACCCAGTACCTTGGCGAGGTGGCACGACCGAGAACGGTGAAGGGCCGGGCGCGCGAGGTGGCGACCCGCCTGGCCGAGGAGTACCCCGGCACGGCGAAGGAACTCTGTGCACTGCGGCATGACAGCCCCTTCCAGCTCTTGGCAGCGACGATCCTGTCGGCCCAGAGCACCGACGCCCGGGTCAACATGGTGACGCCCACGCTGTTCGCCGCGTATCCCGATCCCGCTGCACTGGCGCGGGCGGACCCCGAGAAGGTCGAGGAGATCATCCATTCGACCGGGTTCTTCCGGGCGAAGGCCCGCAGCCTCATCGGGATGGCGCAGGCCGTAGAGGAGCGGTTCGGCGGCCAGGTCCCCACCGAGTTGTCCGACCTGGTCACGGTGCCCGGCGTCGGGCGCAAGACGGGCAATGTCGTGCGCAGCGTCGCCTTCGGGTTGCCCGGTCTCCCGGTGGATACCCACGTCTTGCGGGTCAGCAAGCGGCTGGGACTCACTGAGCAAGATGACCCGGTGAAGGTCGAACTGGAACTGAACTCCATGATCCCTGCGACGGA
This sequence comes from Acidimicrobiaceae bacterium, assembly GCA_003133545.1. Lineage (GTDB taxonomy): Bacteria > Actinomycetota > Acidimicrobiia > Acidimicrobiales > RAAP-2 > Bog-473. The sequence continues at coordinate 1,409 of PKYA01000105.1, read as the reverse complement.
GCGAGGCGCCTTCAGCCTGCGCATGATCCTGCACGGCCGGGCCACCTGCATCGCGCGCCGGCCAGCGTGTGGGCGGTGCGTGCTGATCGACATCTGCCCCTCGGCCGCTCCGTGACTGCGAAACAGGAGATTCGGCCACAAAGTCCGAGGTGAGGGGTGACGTACTCAATTGGGAAATGCGGGTTTACAATGACCAATGGAACCGGTTCCCGCCACCTGGTTCCACGAAGGGCCGTAGCTGGGATCCGCCTCCCGGCCGACCCGTCCGATGCCGGCCCACTGGGCCGGCATCGGTAATTCCGGCCGCTGAACAGGTCAGATCCCCGAAGGCTTCCTCTGGTGCTACCGAGGTACTACTAAGGGTGCTACCATTTTCCATGGTGACGAAACGCTCGGTGTCGCTGGCCGATGAAGTGGCCACGTCCGTCGAGGAGGCGGCCAAGCAGGACGGCGTCTCATTCAGTGCCTGGCTGTCGAATGCGGCGGAGAAGCAATTGCGGGTGCGGCAAGGGCTTCGGGGTGTGGCGGCCTGGGAGGGCGAAACGGGCTCACTCAGCGCGGAGGAACTCGCCGCCGGTGAGGCGCTGCTGGCCCGCCTGCGGTCCGGCGTGTCGGGCGTGGCGTCCCGCGTGCGGCGACGGTGACCCCGGTCCGACGGGAAGGTCTCGTCTACGGGGTGGGAGCGCTGCACGCCGCAGCACGGGGGGACCGCATGATGTGGGCCCTGCACCGGGCGGCGCTCTCCAACGGGATCGTGCCGGTGATCCCGGCTGTCGCGGTGGCCGAGGGCTTTCGGACGGAGGCACGCGGGGACCGCATCGCCGAATTGCTCGATGGAACGGAGATCGAGCCGTTCAACGGTGAGGCGGCTCGCCGTTCGGGTGAGCTCGCGGCGCGATGCGATACGGCGGAGTTGGCCGTCGTGGCCGTCATAGAGCTGGCCGACCGGCGGAACTGCGCCGTCGTGGCCCAGCGTCAGGCCGTCCTACGCAATGCCGCCACCCTCCTCGGGCACGAGCTGGTCCTCTACGCCGTCTGAGCGTACCGGCGCAATCGCCGTAGGGCGCCCCCGAGGGCGCGCTCGACGGCAAACAGCTCACGTGCCAAGTCCTCGTTCCCCTTGCCTTGTGCCGCCTCCGCCATCGTGGTGACGCGGTCGTGCAGCTCCTTGAGCGTGGAGGAGAGTGAGGAGAGCTCGGCCGGCGATGTCATCTCTTGATGATGGCGCAGTTCACCTGCACCCCGCTCACGTCCGCCGGGGCTTGTTCCTGTTGCCCATGATCCCCGCCTTGGCCTTGGTCGCAGCCAGCTTGCGGGCCCGGGTTATGGCGCCTGCACTCTTGGGATTCGCCGGCGCCACCCACTTCCAACGCCCGGGTTCGCCTTCGATCCTCCAACCCCCGTAGGTC
>PKYA01000177.1 GCA_003133545.1 Acidimicrobiaceae bacterium | reverse complement strand
TGGATTTCGGTGAGCGGCATCATCCTGACGGAGATCCGGCTGTCGGCTTGTGGCCTGGGCCTTTGGTGAGTGCGCCCGACTCGCATCTACGACCTCTACGACGACTCACGTAGCGCTCAGCAGTGCATCGTAACTTCCCGGGGCTCCCACTTTAGGCCTTTGACTTGGCCTTTTGGTGGAGGTGATGGGATTCGAACCCACGGCCTCTACATTGCGAACGTAGCGCTCTGCCAGCTGAGCTACACCCCCGGGGGTCACCCAGGATAGCGAATGGAGCTGGCGTTACCGAATTGGGCCCCGATGGCCAGTTGGTAAAGAATTGAAAAGCGAACGGCGTCAGCGCCCGCCTGCAGCCTGGTGGCGGGGGTCGTCGTCCTCGTCGTCCCACGCCCCCGGATAGCCCGCGTGGGCAAGCGCAGTGATAGTGCTCTCGTTGTCATCGGGTGTCCACCGGATCGGAGGACGAGGCCGCCTCTGCCCCTCCAGCTCCCTGGCGTAGGCAACGAGGCCAACGAGGGCGAGAGCGGCAATCCCGGTGAGCGCAGTGAAGATCCACGCCAGGCGAAGTGACGGCACAATGCCGAGGAGGCCCGTGCCAATGGCCGCAGCCGTGAGAAGGCGCAGGACTCCGGTGCAGCGCCGGCGGGCATCTTGGCGGCGGTAGGAGGCCAGCTCGGCCTTGGTGTGGTCCGGGGACACCGGCGGTGGCGGTGGCTCCATGACACCGACGCGCGCGTAGTGGTTCCCGTCGACATCGATGTCGGACGACCTTTCGTCATCGACAGGCCGCAGGAGGACGAGCTTGGGGCGGTCCGAGATCGCCGACGCGGTGGGGGTGGGCGCGCGGCCGCTACCTCGGGGTCGGGCCGTGTGCAACCGGTAGGCGGGCGTGACCAACTTGGGGCCGGCGTGCTCGAGCAGCTGCAACTGGTGGTGGAAATGGTCGATGGAGCCTGCTCCATGGCGCTCTGAGAAGCGCCGCACGACACCGGGTGCCAGTACCACGATCCATAGTACGGCTACCAGCACCAGCAGGATCACAAACGACACTCCCCGACGACCTACCTTCGCTCTGGTGGAAGACCCTAGTGAGCGGCCCGATCCACGTGGTGGATGGTGGGGATATGCGCAGCGCCGACATCGTCAGTGCTTCTCCGCACGTGCACGTGTTGTAGCCCGGGTTCGCATCGCACGGCAAGTGCGCGTCCGCCACCCTGCTCAGAGCACTGCGATTGTGCGCTATTCAGCCCGGCTCCACCACCGGCCTTCGCTCTGTCCGACGATGACGGCTACGTCGAAACAGGCTGAGACGAGCGATGAGCACACGACATGCTCGAGCGGGCCCACGGCCATCAGCGTGCCCTGGCGCACCAGCCCGGCGTGGGTGAAGCCGCGTGGTATCTCCTCACAATGGTGGGTGACCAGGACCGTGGGCGGGCTGGTCGGTTCCGCGGCCAACGTGCCGAGCCGCGCCACCAGCCGTTCACGTGCTCCAAGGTCGAGTCCGGCCGCCGGCTCGTCGAGCAGGAGCAACTCGGGCCGGGCCATCAATGCCCGGGCCAGGAGCACGTGCTGGCGCTCCCCTTCGGAAATGACCCCGAACGGACGTGCCGCGATGGCGCCCAACCCGGCCTCTTCGAGCAGGCGGTCGGCCTGCCCCCACTCTTCATCGGTGTAGGTGTGCCACCAGGTCTCGAGGGCGCCGTGGCGGCCGCTGACCACCACGTCGCGAGCCGGCAGGTCCGGCCGCAACTGGCGGGTGACCGAGCCGCTCACCAAGGAAATGCGCGGCCGCAACGTCCTTACATCGACCCTGCCGAGGCGGGAACCGAGTATGTCCACCGTGCCCGACGTGGGCCACAGGCGCGCTCCGGCCAACGTCAACAGGGTGGTCTTGCCCGATCCGTTGGGACCGAGAATGACCCAGCGCTCCCCGGACTGCACCACCCAGTCGACATGGTCCAGAACGACGGTGCCTTCGCGGCGCACAGTGACATCGCGCAACCCGAGGATCGGGCCACCGGCGGGCCCCGCTGTCACCCCGCGGCGGTGCCGGACGGCGCGACGCGCCGGCTGACGCGGCCGAGGAGGCCCGAGCAGCACTGGGCCCACGTCCTCTCGCCCGCCAACCAGAGCCAGATTTCGCGGCGATAGTCCACGACGATCTGGGCGAATGCATCACGCGTCATACCCGCAGTTGCCAGTGTGCTCCAGCGGGACCAGAGCCACGATATGAGCCCGTCGTCGGCGCACAGCACCGCGTGCAGCTCGCTACCTTCGAGGACAGCGTCCCGCCAGACTTCCGCCCGCGCTGTCGGCTCGTCGGGCATATGCAGGTTGGGTGGCGAAGTCACCGTCAATGGCGGATGAACACGGGCTGACGGTCCGTTCCCTCGTAGGAGCGCACGTGTTCCTCGAAGTCGATGAACAGCGGTGCGTCGGGATCGAGCTTGCGCTGCAGGGACCGATTGGCGATCTTCTTGTCCAGCGCGTCGAGCCGGAGCAGCGCAGCCGGGTCATCAAGGCCGCGCACGTCCAGCTTGGCGCGCGCCGCCTGGAAGGCCAGGCGACCCCGTTCAGTCCGGACCAGCACGCTGGTCCACCCGTCCATCGAACCCACGCTGCCGACGGCGATGTCGGCTGAGCGCCCCAGGAAGTCGGCGCACTCGTCACAGCCCTTCAACGCGGCGCCATGAAAGTCCTTGACCGGTTCGTCCACGGCCAGCTCGCCATCGCGATACTCAACGATCATGCGACCGCGGATCACGTCCATCTTCGAGACGCGATCGAGATCCACCCCTCGCTTGTCGCGCAGCTCCCGGAGGGTGAGGGCCTCGTAGTCGAAGTTCTTGGTGCACATGAGGGCAATGCTCAACACGACGGCATCGATGCGATGAGCACCCGTGGGCCAGCGGCGCGCTTGCATGGCCCGCAACCCCTGCACTTCGCACGGCGTCCCCACGACCGCGATGCGCGGCTTGGCCGGGAGCTTGTAGCGCGAGAGGTCGAGCTCCGCCAGCGCCATGGTCTGGTTGTAGAAACTGCCCGAGGCGGCGCGGATCTCGTCAGCGGTCGTCGCGATGGTGGCAACGCCCTTCCATTGCTCGTCGGGATCGGCGCTGGGCTTCGATACCAACGCGCCGTCGATCTCTCCGGCAGCGAGCAGGCCGATCAGCAACGCGCTGACCGCGCCGCCGTCCTGCACATCCTCCAACCGCGAAGAGGCCCGCACGGCGAAGCTCTCCACTACCGCACCCAACCCGTCGGCCGGGGGACCGCCGGTGATCTTCCAGTAGGTATCCGACGAGTCGGAGCGAACCTGGGCCGGCAGGACTTCGGCGTCCTCACCGACGGAAGGGGTGGACGGGGGCCACAGCGCCTCGTAACGAAGGCCGCCACGGGGGCAGAAGTCCCAGCACAACGAGCAGCCCGTGCACATCTTCACCAGCTCGGGGAGGTTGGTGTCCTCGTCTATCCCTATGGAGTTCGAGGGGCACACGGCGACACACGTGCCGCACTCGATGCAACGGTCGGCGTGGATCACTCCGGCTTCGAGCTCCCAGAACCAGACTTTTCCCGGCGGCTCGGTGATGCCGTTCATCTCCTCGCGAATGCGGTAGCGCTTCACGGTCCCACCGCCGTCGGTGCGCCCGCGATCGTCGACGCCAACTCACCCTCGGGGGTGCGCCGGGCCCAGTGGTGGAACGGCTCCCCTTCGCGTCGTTCGGCCTGGTAGCGGCCGACTAGCCGGAGCAGGGCGTCGGGGACCTCGTCCACCGGCATGGCGCCCGTGACCCAGTCGATGAAGGCAGCGTCGGGACCGAGTGAGCCGCCCAACCCGATGTCGACGGCCTCCTCGATGTGTTCGCCGACGTGCGCGATGTCGCCCCGGAAGCCGATGTCGGCGATCTGGGGTTGCGCACAGGAAGCCGAGCAGCCCGAGAAGTGCATGCGGATCACCCCGGCATCGCCGGCACCGTCCGGATCAGCGCCCCGTTCCGACAACTGCGCGTCGAGCCGCCGCGCCCACTTGACGGCGCGCTCCTTGGTCTCCACCACGGCGAAGCGGCAGAACTCCGAGCCCGTGCATGCCACCACGCCCCGCTCGAAGGGGCCGGGGAACGGGGAGTACTTCGCCATGAGCGGCTCGGCCAGGAGGTCGGCGATGCGCTCCTCGGGGACGCCGGAGAGGATGAAGTTCTGGTCGGTGCCGATGCGCACCGCACCGTCGCCATAGGTCTCGGCCAGTCGGGCCGTCTCGATGAGCTCAATCCCGCGCATACGACCCACCGGCACCGAGCAGCCCACATAGAACAGGCCCGCCTGCTTCTGGGGATGCACGCCCACGTGATCGCCCCGGAACCGGTCGGTGAGCTCGCGCCCCGCCGGCTCCAGGGTGAACCGCGTCCGCTCGTCGAGGGCGGCCCGGAACCCCTCGGGACCGAGCTCCTGCGCCAGGTAGCGCATGCGCGCCAGGCCCCTGTTCTCCCGGTTGCCCAGCTCGCCGAACACCTGGGCCACCCCCCGGCACAGCTCGACGGCCTGCTCCGGGCGGATGAAGACGTCGATGTCCGAAGCCATGCGCTCGCCGTCGGAGAGGCCGCCGCCAATGAGGACGTTGAAGCCCATGGAGCTGTCACCGTGCTCGGCCGGCCACAGTCCGATGTCGTTGATCTCCACCCGAGCGCAGTCCTCGAGGCACCCCGTCACCGCGATCTTGAACTTGCGCGGCAGGTTGGCGTACTCCCGGTTCCCGGTGAAGTAGGCGGAGATCGCTTGCGCCATGGGAAGAGCATCGACGACCTCCTGGGCGTCTATGCCCGACACCGGGCACGAGCACACGTTGCGGGCCGAGTCGCCGCACGCCTGGACGGTGGTCAAACCCACCTCCCAGAAGCGCTGCCAAATCCGGGGGACGTCGGCAATCCGAATCCAGTGGAGCTGGATGTCCTGGCGGGTGGTGAGGTCGGCATAGCGGTTGCCGAACACGGGGCTGTCGTCGGGCCCTTCGGCGTACGCGTCGGCCGCCACCCCGACCTCGCGAACCTGTGCCGCCGTCATCACCCCGCCCGGGATCTTGATCCGCATCATGAAGGCGTCGCCACCTTGGCGCTGGGGGTACATGCCGACCCACTTGAGGCGCTCCTGTTCGCCGGGCACGGCGCTGATGGACTCTGGACCCTGCTTCGAATAGGTGTCGATGACCGCCTGGGCGACCTCGAAGGGATGGCGCGACAGCTTGAGCTGCTCGACCGAGTTCAGCTCGCCGATAATGCGGTACGGGCGGATGAAGCGCAGTCCCCGCTCCCGTCCGCGGAATTGAATCCCGTAGGGGTTGTCCAGATCACGGGCCATGGGAACTAGGCGTGCAGACCGCACTCGGACTTGTCGAGCCCCGCCCAGCGGCCGGCCCGGGGGTCCTCCCCGTCGGCCACGGGCCGGGTGGTGGGCGCGCAGCCGATGGACCGATAGCCCCGGGTGATCAAGGGGTGCACGGGGAGCTGGTGGTCGCGCAGGTACGAGGCGATGTCCTCATTGGTCCAGGTGACCACCGGGTTGATCTTGACGAGCCCGAACGCGGCATCCCAGGCGACCACGGGCGCCTCGGCCCGGGAAGGGGCATCGACGCGCTTGAGGGAGGTCATCCACGCCCTGTTCCCGCGCACCGCGTCGCGCAAGGGGGCGACCTTGCGGAACTGGCAGCACTGCTCGGACCCGCACGGGTGTGCGGCCGCCTCCGGACCAGGCTTGGTGACGGTGAGGTTCAACCCGTAGCGGCCGCGGATCGCCTCCACGAACTCCAGCGTTTCAGGGAAATGCGCCTCTGTGTCCAAGAAGATGACCTCGATGCCGGGCGCCACCTTCGTCACCAGGTCGATCAGCACCACGTCCTCGAAGGAGGCGGCCAACACCAGCCCGTCGCCGAACGTCTCCACCGCCCAGGCGATCACCTTGCCCGCCGGAGCCGTTTCGAATTCCCTGTTCACGGAGGCCAGCTCCTCGTCGCTCGGCCTCTTCTCAGCGATGGTCGACTCGGTCACGGATCAACTTCCTTCTTCCTGTACTGGGAGACAGACGGCCCACGGCGTCCGGGCGGGCGCCTGGCGGGGCGCGGGTTCCAGTATACATGACTAAATTGGTCAACATTCGAGTGGGCCGGCGGCTCCTCCTTCTCCGCGTGTCCACGGTCCGCGGATCCGATTCAGTGCCACTATGGAAAGACATCCGGGGGATGGCCGTCGGGGGTGGAGCAACGGAGGGCCGAAGGCGCCTCGAAATTCGATGAGGGGGTACGTGTGCCGGGAACTTTGGAACGGGCATCGACGCGGTTCGACGCCATCATCGTCGGCGCCGCACTGGGCGGCCTGGCCAGCGCCGCCATCCTGGCCCACCGCGGCTGGCGCGTGGCCGTCATCGACCCGCTGGCCCGGCCCGGGAGCAAGGTCGGCGGCGTGGAGGTGGACGGGTGGTGGATTGATTGGGGGCATCGCGACGGCCATGGCATCGGGGACCTGGCCTTCATTCCCGTCTTCACCACCCGAGCCGCCGAAGCGGCAGGGGTGGAACTCCACCTGCGCCCGTTCACCGGTACCTCGCTTCGGGTGCACTGGCTCCCCGAAGGACGCGCCACCGAGTTGCCGGCCGATGCCCTGATCTTCGGGGAGGGCGACGCCCAGGCGCGCATGCGCGAGCTCTGTCGTTTCTTCGGCGACGTGACCGAGGACCTCGACGCCGTCGCCGAGGAGACTCTCAGCGTGTGGGCCCGGCTGGGGGCATTCGATGCCGATGAGGCCGACCGCCTCATCCCGGTGCGCATGGGCGACTGGCTGCAGCGCAACGTGGCCAACCCCGTCGTGCACCGCGTGATCCTGCAGCAGTTCGAGTGCATGCCGTTCACCCCGGCGGCCGAGACCTCGGTGGGTCGCTATGCGCAGTTCCTCCAGACCGTGCGGGGGCAGGCCGTGATCCCCGATGATCCCGAGGTCGGCGGCATTGCCGGGGTGGTGGCGCCCTTCACCCGCGGCCTGCAGCGCGACGGCGGCGAGATGTGGCTGGGTTACAAGGCGGTGGAGATAGTCACCGACGAACATCAGGTAACCGGTGTCGTCGTCGTCAACGAGGCCAATCTGGTCCAGCTGCTCGAGGCGCCGGTGGTGATCACCGACCACCCGGGTTGGCAGCTCCCCGAGCTCCTGGACGAGCGGATGCTGCCCACCGGCTGGCTTGACGCCGCCAAGGCGGTGGAGCGCTACGGCTCGGACGGGATCTCGTGGTGGGCCGGACTGAGCCGGTTACCCCGACGGAGGTCGGACGGTGCCGTCGAAGACAACTCGGCACCGTGGCAACGGATCCTCTACGGCCACAATGCGATCAGGGAATGCCACGGCGGGTTCCACTTCCCCTCTTCGTTCAGCTCTCGCTCGGCGCCCGAGGGAAAGCACCTGCTGTGCGTCGAGATGGTGGCCTCGGGCGAAGGCGGCCGGAGATGGCGGTCGTTCCGCGACGCGCGACAGTCGATTGACATGAACCTCGAGTACCTTCGCCGTTACTACTCCGACCTGGACGAGTGCGTGGAGTGGTCGAGCTACCAGTACATCGCGGCGCCACAGTACCTGTCGTGGTACGGCAAGCCGGTCCGGCGTCATCCCGTTGCGGTCTCCACCATCGGAGGCCTCTACGTCGCCAGCTCCAGCGCAGAGACACGTGGCGCGTGGCTCGACAGCGAGTGTGCGGCCGCCCTGGCCGCGATCGCGCAGCTGGAGGCGGACCGCGTGGCACAACCTCCCGCCCGCCCTGGCGCCTGAGGGCCCCGGGCCGCTCCCGCTCGCCCGGCACGACATCCTTGCTTCCTATGCTGGGAGCCAGCCCGCCGGGGTGCTCCCAGGCGGTCCCCCTGTCATTGCGGGNNCTACGTGCGTCAAGCTCCCTCCCCCTTGGGGACGCCGCCCCGGGCGGCCGCCCGGGGCACCCGGACGCGTCTGTGACGGCGCTGGTACGCCCGGTCGGGCATCCCCTCGGCCATCTGGACCTGCTGGAATCACTCGCCATCTTCATCATCCGCGAGGTGGCCGCCGAGTCCGAGCGGCCCGTGCTCCTCTTCAGCGGAGGCAAGGACTCCGCCGTCCTCCTGCACCTGGCCGCAAAGGCATTCAAGCCCGGCCGGATCCCCTTCCCCGTTCTGCACGTCGACACGGGCCACAATTTCGACGAGGTACTCACGTACCGCGACGCCCAGGTGGAGGCCGAAGGGGCCCGGCTCATCGTGTCGAAGGTGCAGGACTCCATCGATCAGGGGCGCGTCGCCGATCCGGGTCCTGTGGCCTCGCGCAACCGCCTGCAGACCACGACCCTGCTCGATGCCATCACCGCGCACAGCTTCGATGCCGCCTTCGGCGGCGCGCGGCGCGACGAGGACAAGGCAAGGGCCAAGGAACGGGTGCTGTCGTTCCGGAACTCCTTCGGCCAGTGGGACCCGAAGAAGCAACGGCCCGAGTTGTGGCAGCTCTACCAGGGAAGCGTGCGGCCGGGCGAGCATCTGCGCGCCTTCCCGCTGTCGGACTGGACCGAGATGGACATCTGGCAGTACATCCGCCGGGAGCGCATCGTCCTCCCGTCCATCTATTACGCCCACACCCGGCCGGTCGTCGAGCGGGACGGCATGCTGCTGGCGGTCAGCCAATGGGTGGCGCCGCAGGGCGACGAGGTGGCCCGCGACGTGACCGTCCGTTTCAGGACGGTGGGGGACGCCACCTGCACCGGCGCCGTGCGCTCGGACGCAACGACCGTGGACGACATCATCCGCGAGGTCTCGACATCGCGGATCTCCGAGCGTGGTGCCACCCGGGCCGACGATCGGTTCTCCGAGACCTCTATGGAGGACCGAAAGCGTGAGGGATATTTCTAGGACCATGACCAAGTTGCCCAGCCCACCGCCGTCGGGCGGTCAGGAGCTCGGCGCCGACACCATGGACCTGTTGCGCTTCGCCACCATCGGGTCGGTCGACGACGGGAAGAGCACCCTGATCGGCCGCCTTCTCTTCGATACCCGTCAACTCTTCGACGACCAGCTCGACGCACTCTCGACCGCCTCGGAGCGGAGGGGTCTCGACGAAGTCGACCTGTCCTTCGTGACCGACGGGCTGCGCGCCGAGCGCGAGCAAGGCATCACCATCGACGTGGCGTACCGCTATGCCGCCACCCCGCACCGCAAGTTCGTGATCGCCGACTGCCCCGGGCACGTCCAGTACACCCGCAACATGGCCACCGGCGCCTCCACGGCGGACCTGGCGCTGGTACTGGTCGACGCCACCTCGGGCCTGCGCGAGCAGACCCGTCGCCATGTGTGCATCGCCGCGCTGCTCGGCGTCGACCAACTCGTGGTGTGCGCCAACAAGATGGACCTGGTCGATTGGGACAAATCGGCCTACCAGGGCATCGTCGACGAGATGGAGACGTTGGCGCGACGCCTCGGGCTCGTGTCGTGCACCGTCATCCCGATCTCCGCCCTCAACGGCGACAACGTGGTCGAGCGTTCGGACGCGGCACCCTGGTACGACGGTCCCACCGTGCTCGACTCCTTGGAATCGGCCGAGGCAGGAGGGTGGGCGTCCCAGCACGGCCCCTCCCGCGGCAGCGGGGCGCGCCTTCCCGTGCAGTGGGTCCTGCGCCAACCGGGCGGCGGGCGCGCCTACGCCGGCATGGTCAACGGCGGCCCGTTCCGCACCGGCGACGCGGTGGTCATCCTCCCCCAGGGCCTGGCGACGACGGTGCGCGCCATCGAGACGGCGGACGGCCCGCTGTCGCGTGCCGAGGTGGGGCTCTCCGTGTCGATGCGGTTGGCCGACGACATCGACGTCTCGCGGGGCGACCTCATCGCGGCAGTCGAGGACCCACCGGAGGTCACCGACACGTTCGATGCCACGGTGTGCTGGTTCCACGACCGGCCACTGGTGGCCGGCGATCGGCTCCGCCTCAAGCACACCACCCGGGTGACGCCGGCAGTGGTCGAGAGCATCGAGGGGATATTCGACGTCAACGAGTTGGCGGTCTCGGCCGCCTCGTCGCTGCGCGAGAACGACATCGGCATCGTCCGGCTGCGCACCGCGCTGCCCCTGGCGCTCGATTCCTACCAGGCTGACCGGATCACCGGGAGCTTCGTGCTCATTGACGAGCTCACCATCGCCACGGTGGCTGCGGGCATGGTTGGGCGCCCCTCTCTGCACTGTTGAGGGGAACGAACCGCTGACCGCCTACTACCCGGTCTCGCTCAATCTCGAAGGGCGTGCCTGCCTGGTGGTCGGAGGCGGTCCGGTGGCCGTACGCAAGGCGAGTGGCCTGCTGCGCTGCGGTGCCGTGGTCGCGGTGGTCGCTCCCGAGGTGTGCGATGCCATGGTGGCCCTCGCCCCGCACACCATCGCCCGCCGTCCCTACCGCGCCGGCGAAGCCGCGACCTACCGCCTGGTGGTGAGCGCCACGGGCAAGGCGGACGTCGACCGCGCCGTGCACGCCGATGCCGAGGCAGCGGGCGTGTGGGTGAACAGCGCCGACGACGAGGAGCACTGCTCGTTCATTCTGCCCGCCGTGTACCGCGACGGTCCCGTGACCATCGCTGTCTCCACCGGCGGCACCAGTCCCGCCCTGGCGTCGTGGCTGCGCGACCGCCTGGCCGACGAGGCCGGCGGGCTGGCCACGCTCGCCGCGCTGCTCGCCGAGGCGCGTGGGCGCCTGCGCGCTGACGGGCGGAGCACCGAGGAAGTCGATTGGGGGGCGCTGCTCGACGGTCCGCTTCCCTCGTTGATAGACGCAGGCCGGCTCGAACAGGCCCGCGCCCTGGTGACCGCGGCGACCGGGGTAGATCTGGCCTGAGTCGCCAAGGTTTAGGGCTGGGCCACCATGATGGCCGTGCCGGCCACGAGCAGTGCCAGCGCCACAGCGGCCGCGAGCGCTATGACCCGGGCGTCGCGCGCGACGGAGTCGCCCTCGGGGACGGCGCCGCTCGAGAGGGAGGCCAAGGAGACCTGAAGCCGCCGTTCCGCCGGCCACAGCATGCTTTCGGACACCACGACCACCCCCACCAAGATGGCCAGGCCAACCATGACCCAGCTGTCACGCAGCGAGTAGGCACCATGACTGAGGGCGAGCAGCAGGAAGCCGAAGACCGGGATGCCGTAGACGCTGCGCCCGGCCCAGTTCACGCCGGGGCGGAAATAGCGCACCACGGTGGCGGGGAAGGGCGCCCCGGCGTGCAGGACCTTGGACAGGCTGCGGGCGGTGGCGCCGCTGGTGACGACGGTGACCAGGCCGACGACCACGCAACCCACGTGCAGGAGAAGCACGACGTCGAAGGCCGGCCCGTTGGGCTGTTGGTGCACGCGGACATCTTCACCCAGGACCGACACCGAGGTGGCCATTGCGTGACGATGCAGCTTGCGCGGGCATCGGACCCTGTACCGTAGTGATGGAAGATGTCGGGACGGAGGGACGAATGAAGGGGCACCGCTGATGACCGAAAATCGGGCTGTACCGCCGCATGGGGTCAGATGAACCAGCTACGACTTGATCCGTTGTCGGGCCGCTGGGTGGTCGTGAGCCCCGGTCGCTCGGAGCGGCCCTATTCCTTCCTCACCCGCACGCCGTGGGTGCAGGAGGTCCCGGCGCGCCCATGCCCCTTCTGTCCCGGCAACGAGGAGACCACACCCCCGGCCCTCGAGACCTACGGGCCGAGTGGGAGCTGGCTGGTGCGCGTGGTGCCCAATCTGTACCCGGCCTTCGAAGGCGACGAGCCCTTCGTGGTGGCCAACCGGGGCCCGGTGTTCACCCAGGCGAGTGCCGGCGGCATCCACGAGATCCTCATCTTCTCCCCCGAGCACGACGCCACTTGGGGGATGCTGAGCGAAGAGCAGACGAGCCTCGTGATGGCCGCGCTGCGCGACCGCCTCGAAGAGCACGCCCAGCGGCCCAACCTGCGCTACACCCAGGCCATCGTGAACTCGGGGCGGGAGGCCGGGGCCTCGCTGGAGCATCCCCACGGCCAGCTGCTCGGCATGTCGTTCATCCCGCGTGAGCTCGCCGAGGAGCAGGCGCGCTTCGCCCGCTTCGTCGGCTCGTGCCTCCTGTGCACCACCATGGAGGCCGAGGAGGACTCCGGGCAACGGGTGATCTACGGCGACGATCGCGTGGTGGTGATCTGCCCCTTCTGGAGCGCGGTGCCCTACGAGATGCTGGTCATCCCGCGCGAGCACTTCCCCCATCTGCACAAGAGCCCGACGCAGGATCTCCTCGCCGTCGGCGAGGCCATCCGCCGCTGCCTGGGCCGGCTGGCCGAAGCGGTGGGCGACGTGGCCTACAACATTGTGTTCCACTCCGCCCCCTACCGCGCCGGCGAGCCGTACCACTGGCACGCGCACATCTGGCCCAAAGCCACTACGACGGCCGGTTTCGAGCTGGGCACGGGTGTGGCCATCAACGTCATGTCGCCCGAGGAAGCGGCGGAGACGCTGAAGGTGTCCGCCCTGACCCATTAGAGCCGGCGCGCCCTAATTCGAGCGCACCGACCGGGCCAGTTCGAAGACAGCGACCAGGTTGCGGACGACCTCACGGTCGTGGCCGGTCAGGCCGGTGATCCCCGCTGTATTGAGGTAGCCGTTGAGCACGGCCCGCCGGTTGCGGGCCTCCCACGCCTGACCGAGCGGGGCCAGATCGAGGCGCCCGGCCGGATCGCGTTCGAGCGCCGCCTCCAGGCTCGCCTGGTGCAACGACCACAAGAGGTCGGCCACGTCGGCCAGGGGGGAGCGTTCCGCCGGGACGGAGTCGCCGGGGAGGACGCCGCCCGGCATGCAGTCGCTCACCATCCACCCCTGGTCGGTGCGCGCGGTGCGCCCCAGGTGAAAGTCCCCGTGGGTGCGGACAGCGGGCAGCCGCACGTCATTGTCCCGCAGCGCCGCGGTCAGGTCGGCCATTCCCGGGACGCTGAGCAGCGTGGGGTCGGCGGCGGCGATCGCCGCCTCGGCGGCGTCCACCCACCCGGCCACGGGCTCGGCGCGCCGGGAGAAGGCGCTGGACAGGGCCAGGTGCATGCGCGCCATCATGGTCCCCAGTGCGTGGGCTTCGGGACCGAAGTCGCCTCCGGCCGCCTCGGGCTGTCCCCCGCTGTCGTAGAGGTCGCGGAGGGAGGTGAGGGCCACGGCCCAGCCACCGGAACGATCGGTCAGTGGCTCCTGCACCAGGCCCAGGTCGCTTCCCTCCCAGCTCCAGCGGACCAAGGGGGCCGCTACGTGATTGAATCCCGCCGCGTCCAGGGCCACCAGGAAGTCCACGGCCGGATGCGGCCCCGCTTGCAGCCACGGGAACACCCACAGATCGCCACGGTCCCCGCAGTCGAGGACGGTGGCCTGCTCGTCGTCGCGCACCATGGCAACCGGGCCCGGGCGCGTCTCCGTGGCGCGGAGGGTGGCCAGCACCAGCGGGGCGAGCTGCGCGTCCCGTAGGGCGTCGGTGCACACGGCGGGACCTTCGGCGTCTTCGAGCGCGCCGAGCGCCACCTCGTCACCGGCCCGCAGGAGATGCGGCTCGTCATCCGCGCGACGCAAGCCGACGACCAGGTGCGCCAACCGGCCATCCACGTCGGCCACCACGTCGAGCAACCCGGGGCGCCCAGGGAGGAGGACGTCGGCGCGGCGGACGGTGATGTCGGACCGCGCCGGCGCCGCAGGCTCCGCCGCCGGGCGGTGGGAGAGCCAGACCGCAACCACGTCGCGCACGGTCTGGTCTCGCGCCTCGCTCATTCCATCGATCTCCGGTCCTCGTTGACCAGGTCGAACCACAAGAAGCCGTAGGGCGGCAAGGTGATCGTGTACGGCTCCTCGGTCACGTCGGGGAACGGGACCCGTCCCAGCACCTCGTGGGGCGTGGTCCCGGCCCACTTGGCCAGCGAGAGCTCGGCCGGCTGGGCGAACCGGCTCAAATTGTGCACGCAGAGGACGGCCTGAAACCGGCGCACCACCTCGTCGCCCGGGCTCTCGTTGCCGGCAGGGACCGTGCGCGCCATCACCATGGTGCGCTCCCAGTCACGACCTTCCAGGTCGGCGTTGATGATCGACAGGGACCCCCCGTACGGACCGGGCACCGCGGTCAAGACGTCCGCCACCTCACCCGAGCGCATGTACGCCAGCACGGACGGGTTGGCGCAGGGCAGGATCTCCATCTCCCCCGCGCCCATGACCGGCAGGGACCGGCGCTCGACCAGCATGCGCCGCAGCCAGTGCAGGAACGAGCCCTGGTTCCGCAGCTGCGCCTCCACGTTGACGGCGCTGAACCCGTAGACCGGGTCCATCAGCGGGGGCAGGTAGAGCTGGGCGAAGTCGGCTTTGGAGAAGCCGCCGTTGCGGTCCGGGGACCACTGCATCGGCGTGCGCACCGAGTCGCGGTCACCGAGGTAGATGTTGTCGCCCATCATCAGCTCGTCCCCGTAATAGAGGACGGGGCTGCCGGGCAGCGAGAGGATGAGCGCGTAGAGCAGCTCGGTCGTGCGGCGGTCGTTGTCGAGCAGCGGGGCCAGGCGCCGGCCGATCCCCATGTGACGCTTCATGCGCGGGTCCTTGGCGTACTCGGCGATCAGGTAGTCGCGGTCTTCGTCGGTGACCATCTCCAGAGTCAGCTCGTCGTGGTTGCGCAGGAAGATGGCCCACTGGCACGAGTCCTTGATGACCGGTGTCTGGGCCAGGATCTCGGTGATCGGGTAGCGCTGCTCGCGGCGCACCGCCATGAACAGGCGGGGCATGAGCGGGAAGTGGAAGCACAGGTGGCACTCGTCCCCGTCGCCGAAGTAGTCCGCCACGTCGCTCGGCCACCCGTTGGCCTCGGCCAGCAGGATGCGACCGGGGTAATCCGATTCCAAGTGCTTGCGGATGCGGCGGATGAAGGCGTGCGTCTCGGGGAGGTGTTCCCCCGAGGTGCCGTCGCGTTGGTACAGGTACGGCACGGCGTCGAGCCGGAACCCGTCGAAGCCGAGGTCGAGCCAGAAGCGGACGAGGTCGATCATGGTGTCGGCCACTTCGGGATTCTCGTAGTTGAGATCGGGCTGGTGATGGTAGAAGCGGTGCCAGTAGTACTGCTGGCGCGTGTCGTCCCAGGTCCAGTTGGATCGTTCCACGTCGGTGAAGACCACCCGCGCGTCGGGCCAGCGCTGGTCGTCGTCGTTCCACACGTACCAGTCGGCCTTGGCATTGTCCCGGCTCGAGCGCGATTCGATGAACCACGGATGCTGATCGCTGGTGTGGTTCATGACGAGGTCGGCGATGACCCGGATGCCCCGGCTGTGGGCGTCCTCGATGAACGCCACCAGATCGCCGATGCTGCCGTAGTCAGGATGCACGTTGAAAAAGTCGCTGATGTCGTAGCCACTGTCCCGGAACGGTGAAGGGTAGAAGGGCAGCATCCAGATGCAGTCGATGCCCAACCACTCGAGGTAGTCCAGCTTCTCGCGCAGCCCCTTGAGATCGCCCGTGCCGTCGTTGTTGGCGTCGTAGAAGCCGCGGATCAGCACCTCGTAGAAGACGGCATGCTGAAACCAGCGCGCCGAGGGATCGAACGGACCTTCGCCGGCACTGACCGGGATCGGAGGCAAGCTCACCGCCCGACGAACGTGGCCTTGCCCGGACCGTGGGCCGCGAAGGACGCGATGCCGCGGGCTGCGTCCTCGGTGCCGGCCACCGCGGCGAAGGCCTCCTGCTCCAGGGCCAACCCGTCGGCCAGGGTCCCTTCCAATCCGGCGTCGATCGCCCACTTGGCCAGCCCGTGCGCCACCAACGGCCCCCGGGCCAGCTGGGCGGCCCACTCGAGTGCCGCCCCGAGCACGTCGTCGGGGGGCACGACCCGGTTCACCAGCCCGATGGCCAACGCCTCGGCCGCGGGCACCTGGCGCCCGGTCATGATCAACTCCTTGGCCCGCGAGGGGCCGATCAGGCGAGGGAGGCGCTGGGTCCCACCGCCGCCGGGCACGACGCCGAGCAGCACTTCGGGCAGACCGAGCCGGGAGTCTTCGGCGCACACCCTGAAGTCGCACGCCAGGGCCAGCTCCAACCCGCCTCCCAACGCATAGCCGTTGATGGCGGCGATGGTGGACCGCGGGAGGGCGGCCAAGGCGCCGAGGGCACTGGTGAAATTGGCCCCGACCGTGCCGGCGCCGGCGCCGTCGATCTCGACGATGTCCGCGCCGGCCGCGAAGATGCGCCGGCCTCCCCACAGCACCACGGCGCCCGGTGGATCCTCCCGGAGTTCGGTGGCGGCGGCGAAGATCTGCCCGAGCACGGCACCCGACAGCGCATTGGCCTTGGGCCGGTCGAGACGGATCAGGGCGACCCCGTCCGGACGGCGCTCGATGGTCACGAACGGATCAGCCATGGTTGCACCGTACCTGAACCCCGGGGCGCCCCTCGGCCCGCGCCGTCACCGCGCGAGCAGGCGATCGGCCGCCTGGTAGGGGTCGAGTTCCCCCGCCGCCAGTGCCTTCACGGCAGTGGCGAACTCCTCCCCCGCCGCCAGCTCTTCGATGCGCAGCGCGCTGCGGGCCAGCAGCATCTGGCGCAGCTCGTGCGCCAACCGGTCGGCGCGCCGGCGCTCGAGCAGCCCCGACTCGACCAGGTAGCCCCGGTGCCGGGCGATGGCCTCCCACAGCTCTCCGACACCCTCGCCGGTGGTGCCGGTGGTGTCGATGATCGGCGGCCGCCACGCGCCGAGGGACGAGAGGTCGAGCATCTGCTCGAGGTCCCGGCGGGCCTCGCGCGCCCCGGGGCGATCCGCCTTGTTGATCACGAACAGGTCGGCGATCTCCAAGATGCCGGCCTTGTTGGCCTGCATGGAGTCACCCCACCCCGGTGTCACCACCACCAGCGTCGTGTCGGCGGCCGACGCCACTTCGACCTCCATCTGCCCCACCCCGACGGTCTCGACCAGCACGACAGGCATCCCCGCGGCCCCGAGCACGCGGATGGCGTCGGGCACGGCCAGGGCCAGCCCTCCCATGTGGCCGCGGGTGGCCAGGGAACGGATGAAGACCGTCGGATCGAGCGCGTGCTGCTGCATGCGGATCCGGTCGCCCAAGATGGCGCCGCCACTGAAAGGCGATGTGGGGTCGATGGCGAGCACGGCGATCTGGTCGACGGCCTCTGGAGTCGGGCCCGGCCAGCCCGCGCGGGCCTCGGTGATCAGCCGGTCCGTGAGGGTCGACTTCCCCGCCCCGGGGGCGCCCGTCATCCCAATCGTGTACGGGACGGCGGCGCGGTACGACAGGCGCGCCACGGCGAGCCCGGGTTCACCGCCGGACACGACCAGCGAGAGAAGCCGGGCCAGGGCCACCCGGTCGTTCTGCTGGGCCAGCGCCAACAGCACGGCGGGGTCGGAGGGGGGGCGCCGGCTCATTGGCTCCACACTCTGGCACCGAGTGCGCCGAGGGCTCCAACCAGGTCCTCGTAGCCCCGGCCGATGTGATGGGCTTCGGTCACGACGGTCTCCCCCTCAGCGACCAGGCCGGCGAGGACGAGGGCGACCCCGGCCCGGATGTCCGGAGCCCGCACCCGCGCGCCGGTGAGGCGGGCCAGCCCGCGCACGACGGCGTGGTGTCCCTCGGTCTTGATGTCGGCCCCCATGCGGCGCAGCTCCTCGACATAGCGGAAGCGGCCCGAAAAGAGGTTCTCGGTGAGGATCCCCACCCCTTCGGCGCCGGTGAGCATCGCCACCAGCAACGGGCTGAAGTCCGTCGCCACGCCCGGGTAGGGAAGCGTCGCCACGTCGGCCGCCGTCAGCCGGCCGGTGGCGGTGGCCCGCAGTCCCTCGGGGCCCATGGCGGTCACCACCCCCATCTGGCCGACCTTGCGCAGCAACATCTCCATGTGATCGGGCCGGGCGTCGACGATCGTCACATCCCCGCCGGTCATCCCGGCGGCGGCCACGTAGGTGGCGGCCACCACCCGATCGGGCACCACGCGGTGCCGGGCCGGGTGCAGGACCTCGACTCCCTCGATCTCGATCCGCGAGGTCCCGGCCCCACGGACGACCGCGCCCATGCTGCACAGCATGGTGGCCAGGTCGGTGACCTCGGGCTCCTTTGCCGCGTTCTCGATCACCGTGGTCCTCTTGGCCAACGCCGCAGCCATGAGGAGGTTGTCGGTGGCGGTGTGGCTGGGGTACTCGAGGACCACCGTGGTGCCGACCAGGCGGCCGCCCTCCACGTACCCGCGGACCTCGCCGTGGGAGACCTCGAAGCGCGCGCCCATGGCCGTGAGGCCGTTCACGTGGAAGTCGATGGGCCGGTCCCCGAAGTCGTCCCCTCCGGGCAGCGGCATGTGCACCTCGCCGCAGCGGGCCAGGAGCAGCCCGAGCACGACCACCGAGGCCCGCATGCGCTCGACGAGGTCGTAGGGCGCGCAGGGGCGGAGGCTCTCCGCCGGCGGGGTGGTAACGGCCAGATCCCCATTGCCGAGGCGCTCGACCTCGGCCCCGACGGCCCGGAGCACCTTGGCCATGGACTCGACGTCGTCGATGTGGGGCACGTTGCTCAGCACGGTGCGACCCTCGGCCAGGAGGCAGGCCACCATCAATTTGAGGGCCGAATTCTTAGCTCCACCTGCCCGGACGGTGCCAGCGAGGGGGCCGTTCGGCTGGACCACAATGCGTTCCACGACCTCAAGTATCGCCCCTGGGGATCCCCTCGGGCCGCCCTTTCGTGACGGGCGACCAACTAGGGTCAGGGCCGTGGCTACCTCCCCCCAGGCCCCGGACCGCAACCTCGCGCTGGAATTGGTCCGCACGACCGAGGCGGCCGCCATGGCGGCCAGCCGCTGGATGGGCCGGGGTGACAAGTTGGGCGCCGACGCCGCCGCCGTCGAGGCCATGCGGGTTGTATTGGCCTCCGTGCCGATGGATGGCATCGTGGTCATCGGCGAGGGCGAGAAGGACAACGCGCCCATGCTCTTCAACGGGGAGCGGATCGGGGACGGCTCGCCGCCGCAGACCGACATCGCTGTCGACCCCATCGACGGCACGACGCCGACCGCCCTGGGCCGGGGGGGCGCGCTGGCCGTCATCGCGGTGTCCGAGCGGGGGACCATGTTCGATCCGGGGCCATGCGTCTACATGGAGAAGCTGGCCGTCGGGCCGCGGGCCAAGGGCTCCTGCGACATCCGGCGCTCCGCCACCGAGAACCTGCACGCGCTCTCCGAGGCGCTCGGCCGGCCCGTGCGCGACCTCACGGCCGTGATTCTGGACCGTCCCCGCCACGAGGCACTCATCGCCGAGGTCCGCGCCACCGGGGCGCGCATCCGCCTCATCACCGACGGGGACGTGGCCGGGGCGATCGCCACCGGTTGGCCGGGTGCCGGCACCGACATCCTGTTCGGCGTCGGAGGCACGCCCGAGGGCGTGCTCGCCGCCGCCGCCCTCAAGTGCATGGGCGGGGAGATCCAGGGGCGGCTCTGGCCGCGCGACGAGGCCGAGCGGGCGGCGGCAGTCGCCGCCGGTTACAAGCTCGACGCCGTGCTCTCGACCGACGACCTGGTCCAGGGCGACAACTGCTTCTTCGCCGCCACCGGCATCACCGACGGCGAGTTGCTCCAGGGCGTGCGCTTCCACGAGTTCGGCGCCACCACCCAATCGCTTGTCATGCGCTCGAAGTCCGGGACCCTGCGCACGATCCACGCCAACCACGCGTTGGCCAAGCTGTCGGAGTTCAGCTCGGTCTCATTCTCCTGAGCCGGCGACCAGCAATCTGAGCTCGGCCCGGGCCAGCGCCTCCTCGGCCTCGCGCAGGGCCACGTCGGGTGGTTCGGCACCTTCGGGCAGGTCCGATGCGCCCCCGCTCCGTCCCGACTTGAGCTCGGCCACCCTCTGCGCCGCCACCTCCCGGGCCCGTTCGGCCCGCGGCACGTCGATCTCCTCGGACAGCTCGGCGATGCCGACCAGCAGCGTGACCCGCGTCGAGAGGCCGGGTAGCGGCCCATCGCCTTCGGCCAGCCCCTCGGCCGCCCCCGGACTGGTGTCGACCTGCACGAAGCCGCCGTGCACGGCCAGGCGGAGCAGGGTCCCGTCGGCCAGATCCACCTTGACCTGGCCCGGGACCACGTCCCCGACCAGGGGCGTGTGCCCGTCGAGCACGGTCAGCGCGCCCTCCGATGTCGCCAACACAACCGAGCTGGCGCCGCCGGCAACCAGGGACTGCTCGGGCGTGACGACCTCCACACCGAAAACGCCGTCGGGCACTAGCCGGCCTCGTCCTGGAGGATCTTGGCCTTCGCCAGTACGGACTCCACGCCGCCGACGTTGAGGAAGGCCTGCTCGGGGATGTTGTCCAGCTCACCATTGACCAGGGCCTCGAAGGACTCCACCGTTTCGTCGATGGGCACGAAGATCCCGGGCACACCGGTGAAGACCTCGGCCACGAAGAAGGGCTGGGANNAGCTCCTTGTAGCGCTGCAGGACCTCCTGCACGCGCCGGGCCACCGCGTAGTGGCGCTCTCCCACGATCTCGGGCGCCAGGATGTTCGACGTCGAGGCCAGCGGGTCCACGGCCGGGTAGATGCCGAGCGCGGCGATCTGGCGCGACAGCTCCGTGGTGGCGTCGAGGTGGGTGAACGTCGTGAACGGCGCTGGGTCGGTGTAGTCATCCGCCGGGACGTAGACGGCCTGGAGGGAGGTGATCGACTTGCCCTTGGTGGAGGTGATGCGCTCCTGGAGCTCGCCCATCTCGTCGGCCAGCGTCGGCTGGTAGCCCACGGCAGACGGCATGCGGCCGAGCAGCGTGGAAACTTCAGATCCCGCCTGGACGAACCGGAAGATGTTGTCCACGAACAGCAGCACGTCCTGGTTCTGGACGTCCCGGAAATACTCGGCCATGGTCAGCGCAGCCAGTGCGACCCGCAGGCGGACCCCGGGCGGCTCGTCCATCTGGCCGTAGACCAGGGCGGCCTTGTCGATGACGCCGGACTCCTGCATTTCGAGCCACATGTCGGTGCCTTCTCGGGTCCGCTCCCCCACGCCGGCGAAGACCGACACACCACCGTGTTGCTGGGCCACTCGGTGGATCATCTCTTGGATGATGACCGTCTTGCCCACGCCGGCCCCGCCAAAGAGGCCGATCTTCCCACCCTGCACGTAGGGCTCGAGCAGATCGACGACCTTGATCCCGGTCTCGAACATCAGGGCCCGCGGCTCCAGTTGGTCGAAGGCCGGCGCGCTGCGGTGGATCTCCCAGTAGTCGTCGACCCCCTCGACCTTGTCGGTGTCCAGCGGCTGTCCCAGCACGTTGAAGACATGACCGAGCACGGCGTTGCCGACCGGGACGGTGATGCCCCGGCCGAGGTTGCGCACCGGCGCGCCGCGGACCAGACCGTCGGTCTGCTGCATGCAGATGCAGCGCACCCGGCCGTCGCCGATCTGCTGGGCCACCTCGGCCGTCACCTGTGACGAGGTGCCGTCCAGCTCGATGGAGAACTCGACGGCGTGGTTGATCTCGGGCAGCGCGTGCGGGGGGAACTCCACGTCGATAACGGGACCGGCGATGGAGACGACGCGGCCGTCTTCGAGCGTGCCGGCCGGGACCGTGTCCTGGCTAACGGTGGTGGTGGTCATTGTGGTCAAGCTCCCTTCGACTGGCGGAGCGCCTCGGCGCCGCCGACGATTTCCATGATCTCGGTGGTGATGGCGTCCTGACGGGCGCGGTTCATGACGCGGGTCAGGGTGCGGACGAGTTCGTCGGCGTTGTCCGTCGCCGCCGCCATGGCCCGTTGCTGGGCGGTGAAGAACGATGCCGATCCCTCGAGGAGCGCGGCGAAGATCTCGGACTCGGCGGCCCGCGGGGCCAGCTCGGCGAGGAGCTTCTCGGGCTCTGGCTCGAATTCGGTGTACCCGACGGTTCCGGGGCCCGCGCTCGGCAAGGTATCGATCCCCTCGTCGCCGTCGGCCTCGTCCGGCAACGGGAGGGGCAGCATCTGCAGGACCTCCACCCGTTGGGTTCCGGCCGAGATGAACCGGGTCGAGACCATCTGGACCAGATCCATCTCTCCGGCGACAAACGGCGCCGTGACCACCGAGGCCACCAGTCGGGCGTCGTCGAATTCGGGGCGGTCGGCCATGCCGGCGAACGAGCGCTCGGTCTCGATGCCCCGGTAGCGGAAATAGCCCGGCGCCTTCTTGCCCACGGTCCATAGGGTCACCTGGGCGCCGTTGCGGATGTGTTCGGCCACCAGTCGCTCCGTGGCGCGCAGCACGCCGGAGTTGTACGAGCCGGCGAGCCCCCGGTCACCCACCACCGCGAGCACTCCGACCTGGGTCGGCGACTCGGGTGTCCCCAGCAGTTTCTTGGCCGCCGTCGGATCGGCAGCGGCCGTCACCCGCAGGATCCTCTCCATGCCCACCCGGTACGGCCGGTTGGCGGCAATGCGCGCTTGGGCGCGCACGATGCGCGAAGCAGCGATGAGCTCCATGGCCTTGGTGATCTTCCTGGTGGACTGCACGCTGCGGATACGTCGCCGCAGGACGCGCTCTTGGCCTCCGGCCATGGATCAGTCGACCTTCCCCGTGTCGAATCCCTCGACGAAGGACGTCAATCCCTTGTCCAACTCGTCGCCGTCCGGCAGTGCGCCCTTGGTGCGGATGGCCTCGAGCACGCCGGCGTGGTTGCCCTTGAAGTACTCGATGAGCTCGGTGGCGAAACGCTGCACTTCGGGGACGGGGACCGAGTCGGCCCAGCCCTTGGTACCGGCGTAAATCACGAGGACCTGCTCCTCCACGGGCACGGGCGCATTCTGGGGCTGCTTGAGCAGTTCGGTCAGGCGGTAGCCCCGGTCGAGTTGGGCCTGCGACACCTTGTCCAACTCGGAACCGAAGGTGGCGAAGGCTTCCAGCTCGCGGAACTGGGCCAGGTCGAGCTTGAGCGTGCCCGACACCTGCTTCATGGCCTTGACCTGGGCCGCACTGCCCACCCGGCTGACCGAGTTGCCGACGTTGATGGCCGGGCGGATACCGGAGTTGAAGAGGTCGGACTCCAAGAAGACCTGGCCGTCCGTAATGGAGATCACGTTGGTCGGGATGTAGGCCGAGATGTCCCCCGCCTTGGTCTCGATCACCGGGAGCGCAGTCAGCGACCCGCCGCCCAGCGCGTCGGACAGCTTGGCCGCCCGCTCGAGCAGGCGGGAGTGGAGGTAGAAGACGTCACCGGGGTACGCCTCGCGCCCCGGGGGGCGGCGCAGGAGGAGGGAGACGGAGCGGTAGGCCTCGGCCTGCTTGGAGAGGTCGTCGTAGACGATGAGGGCGTGCTCGCCGTTGTCCATCCAGTGCTGGCCCATGGCGCATCCGGCGTAGGGGGCAAGGTACTTGAAGGGAGCCGGAACGCCGGCCCCGGCCACCACCACCACGGTGTATTCCAGGGCCTGGTGCGCCTCCAGGGTGGCCACGGTCTGGGCCACCGAGGAGTCCTTCTGCCCGATGGCCACGTAAATGCACTTCACGCCTTGGCCGGCCTGGTTGATGATGGTGTCCACCGCCACTGTGGTCTTGCCGGTCTTGCGGTCGCCGATGATCAGCTCGCGCTGGCCGCGGCCGACCGGGGTCATGGCGTCGATGGCCTTGATCCCGGTCTGCAGGGGCTCCGTCACCGGCTGGCGGCCGACGATCCCGGGCGCCTGGACCTCCATGCGGCGGGACTCGGTGCTGTTGATGGGGCCCTTGCCGTCGATCGGCTCGCCCAGGGCGTTGACCACACGACCGAGGAGAGCGTCGCCGACCGGCACGGTTTGGATCCGGCCGGTGGCCTTGACCGTCTGCTCCTCCTCGAGGTTGTCCACCTCGCCCAGGACGACGGCACCGATGGTGTCCTCGTCCAGGTTGAGCGCCAAACCAAGCGTCCCGTCCTCGAACTCGAGGAGTTCGTTGACCGCCGCCCCGGGCAGGCCCGACACGCGGGCGATCCCGTCGCCGACCTCGACGATCCGGCCGATCTGCTCCGTCCCCACCGCCGGGGTGTAGTCGTCCACGTTGCGCTGCAGTGCCGCCGTGATCTCACTGGCGTCGATCGTCAGTTCTGCCATCAACCTGCTCCCTCTGTGTGTGTCGTCGTACCTCTCGGCCGCCCCGCTCCGGTGCCAAAACCGCTGTCGTCCCAACCGCCGGGCATGAGGTGCTCACGCAAAGCGTCAATCCGTCCCCGGGCGCTGGCGTCCACCTGCAGGTCGCCAATCTGTATGACGGCGCCGCTCAACAGTGCCTCGTCGATGACGACCTGTAATTCTACCGGTGCCCCGGCCAGACTGGTAAGTGAGTTGGAGAGTTCGCCCCGTTGCACCTCGTCGATGGGTGCCGCCGCACGCACGCGAGCAATGCGCCAACCGCGGGCCTTCGCGGTCTGCTCGACCAGCCAGTCCAACGTGCCCACGATGTCGCGGGCCCGGCCGCCGACCACGACGTAGCGGATCAGCAAGAGGGTGCTCGGATGCACCTTGCCTTCGAGCAACTGGGTGACCAGACCCTGGCGCGCCGAGGGCGCTAGGTCGCGATCGACCAGTGCGGCCCGCAGTTCGGGCGTCGACTGCACAATGCGGGCGAAACGGAAGAGGCTGTCCTCGAGCTCCTCTAATTCGGAGGTGGCCAGGTCCTCGTGGATCGCCGTGGCATAGCCGCCCACCCGCTGGCGGGACTGCATCAAGCTCAGCGTCTCCTCGTTGAACTCCATGCCTTCGGCGGCGTGGCGGGTCCGCGTGGCCACCCAGCCCAGAGCGGCGGGCACTTCGGGTGCCCGCACCGCGGCGCAGGCAAAGGCCGCCAATCGGCGCGCCGGGTCGGAGACCTTGCCGGACAGGAGGTCGAGCATCACGGCGCGACGGACCGCCGGCCGCATGGTGGTATCGGTCAGGGCCGCGTTCAGGGGCCCATTGGCCAAGACCAGCTGCTCAATCGATTCAAGGTCATTCGCCAGTGCGCGGAGCGCATCACCGCCGGTGGAAACCGCGGCTTCGACAATGGCAGACGTGTAACCCTGCAGCGTGGGGTTCACTGACGGGCCCCGGAACTGGCGGCCGCGCTGCCGGTCGCATCGGCGTTCAACGCACTGACCGCTTCCTCAATGAGGGCATGGTGGGCCTCGGCATTGACCTCACGTGCGATGACACGCTCGACCACGTCCATGACGATCTGACCCAAGCGGTTCGCCGCTTCCTCGACGGCGCGCTGGCGCGCCAGGGCCACCTCGACCTCGGCGTTGCCGACAATGCGCTCGAACTCCGCCTGGCCCCGGGCCTGCGCGTCGACGCGCACCGCCTCGGCGGTACGGTTGGCCTGCGCCACGATCTCCTGGGCCGTCTTCCGGGTCTCTTCGAGCGTGGCATGACGCTCGTCGTCGGCCGCCATGGCATCGGCGCGGGCCTGGTCGGCTGCCTCGAGCGAGGCGCGGATCTTCTCCTGTGTTTCCGCCATCTTCCCGCCGACATACGGGATGAGCCTCCTCCCGATGAAGTAGAGCAGGACGAAGAAGACGATCAGCTCAATGATGAAGTTCCTCACGAGTGGGTCCCGGAACTGGCGGCCGCGCCGGTCGAGTCGGCGCGCAAGGCACTGACCGCTTCCTCAATGAGATCCTGGTGGGCCTCGGCATTGACTGGACGCCCGATGACACGCTCGACCACGTCCATGGCGATCTCGCCCAAACGGTTCGCCGCTTCCTCGACCGCGCGCTGGCGCGCCAGGGCCACGTCGGCCTCGGCCCCACCGACGATGCGCTCGAACTCCGCCTGGCCGCGGGCCTGCGCGTCGACGCGTACCGCCTCGGCGGTCCGGTTGGCCTGGGCCACGATCTCTCGGGCCGTGCCCCGTGCCTCTTCGAGCACGGCACGGCGCTCGTCGTCGGCCGCCAAGGCGTCGGCGCGCGCCTGGTCGGCCGCGTCCAGCGAGGCGCGGACCCGATCCTGTCGTTCCGCCACCGCGGCGTTGATCGGCGGGATGATCTTCTTCCCGATGATGACGATCAGGACGACGAAGACGATCAACTCCACGAAGAACGTCCCATTGGGGAGAAGGAAGATGCTTGCTGTGGTCATGTCGCTCTCGGTCTCCGGTGTCTATCCGGCCTGGTGACTCTTGACGTCGGTTCGCCTTGTGTTGACGTCGGCTCGCGTTGGGACAACGAGGCCTAACTGACGCTCTTGGCGGCGAAGACGTAGACGAAGACCACCATGAACAGCAGGTTGATGAAGTACATCGCCTCGACCAGACCCACGGTCAAGAAGAAGTACTGACGAGCCTTTGCCTCAATCTCGGGCTGGCGCGCAATGGCGGCGATGGTCTGCGAACCGGCGAGGCCGTCACCAACCGCAGCGCCGATGGCGCCTCCGCCGAGGGCCAGGCCTCCGCCGACCAGGGCACCCGCAATGCGGATCGAGCTTTCTACTGTGTCTGCTGCCATGTTTCTCTCCTTTGTCGAAACCTGCTGAAAACGGTTGAAGAACGATGTTGCCTGTCGTGCGGGCTAATGCTCGTCGGTGCTCATGCCCATCCCCAGGTACATGATGGTGAGCAGTGCGAAGATGAAGGCCTGAATGGCCCCGATGAACAACTCGTCGAAGGGCTTCCAGATGACCAGGCCGATCCACGACAAATAGGGCGGGATCAAGGTCACGATCACGGTGATCATCAAGACGCCCGAGAAGATGTTGCCGAAAAGACGGAACGTCATAGTGATCGGCCTGGTGATCTCCTCAATGACGTTGATGGGGAACAAGAACGCGTAGGGCGTGAAGTAGTGCTTGACGTATCCCTTGAACCCCCTGGCCCGGATGGAGTTGTAGTGCACCAGGAAGATCACCGTGACCGCCATTGCCAGCGGGAGGTTGACGTCGCTCGTCGGCGGCGGCAGCCAGCCCGGGTCGCCGCTGGGGATGAAGGCGATCCAGTTGCAGACGAGGATGAAGACGCCCACACCCACGCCCAGTCCCACGAAGCGCCGACCCTGGGGGCCGATGGCCGAGTCCGCCAGATCCGCGACCTGCGCGGTGACGGTCTCCCAGAAGAGCTGCAGCTTTCCGGGCACACCCGAAGTCACCTTGCGCACCATGAGGAACCCGAGCGTGAGCACGATGGCGGCGGCGAGCACCGTCGTCCAGACGATGTCCATGTCGATCGTGAGACCGCCGACGTGCAGCACTCCACGGTGGTTGCCGATTGTGATGTTTCCCGACGCGAGCAGTATGCCTTTCCCCTGCAGGGGTGCGATCATTGGAGCCCCTGGCTAACCAGCACACGGCCGACATTCGCCACGAAGACGAGCTGGAAGATGACGAGGCCGACGACGGTGCCGATGCCCAAGGGTCCGTTCAGGAACATCAGCCCGATGGCGATCCCCGTGATCACGGCGAGGCGGGTCACGCTCTTGGTCCCCATGGCCCGGCGTTGCGCCTTTCGGTCCGTCTCCCCCTTGGTCTGCACCTTGGCCACGCCGGCGTCGAGGAACCGCAGGTTCACGATGGCCATGGCCAGCCCGAGCACGATCCCCGCCGCGGCCAGCGGAGCGGAGACGAAGAGGGCCACGATGATGGCACCCCCTCCAACGATCAGGGCAGAGACCACGGTGCGGCGGAGCACCTTGGCCAGGGCATTGCCCTCCAGGTCCGAGAGACCAGACATCATGCTCATGCTGCCCCGCTCAGAGGTACTTGCGAATCTGCACGACTACCGAGGAGGCGGCGGTGGCCACACCGAGCAGCAATCCCACCACCAGCAGGGCCGGCGCCGTGTGCCAGGCGTCGTCGGCCCAGATTCCCAGGGCGACGCCGATGCCCACGCACACCGCGGACGATAGGCCCATGCCCAAAAAGGCCACGGCGCTCGGCAGCGGCTTGACCGGGTCCCTCGGTGAAGGAACGGGGGGAGGAGTTTCCGGTTCTGTCACCGAACGGGGCGCGGACGACCGCGATCTTTAGACCACGCATGCGGATTCCTCCCCTTTACGCGGTACGTGGCGCGCCGGAGTCCGTCGGACGAAGGCCCGGAACCGGGGCGTCGAGCGAGGCGAGGTGGACGGGGTACACAGGGGTCATCTTCGCACTCCGCTCCCGACGTCGTCCAAACGATTCTCGCGGCCACGGTCAGGGGAACCGGAGGACCTCGGCGCTCGGATCAGGGCCGGGGGGGGCGGCACCCTCACCCTCGGCCCCGTCGCCGCCATTCCCCTTGCGCAACCCGGGATGAAAGAGGGTGTAGAGGCCCACCCCGAGGGCGGCCGCCCCCAGCGGGATGAACGCGTTGGCCCGGTGCACGAAGAGGGGAACAAGCAGGAAGGCGGACAAAATGGCCGTCCAGGCCCACAGGATCAGGACACTGCGGCGTGGGCCGTGGCCCAGGCGCAGCATCCGGTGGTGGATGTGCTGCTTGTCGGGTGTGTGGAAGGGCATGCCCCGGGCCGTGCGCCGGACGAAGGCGAAGGCCATATCGACGATGGGCACGCCCAAGATGAAGAAGGGAATGAAGACCGGGGCGAAGAAGAAGTACGTCTCGCCGCTCGTTCCGACCGGCACCCGGCCGCCGATGACCATGGTGGCGGCGGCCATCAGGACGCCGAGTAGGAGCGCCCCGGCGTCCCCCATGAAGATGCGGG
This sequence comes from Acidimicrobiaceae bacterium, assembly GCA_003133545.1. Taxonomy (GTDB): domain Bacteria; phylum Actinomycetota; class Acidimicrobiia; order Acidimicrobiales; family RAAP-2; genus Bog-473. The sequence goes on along the minus strand of PKYA01000177.1, from coordinate 9,016 downwards.
CCGGGGGGAAGTTGAAGATCAAGAAGCCCAGGCAGATGCCGCAGGTGATCACGGCGACCAGGGGGCCCAGGTTGTCGGTGTCGAGGAGGCCGAGGCCCATCAGTTTGATCCCGTAGACGGCCAGCGCCCCACTCCCGATGGCCACCACACCCGCCGCCAGGCCGTCCAGCCCGTCGATGAAGTTGATGGCGTTGGTCAGGGCGATGACCCAGGCCGCGGTGAGGAGCGGGATCACGCCCGGGGTCAGCACGAACGAGCCGGCCAGCGGGACCCGGAACTGCCACATGGTGACGCCCATGAAATACAGGATGCTGGCGGCCAGGACCTGGCCCGCCATCTTGGCGGGGGCGGACATGTCCCGCACGTCGTCGATGAGGCCGACGGCGAAAATGGCGCCGGCCGCCAGCACCACACCCAGGAGTTCGGGCGAATCGGTGAAGATCGGCCGCAGCTGGGGTACAGCGGCAGCGGCCAGCACGGCCACCAGGAAACCCAGGAACATGGCGGCGCCACCCCCGTAGGGGACGGGCTCGGTGTGAATGGTGCGCTCGTTGGGCAGTGCCACGTAGCGCACCCGCGCCGAGAGGCGGCGGGCCGGCACCGTCAGGACGGCGGTCGCTCCCACCGCCACCACCAGCACCAGGGCGTACCAACCCAGGTTGGGCACGCCCTAGCTCAGGAGGTCGCGATAGGGAGAGAAGCCGGCGCAGAGCGCGGCCACCTCCGATCGCACCGCGGCCACCGACGCCTCGTCGGAGCGGGTCCGCAGGGTCCGCCCGATAAGGCCCGCGATGACCTGCATTTCGGCGGGCCCCATGCCGGCCGTGGTCTCCGCCGCCGTGCCGAGGCGGAGCCCGGAGGTCACGAAGGCCGAGCGGGGGTCGTCGGGGATCGTGTTGCGGTTGAGGGTGATGCCCGCCCGGTCGAGGACCTCCTGGGCCTCCTTCCCCGTGAGCTCGGCATCGAAGGTGCGCAGATCGATCAGCACCATGTGGTTGTCGGTGCCGCCCGAGACGAGCCGGAATCCCTCGGCGGCCAACGCCGTGCCCAATGCCGCCGCGTTGCGCACGACGTCGGCGGCGTAGTGGCGGAACTCTGGGCGGGCGGCTTCGGCGAAGGCCACTGCCTTGGCGGCGATGATGTGCTCGAGCGGGCCGCCCTGGAGACCGGGGAAGACGGCGCTGTCGATCTTCTTGGCCAGATCGGCGCCGCACAGAATGGCGCCACCGCGGGGGCCGCGCAGGGTCTTGTGCGTGGTCATCGTCACCACGTCGGCCACCCCGACCGGGCTGGGATGGGCACCGCCGGCGATCAGGCCGGCCGGATGGGCGGCGTCGAACATGAACAGCGCGCCCACGGAGTCGGCGATCTCCCGGAACGGGTGCGGGTCGATGGTGCGGGCGTAGGCGGTCGAGCCCGCCACTATCAGGGCGGGCTGCTCACGCTTGGCCAGGTCGGCCACCTGATCGAAGTCGATGACCTCGCCGGGCCGCTCCGGGTCGTCTCGGGCCGCGGTGACCCCGTAGGCCACGAAGCGCCACACCTTCGAGGTGATGGAGGCGGGAGAGCCGTGGGTCAGGTGCCCCCCGTGGTCGAGCCGCATGGCCAGCACCGTGGCGCCCGGCTCCAGGAGGGCCTGGTAGACGGCCAGGTTGGCGTTGGCTCCAGCATGCGGTTGCACATTGGCGTGGTCCGCGCCGAACAGGGCGGTGGCCCGGTCACGGGCGAGGTCCTCGACCTCGTCGATGATGGAGTTGCCCCCGTAGTAGCGCTTGCCCGGGTATCCCTCGGCGTACTTGTTGGTGAGCACCGAGCCGGAGGCGGCCAGGACGGCGGGGGAGGTGAAATTCTCCGAGGCGATGAGTTGGAGCGTGCTCTGCTGGCGATGGAGTTCCTGGTGGATGAGCCCCGCCACCTCGGGGTCGGCGGACAGTGCGGTGTCGTAAGAGCTCATGACGGGGCGTGACCCCCTCCGGACGCGATGCGCATGGGGCCAAGTGTACCGAGCAGCCGGGGGGCCTCCAGGGTGCCGGGCCGGTACCATCTCCCGGGCCATGCCCCTGGACCCCCGGACCCCGGTCGTCGTCGGCGTGGGACAGGTCACGCTGCACCCTGATGCGGCCACCGACCCGGCGGGGCGCCCCGAGCCCGTCGAGTTGATGGCGCGCGCGTTGCGCGCGGCCGCGGAGGACGCCGACGGGGTCGCGCCGGGCGCGCCCGCGCCGGGCGGCGCGGCCCTGATCGCCCGGGCCGACAGTATCCGTGTGGTCCTGCCCCTCGGCTGGCGTGCGGTGAACCCGCCCCTCCTCGTCGCCGAGCGACTCGGATTCGATCGCGACTCGCTACCGCACGAGCTCGTGCTGACCGCCATCGGCGGCAACGCCCCGCAGGCCCTGATGCACGACGCCTGCCGCGCCATCTCCCGCGGTGACCTCGACGTGGCCCTCGTCACCGGGGCCGAGGCCATGTACACGCGCGAATGGGCCCGCCGGCATCCGGCGGCACCGCCTCTCAATTGGGCCAGCCAGCCGATCGAGGGGACGCCCGAGCCCATGCGTTCGGGCATCGAGCGGCCCGGGGCAACCGATCTGGAGATGTCCCGGGGCGTCATCCTCCCCGTTCACGCCTACCCGCTCTTCGAGAACGCACTGCGCGGCGCCCACGGATGGACGCTGGGCGAACACGCGGCGCGCATCGGCTCCCTGTGGTCCCGCTTCAGCGAGGTGGCCGCCGCCAACCCCTACGCCTGGATCCGCCAGGCGCGCACCCCTGCCGAGATCACGACACCGGGCCCCGGCAACCGGATGATCTCGTTCCCCTACCCGAAGCTCTGCACGGCGAACATGCAGGTCGACCAGGGGGCGGGCTACATCGTCTGCTCCGTCGAGGCGGCACGCGCGGCCGGGGTGCCCCGGGACCGGTGGGTCTTCCCGCTCTCGGGCGCCGACGCCCACGACCACTGGTTCATTTCGCACCGGACCGAGCTCCACCGCTCACCGGCCATCCGGTTGGCCGGCCGGGCCGCCCTCGAACTGGCCGGCGTGGGCGCCGACGACCTCGGGCCCGTGGACCTCTACTCGTGCTTTCCCTGCGTCGTGCAGATGGCGGCCCACGAGCTGGGCCTGCCCATCGACGACCCGGCGCGTCCGCTGACCCTGACCGGCGGTCTCACGTTCGGCGGTGGGCCGGGCAACAACTATGCCTCCCACGGGATCGCCCAGGTCGTCGGTGCGCTGCGGGCCGAGCCGGGCGCGGTGGGCCTGGCCACCGGGCTGGGGTGGTACGCCACCAAGCACTCCGTCGGCGTCTACGCCAGCCGCCCCCCGGCGCACGGCGGCAGCGACGGCTTCGCCTGGCGCGACCTCCAACCCGAGGTCGACGCGCTCCCCCAGTGCACGGTGGACTCCGGGGCGACGGGCTCGGTCCGGGTCGAGACGTATACCGTCACGTTCGATCGGGAGGGCAACCCCGAACGGGGGATTTTGGCGTGCCGCACGGCCCGCGACCACAGAGCCTGGGGCAACGTCACCGACGCCGACACGCTGGCGTCTTTGTGCGCCGAGGAGGGCATCGGCCGGCGAGGCACGCTGGCGGCCGACGGCACCGTCACGCTCTGAAGCGCGGAGGCCGCCGGTCACCGTCACCTGTCGGCGCGTCGTCCCGCGTGGCCCGCCACCTCCTCCGGCGGCGACCCATCATCAATGCGGCATCGACGTAGCTCTCGGGGCGCGCGCCGACGTGGCGCACCACAGGTGGCGACACCGTGCAGTCGACGACGGTGGGCTCGGGCCCTGCGCACGTCCCACCGTGGAGCACCAGCGCGATCTCGTCCCCGCTGCACCACGCGGTGACGTCGCCGGGGTCCGGCAGCGGGCGCCCGTCGGCGTGGCGTAGCCCGGCCGCGGCCAGCGGACCCCCCTCGCGGCACAGGGCGCGCAGGGCGCGCGACGCCGGCATGGTGAGGCTCACCACCGCGGCGGACCCCGCCGGGGCCGGCCCGTCGTGACCGGCGGGCACGACGATGATGAGGGGCCCGGGCCACATCCGGTCGGTCAGCAGTCGGGCCTCATTGGTCCACTCCGAGGCCAGGCCGAGCGCCTGCCCTCTGGTGCCGACCATGACGTGGACCGCGCTGTCGGCCACGACCGAACCGAGCGGGCGCGCCAGGAGACCGGCGTGATCCAGACGGGCGGCCAACTGGTAGCCGCCCGCACCGGGGACGGCGATCACCCGTCCGTCGGCCAGTGCGGCGAGCGCGTCCCGGCGCGCCGGGCCACCCGCGAGGCGGGGGCCGCTCACCGGGCCTGTCCGACGAGCGCGCGCGAGCGCGCCGACAAGTCGGGGGCGATCCGCACGTCGCGATAGCCCATGCGCCGGGCCAGGCGGGCCGCGGCGTCGGCCTGTTGTGGGGCCAGTTCGACGACGACGGCGCCGGGGCGCGCCAGCCAGGTCCAGGCCTGGGAGAGCACCGCCTCCACGTCGCCCAGGCCGGCGGTGCCGTCGGTGCCGTCCGGCGCCACCAGCGCGCCGAACGGCTCGCGGCGCACGTCGTCGGGAAGCAGCGGCCACTCCCCGCGGGCGACGTATGGCGGATTGGAGACGACCAGGTCGACGGAACCCTTCAGGGTAGGGGGAAGCGGCGCCAGCCACGAGCCGCGGACGAAGGTGACCGGCAGCAGGCGGCGCGCCCGCGCACAGACCCGATCGAGGTTGGCAACGGCCACGGCGAGGGCATCCGCGCTGGCATCGGTGGCCCAGATTTCACCCCCCGCGGGACGATCGGCCAACTCGACCGCCAAGGAGAGGGCAATGGCGCCCGTACCCGTCCCCGCATCGACGATGTTGACGCGGCGCCCGGCGGGCACCCGCGCGAGCTCTTCCAGCGCGACCTCGACGACCTGCTCGGTCTCCGGGCGCGGGACCAGGACGCGACGGTCAACCAGAAGATCGAGCGTGCGAAAGGCCCAGTGCCCGAGGACGTACTGCAGCGGCTCGCCCGAACGCCGGCGTCCCGCCAATGTCCGGGCCGTGTCCACGTCGGCCGACTCCACCGCGACGTCACCCGGTGCTGCCGATCCGAGTACCTCTTCGACGATGAAGCGCGCTTCGTGACGCGCCCCCAAGGTGACCGCGAGCTCAGATACCAGCTCGCCCCGGGTCACGACGGGGTCCCGTCGTCCTCCCCGGCCAGCTGGCGCGTCCGCTTGTCGGCCATGAGCGCGTCGGTGAGCTCAGTCAGGTCGCCCGCCAGCACCTGGTCGAGCTTGTAGAGGGTGAGGTTGATCCGGTGGTCGGTAACCCGGTTCTCCTTGAAGTTGTAGGTGCGGATCTTGTCGGTCCGCGCCCCGGCGCCTACCTGCCCTCTCCGCTGGAGCGACATGGCGGCCGCCTGGCGGTCCTGCTCTGCCTTGAGGAGGCGGGCCCGCAGGACGACCATGGCCTTGGCCCGGTTCTGGATCTGGCTCTTCTCGTCCTGCATCGCCACCACGATGCCCGACGGGAGGTGGGTGATCCGGACCGCCGAGTCGGTGGTATTCACCGACTGGCCCCCCGGTCCGGTCGACCGGTAGACGTCGATCCTCAGGTCGCCGGGCTCGATGACCACGTCGACCTCGTCGGCCTCGGGCAGCACGGTCACCGTGGCGGCCGAGGTGTGCACGCGGCCCTTGGACTCGGTGACCGGCACACGCTGGACGCGGTGCGGGCCGGCCTCGTGCTCGAGGTACCGCCAGGCGTCCCTCCCCTTCACCAAGAACACCACCTCGTTCAGCCCGTCACGCCCGGTCGCGCTCTCGGACAGGACGTCGAGCTTCCAGTGGTGATTGTCGGCGAAACGCTGGTACATGGTGAACAGATCGCGAGCGAAGAGGTTGGCCTCCTCTCCACCCTCGGCCCCCCGGATCTCGACGATCACGTTTCGCCCGTCGTTGGGGTCGGTCGGCAACAGGAGGACGCGGAGGCGTTCCTCGAGCTCGACCACGGCCGACTGGGACTCCTCGAGCTCGCCCTGCGCGAGGTCGCGCTCGTCACCGATCGATTCTTCGCTCATCTCTCGAGCGGTCGCGACGTCTTCGCGCGAGCGCTCGAGATCGCGCCACACCCTGACGACCTCCTCGAGGTCCTTCACGCGGCGCGAGAGGTCACGCAGCCGCGTCAAGTCGCTGGAGGTGGCGGGATCCGCGAGCTCCGAGTGAGCGGCCTCGTACTCCGCTTCGAGTCGGGCCATGCGAGCATCGAGGGGCTCGGGCACCGGACTCAGACTACGGCCCCGGCCGGCCGGGGCGGCTCAACCGGACGGGCTTTAGCTCTTGGCCTTGGTCGTCTTGCGCTGGCCGTAGCGGCGCTGGAAGCGCTCGACGCGACCACCGGAGTCCACCAACTTCTGCTTGCCGGTGAAGAACGGGTGGCACTCGCTGCACAGCTCGACGTGGAGGTCGGCCTTGGTCGAGCGGGTCGCGAACGTGTTCCCGCACGAGCAACGGACGGTCGCCTCTCCGTAGCCAGGGTGAATGTCTGCCTTCATGGTCCCTCCGTCCTTCTCGTCTTTCGCGTTGTCTGGTGGCGCCGGCTCGGTGCCGCACCTTCGGTCACTCCAAGGCGAACGGCCTCGAATCTATTCCCTCAGCCGTTGGGCGTCGGGCCCTTGGCGATCTCGGCCAGGAACTCGGCGTTGGACTTGGTGGAGCGGATCTTGTCCATGAGCAGCTCCAGCCCGGGGGCCGCGTTGCCCTCGGCGGCCAGCGCGTTCAGCACACGGCGCAGCTTCCACACCTGCTGGAGCTCGCCCCGCTCGAACAAGAGCTCCTCGTGCCGGGTCGAGCTGGCGTTCACGTCGATGGCCGGGTACAGCCGACGCTCGGAGAGCCGTCGGTCGAGGCGGAGCTCCATGTTCCCGGTGCCCTTGAACTCCTCGANNTCGAAGATGACCTCGTCCATCTTCGAGCCGGTCTCGACCAGGGCGCTTGCCAGAATGGTCAGCGATCCGCCCTCCTCGATGTTCCGGGCGGCACCGAAGAACTTCTTGGGCGGATACAGCGCCCCCGAGTCGACACCACCGGACATGATCCGCCCGGTGGCCGGCGCGGCGAGGTTGTAGGCCCGGGCCAACCGGGTGATCCCGTCGAGGATGATCACGACGTCCCGACCCAGCTCGACCAGGCGCTTGGCCCGGTCGATGGCCAACTCCGCGACCGTGGTGTGCTCGTCGGCCGGACGGTCGAAGGTCGAGGCGATCACCTCGCCCTTGACGGACCGGCGCATGTCGGTCACCTCTTCGGGGCGCTCGTCGACGAGGAGCACCATGAGGTGGACATCGGGGTTGTTCGCCTCTATTGAATGGGCGATCTGCTTCATCACGGTCGTCTTGCCGGCCTTGGGCGGCGAGACGATCAGACCGCGCTGGCCCTTGCCGATCGGCGAGAGCAGGTCGACGATCCGGGCGGTGAGGTTGTCCTTGTCGCCGGGCTGCTCGAGGGCGAGCCTCTCGTCGGGGAACANNTTGCGGGCCTCTTCGGGATCGAGCCCCGACACGGTGTCGATCCGGAGCAGCGCCGGGTACCTCTCGTTGTTCGAAGCGGGCCGGCAGGCGCCCTCGACGTAGTCACCCTTGCGCAGCGCGAAGCGCCGGGCCTGGCTGATCGACACGTAGACATCCTTGGACGAGGGCAGGTAGCCGTCGCAGCGGACGAACCCGTAGCCCTCGTCGCGCAGGTCGAGCAGGCCTCGCACCTCGACCAACTCGCCGTGGTACGGACCCTCCTGGCCCGAACCGCCCTGGAACTCGCGCTCCGCGCCAGGGCCGCTGCGTTCGCGCCCACGGCGCCGGCGGCTGTTGCGGCGGTTCCCCGGCTCGACTCCCTGCTGGTTCCCTGGCTGGTTGCCGTGGGTGTTCCCGGGCCGGCTGCCCGTGCGTTGCTGGGAACTCGTACGAGCGGCGACGTTGGCCCTCGGCTGGTCGCCGTCGTCATCGGCCTCACTGGCGTCGGCCGACGGGGTCGATCCGTTGGAGACGACCGTCGCGTCCAGCTCGGCCTCGATCTCTTCCATCGACGCGGCCCCGTTGGTGCCGTTTGACCGCGCCGACGGGCGAGCCTTGTGGTCGGTGCCGGCGATCACCTGGGAGCCGTTGGCCCCCTCGGAGCCGTTGGTCTCGGCGTGGTCGCCGTTTTGGGCGGCGCCGTTGGAAACGCCGGTGGCCGAGAGGATCTGATCAATGAGATCCGCCTTCTTCGACCGCGTGGTGGTCTTGATGTCCATCGCTTGGGCGATGGCGTGGAGCTCTTCTCGCTCCTTGGATTCGAGCACGGACCGTTCGAGCTGCTGTTCGGCAGTCATCGGCCTCCTCATCTTTTTTTTTGAAACCGCACGGGTCTGCGTTTGTACCGTTGCGGGGAAACAGGGGGTGGGAGTGGGCCCCACGAAAATCGGGGACGGCCCCCAAACGCCACTGGCACCGGAGCCGTGCCGAAACCGCGAACGGGGTCGGGACGAGCGCTCCGAGGCGCGGGTGGTATGGATGAAATCGTAGTCGCCCGCCGGGTCTACCGGCAACCATCGTGACTCCCGACGCCCTTTCCAACGCCCAGAGGTGGGCCCTTGTTCCCGGCCCGGGGCCGTCCAAAACGACTCGGCCCTTGTCCGGGGGAGGAGGATCGAGGGTCGAGGCCGGCCCGGACTCCCTGGCGCGGCCCGGGAACGAGCGGTTAGCCGACCTGGAGCACCTTCGGCTCGTCGGGCACCAGAAGCTTCGGCTCGGTGGCCTCCACGACGTCGTCCACGCTCACCCCGGCGATCACCTCTCGCAGCACCAGCCCCTCGCCGGTCACGTCGATCACCGCCATATCGGTGATGATCCGGTGGACGACCCCGCGACCGGTGAGCGGGAGCGAGCACTCGTTCACGATCTTGAACGATCCGTCCTTGGCCACGTGCTCCATCATCACGATGACGCGTCCGGCGCCGTGAACGAGGTCCATGGCCCCGCCCATTCCCTTCACCATCTTGCCGGGGATCATCC
>PKYA01000159.1:608-5729 GCA_003133545.1 Acidimicrobiaceae bacterium | reverse complement strand
AAGATCTTCGAGGCGGTCGTGGTGGCGCTGGCCGAACAGGACACCTCGGGTGCGACGGGGGAAGCTTGACCGGGCCACCTGCGGTGTGCGGCGCAGTGAGAACTGAGCGCTGCGCATGAGGATCGAGGGGATCGAGGTGACGGTCGCGGCCCTCTCGCTGCGGGTNNGTGATGACCGAGGAGGGGTCGGGCTGGGGCGAGTGCTCGGCCTACCCGAATGCCCGGGTGCCCGACCCGACCGTCGAAGCCGTCGAGCCGGCCGTCGTCGACAACCTCGTCGGGCGCTTGTTCGAGGCCTGCATCGGTGGCGAGCTCCCCCCGGCCGCGGTCGTGGCGGCGACGTGTGGCGCCGGCGGGTCGGTGAGCCAGCGGTCGGTCGCGGCGGCGCTCGAGATGGCGGTGCTCGACGCGGAGCTGCGATCGAGCTCGGAATCGCTGACGTCGATGCTCGGGGTGGCACGCCCCGAGGTCGAGACGGGCGAGTTGGTCGGCATACCGGAGGGGCGCGACCTCGGGGCGTTGGTCGAATCGGTTGGGGCGGCGCTCGAGGCGGGGGCCCGTCGGATCCGATTGAAGATCGAGCCCGGGTGGGACCACGCGCCCCTCAGCGCGATCCGGGAACGCTTCGGCGACGCGGTGCTCCAGGCCGACGCCAACGGGTCGTTCGAGCCGGGCTCTGCGCCCGGGCTGCGCGGCCTCGACGCGTACGACCTTCGGTGTTTGGAGCAGCCGTTTTCGGCCGACGACCTGCACGCCCACCGGGCCCTCGCAGACACGATGTCGACGCCGATCGCGCTCGACGAGTCGCTGTGGTCGCTCGGTCGGGTCCGCGAGGCCGTGGACGTCGGTGCGTGCCGGGTGGCATGCCTCAAGTCCGGACGCATGGGCGGCGTGTTCGCGGTGGTCGCCGCCGCCGAGTACTGCGCACGGGCGGGCGTCGACTGCTTCGTCGGGGGCTTCTTCGAGACCGGGCTCGGCCGGTCGGTCAACGCGGCGGTGGCCGGGCGAGGAGAGTTCGGCCTGCCGGGGGATCTCGGTGACCCCGACCGGTACCTGGAGGCGAACCCCTTCTCCTACCTGGCCACCCACCGCGGGGTGGTCGCCCTCTCCGATGCGCCCGGCCTCGGCGCAGAGCTCCGGGCAGAGGTGCTCCGGGCCCAACGGCCCCATGTCCGCCGGCTCAAGTACCCGGGCTGAGCCACCGATTCGCGGGCCGATCGGCGGGGAAACAGAGCGCGTACAATCGAACGCCCATGCAGCGATTCTTCGTCGAGCGCCGGATCCGCGACGTCCACGACCGGCTCGTCAGGGCCCGCCAGGAGCTGGCGGTCCTAGACGAGCAGTATTCGGTCGTCTCCGACGCCGCCGAGGATGCCCGGCTGCGCTCGCTCGTGTCCGAGACGCCCTTGGCCGCCCACGAGTACGGGGAGGTCAAGCGCCACGCCGACGCGATGGCCAAGGCCCGCGATGCGCTCGTGGTTGCGGTCGGTGACCTCGAGCACCGACGCGACGAGCTGCTCCAGCACGTCGGGACCGAGCCGCGATGAACGACCCGGCCACGACCAAGCGCGCGCCGGTCCGGGTGATCATCGCTGAGGACGAGGCGATCGTCCGGCTGGACATCAAAGAGATCCTTCTCTCGGCCGGATACGAGGTGGTGGGGGAGACCGGGCGGGGCGACGAGGCGGTCGGCCTGGCCGCCGAGACCAGGCCCGACCTCGCGATCCTCGACGTGAAGATGCCCGGGATGAGCGGGATCCAGGCGGCCCGCGAGATCACCAGTGACGCCCGGGTGGCGGTGATGGTGCTCACTGCGTTCAGCCAGCGCGAGCTCATCGAAGAGGCGCGCGACGCCGGGGTGGCGGCCTACCTGGTCAAGCCGTTTCACCGCGACGAGCTGTTGAGCGCCGTCGACAACGTGTTGGCCTCATGCCAGCAGGAGTGGGCGATCGACGCCGAGATCGAGACGTTCGGGCCCGAGGGATCGGCCGCCGAGGACAAGATCGCGACCCGCCGCCTCGTCGAAGAGGCGAAGGGCAAGCTGATCGAGGACGCGGCCATGAACGAGGCCGAGGCGTTCAGCTTCATCCAGCGGACCGCCATGCGCACCCGGGCCCGGATGCGCGAGATCGCCCGCCAGGTCATCGACGGCTCGATCTCCCCGTGACGAGCGCCAGCCGGCTGCGGTGAGCGACCGCCCGAGCACCTCGGGCCCCCTGATCGTCCTCGACGGGATGTCGCTGGCCTTCCGGGCCTACTTCGCGTTGCCCCCCGAGCTCGCCACCAAGGACGGCACCGTCACCAACGCGGTGCACGGGTTCACGTCCATGCTCCTCTATCTCGTGCGTGAGCACCGGCCGAGCGCCATGGCGGTCGCCTTCGACCCACCCGGCCCGACCTTCCGCGACGACCTGCACGCCGAGTACAAGGCCGGCCGGGCCGAGACCCCCGACGAGCTCACGCCCCAGTTCGACATGATCCGGGCGACGGTGCGCTCGCTTGGAATCCCGCTCATCGAGATCCCGGGCTTCGAGGCCGATGACGTGCTGGCCACCCTGGCCACCCAGGCCCGCGACCGCGGCCAGGACATCGTGGTCGTCACCGGCGACCGGGACTCCTTCCAGCTGGTCGAGGACCCCCATGTGAAGGTCCTCTACAACCGGCGCGGGGTCAGCGACTACGCGTTCTACGACGAGGCCGGCATCCAGGAGCGGACCGGTGTGCGCCCACCCAAGTACCCGATGCTGGCGGCACTGCGCGGCGACCCCTCCGACAACATCATCGGCGTCCCGGGGGTGGGGGAGAAGACCGCGGCCAAGCTCCTCAACACCCACGGCGACATCGACGGCATCTACGCGAACCTGGCCTCGCTCACCCCGAAGCTCCGGGAGAACCTGGCGGCGGCCGAGGAACGGGTGCGGGCCAACATGCTCTTGATCCCCCTCGTGCGCGACGTGCCGCTCGGCATCACGGTCGACGACCTCACCCTCGGCGGCTGGGACATGGACACCGTGCGGGCCTGCTTCACCAAGCTCGAGCTGAAGTCGACCTGGGACCGGGTGGTGCCGCTGCTCGCGGATGGGACCCTCGGCCCGCCGGCCGCCACCTCGAGCCGGCCGGACGCGGCGGGGGTCGAGGTCGTGACGACAATCGTGGCTGCCGGCGAGGTCGTGGTCGCCGAGGTCGGCGTCGTGGTGGAGCCGCAGGACGCGGTCGCGCCACCGGAGCCGGCCATGCCCACCACCGCCGAGGTGGCGGCCCGGCTCCTCGGCGAGCTGATCGGAGAGGCCGGCGAGCACCCCATCGCCATCACCGGGGCGTCGAAGGGCGTGCCCGGGCGGGCGCCCCTCTTCGGTCTGGCCATCGTGTCGCGTCCTCCGGCGGCGAGGGCGATCTGGATCAGGGAGGACCTGCTGGCGGGCGCCCCGGTCCGCCTGGCGTTGGCGGAGTTGGCCACGCGCCCGGTCGTCGGGCACGAGATCAAAGAGGTGCTCCGATCGCTGCTCGGGCTCGGCATCGACGGGCTCGAGCCGGTGTTCGACACCGCGGTGGCGGCCTATCTGCTCGACCCCTCGAGGGGGGATTACCCGCTCGCCGAGGTGGCGGCGCCGTTCCTCTTCGGCGCGATCGAGGCCCGTGCCGAGATGGAGCCGCAGGGCCAGCTTGCCTTGGACGGCCCGGCCGAGGGGGACGTGGCATCGGGCGCCGTCGGGGAGGCCAGCATCGTCACCCAGCTGGTCGCACCCATGCGGGCGGCGGTCGAGGCGGCCGGGATGTTGACGCTGCTCGACGAGGTCGAGAGCCCCTTGATCGGCGTGCTGGCCCGCATGGAGGTGACCGGGATCGAGGTCGACACCGACGAGCTNNGAGCTGGCCGCCGACGTGGCGGCGCTCGAGACCGAGATCCACGAGCTGGCCGGCCACCCGTTCAACGTCAACTCGACCCCCCAGCTGCGCACCGTCTTGTATGACGAGATCGGGCTCAAGCCGGGCCGGCGCACGAAGACCGGCTACTCGACCGACGCCGCCACCTTGGAGGGGCTGCGCGACCAGCACCCGATCGTCGACACGCTGCTGCGCTACCGCGAGGTCGAGAAGCTCCGCTCCACCTATGGCGAGAACCTGCTGGCCGAGGTGGCCGCGGACGGCCGGATCCACGCGTCGTTCCGCCAGACGGTCGCCCGCACCGGCCGGCTCTCATCTGAGCGGCCCAACCTCCACAACATCCCGGTGCGCACCGACTCGGGGCGGCGGTTCCGCCGCGTCTTCGTCCCGGCACAGGGTTTCGAGTTCCTGGTGGCCGACTACGACCAGATCGAGCTGCGGGTGTTGGCCCACCTGGCCGCCGACCCGGGGCTCCTCGATGCGTTCGCGGCCGGCACCGACATCCACCGCACGGTGGCCTCGGGGGTGTTCGGGGTGCCGATGGACGAGGTCACCCGGACGCAGCGGGAGCGGGCCAAGATGGTCTCCTACGGCCTCGCCTACGGCATGGAGGCGTACGGCCTGGCTCGGCGGCTCGCGACGGGCGTCGAGGAGGCGGCCGAGATCATGGCCCGCTACTTCGGGGCGTTCCCGGCCGTGCGGGCGTACATGGACGACACCGTGGTCGAGGCCCGGCACCGCGGCTACACCCGGACCGCCTTCGGGCGCATCCGGCCGCTCCCCGAGCTGACCGACGCCAACTTCCGGGTGCGCCAGGCCGCCGAGCGCCAGGCCATGAACGCCGGCATCCAGGGGCTGGCCGCCGATCTGTTCAAGGCGGCCCTGGTGCGGATCGACCACGCGCTGGCCAACGCCAAGCTCGAGAGCCGGCTCGTCCTCCAGGTCCACGACGAGGTGATCGTTGAGGTGGCCCGGGACGAGAAGGACACCGTCGGTCCCCTGGTCGAGCGCGCACTCACGGGCGCCGCCGAGCTGTCGGTGCCGCTCGAGGTGTCCATGGCGTGGGGANNGCGTCGTGGGCCGAGGCGAAGGGCGGGTAGCCGGTGGTACCCTATTTTGCCTGGCCGAGGCGGTTCTGCTCGGCAATCTGAGCGGCTCGCCGGTTCTTGCGAGCGCCCCCACCGAAAGAGAGTTCATTTCCCGTCATGTCCGCCGAGCCGATCACCCTGTTGTCCAA
>PKYA01000159.1:0-514 GCA_003133545.1 Acidimicrobiaceae bacterium | reverse complement strand
TCGGCTTCAAGTCCGAGGGCGTGATCCCGGCCCGCGAGCTCTCCATCAGAAACGACGTCCACCCCGAAGAGATCGTGACGCTCGGCGAGCACGTCGAAGCGTTGGTCCTCCAAAAAGAGGACAAGGAGGGTCGGCTCGTCCTCTCGAAGAAGCGGGCCCAGTACGAGCGGGCCTGGGCCACCATCGAGAAGCTGAAGGACTCCGACGAGATCGTGAAGGGCCCGGTCATCGAGGTGGTGAAGGGCGGCCTGATCGTCGACATCGGGCTGCGCGGGTTCCTGCCGGCCTCACTGGTCGAGCTGCGCCGGGTGCGCGAGCTCCAGCCCTACGTCGGGCGCATCATCGAGGCCAAGATCATCGAGCTCGACCGGAACCGCAACAACGTCGTGCTGTCGCGACGGGCCTGGCTTGAGGAGGCCCAGAAGGAACAGCGGGGGGACTTCCTCACCAACCTGAAGCCGGGCGAGCGCCGCAAGGGCACCGTGTCCTCGGTCGTGAACTTCGGTGCGTTCGT
>PKYA01000223.1 GCA_003133545.1 Acidimicrobiaceae bacterium | reverse complement strand
CGGCTGGCGGGATAGTCGGCGGTCATGGGCGCGACATCCACATTGTCCATGGTGAGCGGTACGTCGAGGCCGTGGGTGGCCCGGACGAATCCGTCCATGGCCGGACTCTCCCAGGCCAGCAGATACATGAACACTGGTGTCCGACACCCCCTATCGAGCCTGTGTTCGACCAGGCGGATTGATGGGATGCGCATCATCTGGTCGCTTTGGATGGCCACTAATAGCTCAAGTGCTGTTGCGTCGGATTGGGCTGTCCGGTATGAAGACAGCACTTCTTTTCCCTTTTCTCCGATAGTCACCTCGAGGGCCATTTCAAGCACCTCCTCGGTCACCGGCACATCGGGGCCCATTCCGGCCACGAGGAGGAACATGGTCGCTTCGTCCTTATTGGTTCCGACAATGAGCGGCACATCGGCGGCAGAGCCATCGGCCAGGGCTGCCTCGGGGTGCTGGGGCAGGTGGCGGGGATCGAGCACAGGCGCCCACGTCAACAGCGAAGCCATGCCGGCCCGTTCGGCGAGGTTGGACTGGGCCTCCAAGAGTGCCTCGACCGGCAATTCATCGAGTTGGTCAACCTTCTCGGGCCCCATGCCGAGCTCAGCCAAGAATTCGCCTGCGCACCCGGTGGACTCCTCCTGGGTTTTAACCCTTAGCCCGGGACCGCTCTCGATGATGGCCCGATGGAAGAGTCCTCGCNNCGCGCCGCGGGCATAGCCAAAAGTGCAGTGATTTTGTAACCGCCTCCTGACTCCCCGAATATCGTCACATTGGCGGGATCTCCACCGAAGGCAGCAATGTTGTCGCGTACCCAGGACAGTGCCGCCACCAGATCCAACATGCCGGCGTTACCCGAATCCGCATACTCTGCTCCGCCCAACTCCGCCAAGTTCAGGTATCCGAGCACGCCCAGCCGGTGATTGACCGTTACCACCACCACGTCGCCTCGAAGCGATAGTGCGGTTCCGTCGTGCAACGCCCACGACCCCGAACCCATCACGAAGGCGCCGCCATGAATGCGCACCATGACTGGACGGGCTCCCGCGTCGCCAATCGAGGGAGTCCAGACGTTGAGCACCAGACAGGCTTCGTCCTGGTACTCCTCGCGCACAGGCATGCCGTACACCTCGAACATGCGGCGTCGCGATGCGTCCTGCTCGTCGACGGGGGGTCCGGATACGGCGCCGAACGGCTGAGGGCACGATGGACCGTACGTCAGCGCATCGCGGGTACCACTCCACCGGGGCGGAGGACTGGGTGCCCGAAAGCGGGCTCCGCCGCCTGTCGATGCACCGTAGGGGACGCCTTTGAAAACGCAGATCCCCTCGTCGGTCCTGGTTCCGCGGATCCACCCCGATGTGGTCTCCGCAACGGCCTCATTCGCACTGTCGGCCACGGGTTGGGTGCTTGTTGTCTGCTCCACCTTGTTCTCCCCACTTTCGCAATCTTGACTCGCTGACTCAACTTCCCCTCTTTGCTAGAACCTGGCAAGTGGAGGCGTCGCCCGGCGATGGCATCGGCGGCGCACGTCCGGCGGTATACCACCCCGTCGTAGGGTTTCAGGGGTCCATTGCCATAGCGAATGCCCCTTTGCACGGAGCGCAATCTTGAAGTGGCAATCGATGTCAATGACCAGCATGTATGTGCTCCTGTTCAACGTTCAACCTTGCACAGTGAACGGTGAGTCAGTATAGTTCACGCGTAGTAAGAGTTACATCCTGACGAAGCGGGGGGACCACGTGCGTCGACTATTCGCTGTAGCTCTTGTATCGGGGATCCTGCTCGCCTCAGGCCCGGTGACCTCATGGGGGGGAACCGCTGCCGCAGCAATGCGCAGTAGCAGCACGACGCCCATCGTGGTCGGAGGCGACGGCGACTCGCTCTCGCCCGGAGTCGCCGGGGGTTTTGAGGCCGGGATCTACCGGTTCAACAAGGCAGGTGGCCTCGACGGCCGCAAGATCAAGTTCACCGGCTTTCTCGAAGACAGCTATAGCGCACAGACAAACCTGACCAATGCCCAGCAGCTGGTGGAGAATGAGCACGTCATAGCCGTCGTGCCCTTCGTCAGCGCGGAAGCCAGTGGAGCCACCGGCACATTCCTCGCCGCCAATAAGGTCCCCTTCATCGGGTGGGCGACCAACCCGGCTTATCTCACTCAGCCCACGTGGGGTCTTCCTATCGATGGCAGCCAAAGCAACCCGGTCGTCTCGGGCGGAGGCGGTGAGAAGGGATTCGACGACATGGCCGGGGTGGGGAGCTTTCGCAAGGTGAGGATGGCACTCATCGCGGAGAACGTCGCTCCTGGCGTCGCCGCCCTCGATGACGCCGCCGGCGCCGNNCGATCGCCGTGCTCGGCACCACCAGCTACGCCCCCTACGCCCAGGCCATCGTCGCCACGCACCCCAATGTCGTCTTCGAGGTGCTCGACGTAGCCGACTCGGTCGGCCTGGCCAGCGCCCTCAAGGCGGCCGGGTACAAGGGTGCCATCGTCAACGGTGTGACCTACCTCCCGGGACAACTCGCCGGTCAACCCAACGAGGCCGCCGCGCTCAATGGCGTCTACGTCATCGACGAGTTCCCGGCAGACGAGAACACCACTCTTGCCGTCCAACAGGCCAAAAGGGACCTCGTCTCGGTGGGCCAACCGCCCGATCTGACCTCAGGCGTATCCCAAGGCTATTGGTCGGCGATCGTGTTCGAGCAGATGCTGCGGGCCACCCTCAAGGCTGTCGGTGGTGACCCCAGCAAAGTCACCGGTGCGGCAATACAGAAGACGGTCAACGACGGTTTCACCTACACGGACCCGATCGCCGGGGGCATCGGCACCGAACACTTCCCGACCGCCGAGCACATCCCCACCGGTTGTAGCACAACATTGAAAGTTGTGGGCACCAGCTACAAGCAGATTACACCGTACGCGTGTTACGGAGCAGTGAACTGGAAGACCGGTCACTACGTGAGCGAGATCACCGGAAAGCCCATTACGTAACGACCAGAAGTCTGGCAAGAAAAGGAACTGCGTTACGGGTTCAGTTGCGACCTGGGGTGGCTGTTGACCGAACATACCAATCCCCGCTCTGTCGGAGGAACAGAGGACTATTCAATCCCGAGGTTGCCTCAGATCGAACTACGTCATCGTGCCGCCAGATAATCGGTCAACCTCACCGCACAGGGTCTCGAAGCCGAG
>PKYA01000172.1 GCA_003133545.1 Acidimicrobiaceae bacterium | reverse complement strand
CGTTGGTGCCGCTTGGGGAGCAGACCGTCGGCGTGGTGGTGGTGAAGGTCACCGGCAAGTTCGAGCTGGCCGTGGCCGACACCGTCACCGGTGACTGGGCCGTCGTCTTGTTGGCCAGGGCCGCGAAGGTGATGGTCTGTGCGGTCAGCGAGATGGTGAAGCTCTGGGTCACGGCCGGGGCCGCTGCGTAGACGGTGTTGCCGGCCTGGTTGGCCACCACGCTGCAGGTTCCCGCCATGAGGAGGGTGATCGTCGACCCGTTGGTGCCACCCGGAGTGCAGACCGTCGGCGTGGTGGTGGTGAAGGTCACCGGCAAGGTCGAGCTGGCCGTGGCCGACACCGTCACCGGTGACTGGGCCGTGGTCTCGTTGGCCAGAGCCCCGAAGGTAATGGTCTGGGCGGTCAGCGAGACAGCGACGCTCTGCGTCACGGTCGGGGCCGCGACGTAGGTGGTCGTGCCCGCCTGGTTGGCGTCGATGACACAGGTGCCGGCGGCGAGATAGCTCACCGTGCTGTCGTTCGTTCCCGAGAGGGAACAGACGCCTGCTCCCGAGCTGACGTCCAGCGAGAAGACCACCGGGTTGCCCGACGCCCCTCCGGTGGCGGTCAGGGTCGCTTGCGCTCCTACGGCGCCCGGAGCGGGCGCCGTGAAGGTGATCGACTGAGCGTTGGAGGTCACCGTCAATGTGGCGGGACTGCTGGTCGTCGAGCCGTTGGAGTTCGTGAAGACCGTTTCGTACTCGCTCCCACTCTGTGCGGTGGTGGTCGCAGGAAGGGAGAGCGTTGTCGACGTGGCCCCGGCAATGGGACTCCACGTCGTGCCGCCGTCCGTGGAGACCTGCCATTGCACCGTCGGCGCCGGCGTGCCGGAGGCCGCCGCGGTGAACGAGGCGGGCTGGCCCGCGATCACCGACTGACTGGTCGGCTGCGTAGTGACCGCCGGCGCGGTCCCCTCCTCCAGGCTGTAGTTCGAGGTGGAGAGCGAGCCGACGCCGGCGATGGTCATCCCGAAGCTGGCGCCGTTCACGCCGGTCGGCACCGCTGGAGTGGCGAAGGTCGCCAGTGTCCACGTGCTCGCCGGGGCGAACGTCGGCGTCTGTGTCCAATAACTCCACGTGCCATCGGTACTGCTGCGGCTGTAGAGGGTGATGAAGACGGGCACGGTCGACTCGTAGTAAACGCTCCCCGTGTACGCATCACCGGCCGTGACGGTCGGTGCACAGTTGCCGTTGTCGAGGGTGGTGATCAGATCCGCGGTCCCCGAGGTGTAGGCGGCCATGTCGATCGTCTCTTCGCCACCACCGCTCTCGCCACCGGTCGAGCTCCACGTGAAGCTCGGCGTATTGGTGCCGTAGCTGTCGGGTGTCCAGCACGTCGGCACCCCGGAGCCGGCGTTGTCGAGCAGTGGGTTCTGCAGCGCATTGGTACCGGCCGGCGCCGCGGGCGGCACGCCCACGCCGTTGTCGACCAGGCTGTAGTCCGACGTCGAGAGCGTTCCGTCGCTTTGGATCGTCATCCCGTAGCTGAGGGCTTGAATGCTCGAGGGCACGGGCGGTGAGAGCCAGGTGGCCAAGGTCCAGGTGCTGGCCGCGGGGAACGTTGGGCTCTGGGTCCAATACGACCAGGTGTCGGCCGACGATTGGCCATAGACGGTGAAGAACACCGGGACACTGGACTCGTAATAGACACCGAGCGCATAAGTGTCGCCCGCCACTGCAGTCGGCGCGCACTGCCCGAGGTCAAAGGTGGTGATCAGATCCGCGTCCCCCGAGGTCACGTTGGCCATGTTGATCGTTTCCTCGCCACCGCCGCCTTCCCCGCCGGTCGTGCTCCATGAGAAACTCGGGGTATTGGTGCCGTAGCTGTCGGGGGTCCAGCACTCGGGACTGGGCGGTGCGACCGTGGCGGTTGGCGTTGTTGGCTCAATCGTTTCAGTGGTGGTGCCTGTCAACGTCGCATCTGCCGCGCTGTAGTTGGTGTCACCCGAGTAGGTCGCCGTCACCGTGTAGGGGGTCGAGGCGGCGGCCTCGGTGATCGAGCAGTTGCCCGCGCCCGCGCTGAGCGTGGCGATGGTGCAGCTGCCCCCGTCGCCGTCGGAGACCACGACCGATCCGCTCGGCGTGGTTGCGCCCTCGGACACGGTGACGTTATAGGTCACCGGGCCGGCGGGGGCGGGGTTGGCTGATCCGCTGACCGTGAGGCCATCGGTCAGGTTCGGGTTGACCAAAGCGTTGGTGCCGATGGCGGCTGGAGCCGCCACCGGGTAGGTCGTCACGGCAGCTTGCTCGGTGCCGCCGATCACCTGTTGGACGGTCTCCACCTTGACGACCCCACCGGTCTCTTGGGTGGCCAGCCACTGGGCGAACTGGTTGAACAGCTCGGGCGACCACGAGTAGGTCGGGTCGCATCCTGCGGTGCTGGTGTCACAGATCTGGTGGAAGGAGAAAGCCAACCACCCGCCACCGTTGTTCTCCGCATTGGTCACGTCGGTTTCGAGTTCGGCCACCGTCGTGGTGACCTCGGTGTCGTCGGGGGTAGTGATCGAGTACGGATCTGTCGGTGGGAT
The DNA here is from genome assembly GCA_003133545.1 of Acidimicrobiaceae bacterium. Taxonomy (GTDB): domain Bacteria; phylum Actinomycetota; class Acidimicrobiia; order Acidimicrobiales; family RAAP-2; genus Bog-473. The sequence continues at coordinate 1,361 of PKYA01000172.1, read as the reverse complement.
GGTCTCGGCGTAGGGGCAGTCCGGATAGGTGCAACCACCGGGCTGGGCGTCGGCCAGGTTACCCACGGCACGCCCCGAGTTAAAGCCGCAGTCTTCGGCGAGCGTCTCATCGGCGGCGCTGAAGTCCGAGAACGGGTAGGCGAAGTCGGTGACGTCGAAACCATCCGCCAAAAGATCGTTGCGACCTTCACAGATCTCGCGCTCCGTCTCGTTGGTACCACTGCTGGTCCCGCTCTGTGTCAACGCCAACACGTCCGCGTTGTTGACCGTCTTGCCACCGATCTCGTCCCCGTCAGCCTGCAAGGTATCGAGGTTCGCCAAGGACATGTAGTCGGGCAGGCCGATCCATCCCGACGGAACGTAGAACGTGCCGACCAGTCCCGCCGCCGCCATGTCGGTGGCGGCGGTCATCTGGTTTGCCCAACCGTTGTCGAAGGTCAACGACACCACCGTCGGCGAGGTCGCGGCCGATGCCGGCGCGACCACCAAGAGTGCGCTCGCTGTCGCACCGAACACTACGGCAAGGCAGGCACAAAGTGCACCGACGTCGCGTAGATAGCGAAATGGCGTCCGGCCGATCCGCTCAAAGGACATGGTTCGATGACCTCTTTACCGACATCAGTCCTCTTTCCGCCATGGACCCGCGCGCGTCGCTCACGCCGCGGCACAACAACCCCCAGTGCTTCCGCCTGCACTGATGGAGAAACTCTAAGTGGCCATGAACTCCACTAACACCCCGGAAAACAAGAAGATCAACCCTCAAGCTGACAATGGCAACCCTTGAAATACCGAGCTCTGGGACCGAAGGTCGCTTGCAACCCCGGCGATGGACTCTGCCCCACTCCCACCAGGGCTCTCTTGGGATGCCTCGTTAGCGTCTACCCACGACCTCGAGACCACGGCGCATTTCGAACGCCGCGTGAAAGAGGGGCGCTCCAAGTCAGAAGTCATCCGCGTCTTGAAGCGCTACGTCGCACGCGAGGCCTACCGCTACCTCCCGCGAGGCTAAAGCCTTGGTCGTGGGTCTGGCTCACCCAATTCTGTCGTCCGCAGGGGCTGACTTTCCGGCCACTCGCCGACCCACGACTGGGACCACAACTTCTTTGAAACCATTGGACTGATCCCAGCATGCCCTCGACCATCGAGTGGCTCATCAATGGACTGCACGTTGTTTTTACTCCCGATTTCCTCCAGAAGGGGCTTGATGTGATAGGAGCGTCGCTGGGCTGCGCCTCCTGTAGTGGGTTTTGTGTCGGTCGGCCTGCCCGAGTTTTGTCGGGATCCCTCTAGAGGTGGGCGAGGGGGTGGGCGAGGGGGGACTTGAACCCCCACATCCTTTCGGACACAGGAACCTGAATCCT
>PKYA01000171.1 GCA_003133545.1 Acidimicrobiaceae bacterium | reverse complement strand
CGTCATGGCCTCGACCTGGTCATGGGTGACGTATAGCGTCGTCGTGGAGAGCCGATCCTGCAGCGCGACGATGTCGGCCCGCGTCTGGACTCGTAGTGCGGCGTCGAGATTGGAGAGGGGCTCGTCCATCAGGAACACTTGTGGCTCGCGGACGATGGCCCTGGCGAGGGCCACCCGCTGGCGCTGGCCGCCTGAGAGCTGGGAGGGCTTGCGGTCGAGCATGGTGTCGAGCTCCAGGGTGGTGGCCGCCGCCCGCACCCGGATGGCGCGCTCGTCCTTGGGTATGCCGCGCTGGCGGAGCGGGAACTCGATGTTCCGGGCCACGCTCAAGTGCGGGTAGAGGGCGTAGCTCTGGAAGACCATGGCCACGTCCCGATCCTTGGGATCGACGTCATTGACCACCCGGTCGCCGATGGAGATGGTGCCTTCGGTCGCCTCTTCCAGACCGGCCACCATGCGGAGGGCTGTGGTCTTCCCGCAACCCGATGAGCCCAGCAGGACAAGCAGCTCTCCGTCCGGAACGACGAGGTTCAACCCGTCAACCGCTGTGGTGTCCCCGAAGCGTTTGGTCACCCCCTCGAAACTCACCTGTGTCAATGTGCGCCCCTGCTCTGGTCCTGCCCAGTCATCGAATTGATCCCCACCCGGCCGTCTCGTTCCGCAGGAAGTATCACCTGCTGGGAATCAACTGCACGGTCCCGCTTAACTGGCCGGTAGCCTCCACCCCATCGATTCGGCGATCTCCTTGCAGGTGGGGCAGAGGCCGTAGCGTTTCGGGTCTCGGCCCGGAACCCACTCCTTCCCGCAGAGGGCGCGGACAGCAGTGCCGTTGACAATGCCCTCGACGACACTCGGTCCAGCGGAGACGAAGTCCCCCTCCTTGGGCCGATAGCCCTCCAGGACGATGTGGGCCATCCGGTCGTGGTCGCCGTCGTCCAGGTCGAGGTCGGGTCGGGCCGTGGCCACGATGGTCCCGCCCTCTTGTTGGGGCGTGACGGAGCCCTGGGTCCCCGCCCGCCTCCGGTCGTTGGTCGTTCCCATCGACCCCAGCGTAGGCCCTGCATCGGGCGGGGTCCCGGTTGTTCCGTCCCTGGTAGGCGGCCCGGGAATCAGACCGTTGCGGGGATTGTTGACTAGTCAGACAAGTGAAGAGGACCCAGAGAGGGACTGAACATGCCAAATGAGATCGTGACATTGCCGTTGTTGCCGTTGAAGTCCGGAGTCGTCCTGCCTGGGATGGTCTTCACGATGGCGCTCGAGTCCAATGAGGCCCGTGCCGCCGCCGAAGCCGCCCAATCGGCGGGCGGAAAGCTGCTGCTGGTGCCCCACATCGAAGGGCGCTACGCCAGCGTGGGCGTGATCGCGGAAGTGATGGAAGAGGGGGCGCTCCCCGGCGGGCTGCCCGCCGTGGCCGTCCGTGGTGACCAGCGAGCCACCATCGGGACTGGGGTGCCCGGTACGAGCACCGCACTGTGGGTCGAGGCCGATCCCCTCATTGAGGGTGAGCCGACGCCAGAGGCCATTGAGTTGGCGAGGGAGTACCGCGCCGTGCTCGAGAACATCCTTCTCAGCCGGGGTGCCGGGCGGATCGCCACGCAGTTGCGTGAGATCACCGACCCTGGTCGGTTGGCCGACGTGGCGGGCTACTCACCCGACCTCACGTTGTCCCAGAAGGTCGAGGTTCTCGAAACACTCGACGTCGAGGCGCGGTTGCGCCTCGTGATCGGTTGGGCTCGCGACACCTTGGCCGAACTGACCCTGCGCGAGCGGATCAAGACCGACGTGGAGGAAGGGATGGAGAAGACGCAGCGGGAGTTCCTGCTTCGGCGTCAACTCGAGGCCATCCGCAAGGAGCTCGGACAACTGGGCGAGGGCGGTGACGCCGACCCGGACGACTACAGGGCCAAGCTGGCCGAACGCGACCTGCCCGAGCACGTGCGGGTCGCCGTCCAGCGCGAGGTGGACAAGCTCGAGCGCACCAGTGAGCAGAGCCCCGAAACCGGGTGGATCCGCACCTGGCTGGACACCGTCTTGGAACTGCCCTGGGGCGTGGAGTCCGATGACAGCCTCGAAGTAGTCGAGGCCGCCCGCATCCTCGATGCGGACCACGACGGGCTGGAAGACGTCAAGGAGCGGATTCTTGAGCACCTGGCCGTGCGCAAGCTGCAGGCCGAGCGCGGGCTGGTGCCCGTGGACGGTCGCGGCTCAGGTGCCATCCTGGCCCTCGTCGGCCCCCCGGGAGTCGGCAAGACGTCGCTGGGCGAGTCGGTTGCCCGCGCCCTCGGGCGCAAGTTCGTTCGCGTCGCGCTCGGCGGGATACGCGACGAGGCCGAGATTCGTGGCCATCGCCGCACCTACGTGGGCGCACAGCCGGGACGCCTGGTTCGGGCCCTGCGGGAGGCGGGCACCATGAACCCCGTCATCGTCCTCGACGAGGTGGACAAGATCGGATCCGACTTCAGGGGTGACCCTTCGTCGGCCCTGCTCGAAGTCCTCGACCCGGCGCAGAACCACACGTTCCGCGACCATTACCTCGAGGTCGATCTCGACCTGTCCCGCGTGATGTTCATCGCGACTGCGAACGTGGTCGACACCATCCCAGGACCGCTGCTTGACCGGATGGAAGTCATCCGGCTGGACGGCTACACCGAGTCCGAGAAGGTCTCGATCGCTCGCCACCACCTGGTCGACAGGCAACTGGGCCGTGCCGCCCTGCGGGAGGACGAAGTGCAGATCAGCGACGAAGCTCTGCGGACCATCGTGGCCGACTACACACGCGAAGCGGGCGTGCGCTCACTCGAGCGTGAGATTGGCCGGTTGCTGCGCAAGGTGGCGACCAAACTCGCCGCCGGGGAGCGTCAGGCTCCAGTCGTCGTCGACTCGCCGGACGTGCGCGGCTGGTTGGGCCGGGCCCACTTCTACTTCGAGGCAGCGGAGCGGACCAGCGTGCCCGGCGTCGTGACCGGGTTGGCCGTGACCGGAGCCGGAGGTGACGTCCTCTTTGTCGAGGCCAGCATGTCGGACGGCCCGGAGGGTCTGACCCTCACCGGCCAACTCGGCGACGTCATGAAGGAGTCGGCGGAGATCGCACTGTCCTACGTGCGCTCACACGCGGGCGAGCTGGGGATCGATCCTGCGTCCTTCGCCGGAAAGCGCTTCCATGTGCACGTGCCGGCTGGCGCGGTGCCCAAGGATGGGCCGTCGGCCGGGGTGACCATGACCACGGCGCTGGTCAGCCTGCTGCGCAATGTCCCTGTCCGTTCCATCGTGGGAATGACCGGCGAGGTCACCCTGCAGGGCCGGGTGCTCCCGATCGGCGGGGTCAAGCAGAAGGTGCTGGCGGCGCACCGCGCCGGGTTGAAAGAGGTCGTCCTGCCCGTGCGCAACGGGCCCGACCTCGAGGATGTACCCCAGGAGGTCAGAGACGTCATGACGTTCCACCTGGCCACCACCATCGACGACGTCCTCACCCCGGCCCTGTCGGGGGAGGACGGTGCGGTGGACAGGGACCACGTGACGGTCCTGCCGGCCGTAGCCTGAGGTCGGGTCCCGCCCGATCCTCCTCCGGAAGGTCCGGAGGAGGAGGCAGCGCCGACGGTTGAACGGAGAGTCAGATGGACGACAAAGAGATCATCGCCCAGATCAGTGGGTTGGCCGAGGAGGAGCAGCGCCTCGAGGAGGCCCATGTCGGTGAGGGCCTCTCCGACGAAGAGCATGAACGCCTCCGCACCATCGAGGTCACCCTCGATCAGCTCTGGGATACGCTCCGGCAACGCCGGGCCAAGCGCAACGCTGGCGGCCGTGCCGATGAGGTCCAGCCCCGGTCAGCCGAGACTGTGGAGGGCTACCTCCAGTAAGTGGTGCGGTTAGTGGTTACTTGCCGCGCCGGGCTTGGATGATCGGCCAGCCCAACGGGAATGCCGCCACGATGGCGGCGGCCAGCCCCACAAACGCGCCGAAGCTCCAGCCCACATTGACCACGCCCTGCCCAGAGGGCTTGAAGATGAACGCAAGTAGAATGAGAACGAGGTTGATTACGGTCGCGACCAGGAGAATCTGATCTCGACTGAGCGGTGAAGTTGTCGGTAGCTTCCATAGGCCTAGGACTTCAGCGCCGATAAGGCCGAGGATGACGATCGAGAGAACAAGGGTGACGTACAAGTACCCGTGGGGATCTAGCGCGTCGACGGTTTGTCCATCGGCGCTGTACCAGGGGAGGAAGAGTGAAATGAAGAGGACCAGGGTTCCGCCGCCCACTAAGCGATTCACCTGACTTATCGCCGCCAGATCGAACTTGATCTGAGGTCTCGGTGCACCGGCGGAGGTTTGCGGAGGAGTAGGGGTTGAGGTCGCGGCGGCCTCGGGCGCTGCACCCGCCATGTTCGACCCACAACTGGGGCAAAAAGTCCCGGTATCCGCCGTGACGGCTTGACAGTTAGGACAGGTGCGAGAAGCCATTGGCTCACCTCGATCCATGCTCGTAGGGTTGGTCCGGAGACGGAGGATAGCGGCTCAACGGGTATTTAGCTCGGATGCTTTTTCCTGGTGAGCGGGGGTCGGGCTGCAACCCGAGTCGAACTCGGACGCCTTCTGGAAATCGGTCGCCTCTTACTTCGCCTGGGACAGCGCGGTGGTCTTCGGCGTCTTCAACGAGCCATTCCCGGTGAACTACAACTCGGACGGCGATACGGCAGCGGGCTGGGCGTGCGATCTCAACGGCTGCACGGTGAACGACTGCACCG
>PKYA01000151.1 GCA_003133545.1 Acidimicrobiaceae bacterium | reverse complement strand
GCGGGATCTTCACCTTCGGCGACGCGCCGTTCGAGGGCTCGACCGGGGGCATCGCCCTGAACCGGTCCATCGTGGGCATGGCACCCGTCTAAGCCCGGCAGCTCATGAGCAGCGGGTCGTTGTCGTGGCCATCGGCCCAGGTGGCGACCGGTAAGCTCTTCGTATGGACGCCAACGAACTGCGGGCGGCCTTCACGCGTTACTTCGCCGACCTGGACCACACCGCCGTTCCCTCCGCCAGCCTGATCCCTCATGACCCGTCGGTGCTCTTCACCATCGCCGGCATGGTCCCGTTCAAGCCGTACTTCGTGGGCGACGAAGCGGCTCCCTGGCCGCGGGCCACCAGCGTGCAGAAATGCTTCCGCGCGCTCGATATCGAGGTCGTCGGCACGGACGACTACCACTGCACCTTCTTCGAGATGCTCGGCAACTTCAGCTTCGGCGACTACTTCAAGGAGGAAGCGATCCCCATGGCGTGGGGGCTGCTGACGGACGTCTTCGGCCTCGACCCCGAACTGCTCTGGGTCACGGTGCACGACACCGACGACGAAGCCGAGCGGATCTGGATCGAGAAGGTCGGCTTCCCGGCGGAGCGCATCCAGCGCATGGGTGAGGAGAATTTCTGGGAGCCCTCACCCGAGCTCCCCTGCGGGCCGTGCTCGGAGATCTTCATCGACAAGGGTGAGAGCTACGGCGAGGGCGGCGGGCCCAAGTTCGGCGACGAGGACCGCTACGTCGAGATCTGGAACCTGGTCTTCATGCAGTACAGCCGTAATCCTGACGGCACGTTGTCGGATCTGCCCAACAAGAACATCGACACGGGGGCGGGCCTGGAGCGGATCCTGCCGATATTGCAGGGGCGCGACTCCATCTTCGAGACCGACCTGTTCGCGCCGATCATCGAGGCCGCGGCGGCCGCATGCGGCGTCACCTTCGGGCAGGATGAGAAGATCGATACCGCGCTGCGGTTGATGGCCGACCACGGGCGCGCCATGTCCATGCTGGTGGCCGACGGCGTGTTGCCGGCGAACGAGGGACGCGGCTACGTACTGCGCCGCGTGGTCCGTCGCGCCGTCCTGGCGGCCCGCCGGCTGGGCGTGGACCAGCCGATCGTCCCGGTGCTCGTCCGCGCCACCACCGACGTGCTCGGGGGGACGTGGCCCGCGCTGATCGAGCACAGAGCCGTGATCCTCGATGTGCTGACCCGCGAGGAGTCGGGGTTCGACCGCACGCTGCGCGCCGGCCTGGGCCGACTGGAGGAGGAGTTCGCCACCGGTATCAAGGTGCTCGGGGGGGACGTGGCCTTCACCCTGCACGACACGCACGGCTTCCCGGTCGAGCTGACCGAAGAGCTGGCCCGTGACGCCGGGGTGGAGGTGGATCGGGCCGGGTTCGACGCGGCCATGGGGGAGCAGCGGGCGCGGGCGCGCGCCGCGGCCAAAGCGGCCAAGGCCGGGGACGAGTCGTCGTACCGCGCGCTCCTCGAGTCCGAGGGCCCGACACAGTTCGTGGGGCGCGACCGCGGGCACTACGAGGTGCCGGCGCGGATCGTCGGGGTCCTGGGCGGCGAGGAGCTCGTCGAGGTGTTCTTGGACCAGACCCCGTTCTACGCCGAGGGCGGTGGGCAGGTGGGCGACACCGGCACCATCGTCACCGGGACCGGCCGGGCCGAAGTGCTCGATACGGTCTACGCCCTGCCCGGATTGATCGCCCACCGGGCTCGGGTGACCGGCGAGCTGGTGTTGGGGCAGGACGCGCTGGCCACCATCGACGGGGAGCGCCGTGAAGCCATCCGGCGTAACCACACGGCCACCCACCTTCTCCACGCCGCGCTCCGTACGGTGCTGGGTGACCACGTGCGCCAGCAGGGATCGCTGGTGGCGCCCGACTACCTGCGCTTCGACTTCTCGCACCACGGCCAACCCGCCACCGAGGAGCTCGAGCAGGTCTTCGAACTGGCCAACGACGCGGTGCTGACCGACGACCTGGTGGAAACAACCGAGACTTCGCGGGAGGAGGCCGAGCGCATGGGCGCGGTCGCCTTCTTCGGCGACAAGTACGGCGAGAGGGTGCGCGTCATCCAGGCCGGTGGCACGTCGTTGGAGTTCTGCGGGGGTACCCATGTGGGCTCCCTCGGGCAGATCGGTCCCATCGTGCTCGTGTCGGAGGAGAGCATCGGGTCGAACAAGCGCCGGATCTTCGCCGTGACCGGTCGTACGGCCCTGGCGCGGTTCACCGGGCGCGAACGCCTGCTCCGTTCGGCCTCCGAATTGCTGCGCACGGAGCCCGACGAACTGCTCGGCGCGCTGGAGCGGCTGGTGGCGCGGCTGCGCGAAGACGACAAGGAGCTGGCGCGGCTGCGCCAGCAGTCGAGCGAGGCGACGGCAACCGAACTGGCCGCCAGCGCCGTCGACGGCGTGGTAGTGGCCCGCCACGATGGGTTGGAGCCCGACGCCGTGCGCGCGTTGGCCCAGGCGGTGCTCCGTCGTGACGGCGTGCGGGCCGTCGCGGTGGGGGGTTCGCCCGACGGGGTGAAGGTGGCTCTGGCCGTGGCGACGGGTGGCTCGCCCGATGCCCGCGCCGTCGTGAAGGCGGCGGGCGCCATCATCAACGGCGGCGGCGGCGGATCGCCCGAGGTGGCACTGGCGGGCGGCCGCGACCTCTCGCGCCTGGCCGACGCGCTCGACGAGGCGCGCCGGCTCCTCTCCGCGTGAGCGAGGCGCGCGGGCGGGTCGCGGCACTCGACCTGGGATCCCGGCGTATCGGCGTGGCCTGCAGCGACAGCCGGCGCACCCTGGCGTCCCCCTGGGGCGTGGTCCAGCGCAGCGGCGACCCCGCACGCGATCGCCAGGAGGTCGTGGCGGTCATCAGCGAGATCGAGGCGGCGACGGTCGTGGTCGGCCTCCCCCTCAGCCTCTCGGGCGCGACCGGACCGGCGGCACAGGCCGCGCTGCGCGAGGTGGAGGCCCTCCGCGCGGCACTCGAGCCCCTGGGCGTCACGGTCGAGACGGCCGATGAGCGCTTCACCACGGTCGATGCGCAACGGTCGCTGACGGCGGCGGGCCGCAAAGGCCGGGAGGCCCGCTCGGTGATCGACAGCGCGGCGGCCATGGTGCTCCTGCAGGCGTGGCTGGACCGGGCGGGCGGGCGCCCGGGCGCGCCGTGACCGAGCCTCCGTTGGGGCCGGACCGGCCGGACGGGCCGGAGCAACCCGATCAGCCGGAGCGCGTGGACCGCGTTCCCGCCGCCGAGAGCGCGGCTGCCCGTAGCGCGCAGCGCCGTCGACGGACACTGCGACGACGACGCTGGGTGGCGGGCGTGGGGGGCGGTCTGCTCGTGCTCGTGCTGGCCTTCACGTTGTGGTACGAGCTGGTGTCGCATGCGCTCGGCCCGGCCGGAAAGCGCGAGGTGATCCAGGTGACCAGTGGCGAGTCGGTGGGCTCGGTTCTGGGAACGCTGTCGGCGGACCACGTGATCGGCAGCTCCTTGGCCTTCCGGATCTCGGACGTGGTGCACGGGACGCCAACGCTGACCCCTGGCCTGTACGCATTGCGACAGAACGAGACCTTCGCCCAGGTGCGCGGCGCGTTCGATGCGGGACCCAACATCTACGCCGTCACCGTCAATCCGGGCCTGACCCTCAACGAAGTGGCAACACAGGTCGACGACCTCCCCGGCCACGCGAACGAGTCCTTCGCCCGGGTCGCGGCCAGCGGGGTCGTGCACTCGGTCTTCTCCCCGGCGGGGTCCGACGACCTCGAGGGCATGCTCGGCACGGGGAGCTACATGGTGCTGCCGGGCGAGAGCGACACCACCATCTTGGGCCAGATGGTCGGCCGCTTCGACACCCAGGCCCAGGCGGCCGGGCTCAGTGCCAATTCTGCTGCCGCGTTGGGCCTGACTCCCTACGAGGTGATCATCGCGGCCTCCATCGACGAGAAGGAGGGCTACATCCCGATGAACATGCCCGATGTGGCCCGGGTGATCTACAACCGCCTGGCGGCGGGCACCCCCTTGCAGATGAACTCCACCGTCTTGTACTCGCTGGGGCAGGATGGTGGGCCGGTGACCTCCCAGGACCTGAAGTTGCGGACCCCGTACAACACCTATCTGAACGTCGGGCTCACGCCGACGCCTATCTGCAGCCCCTCGCCCGATGCGCTCACCGCGGCGGTGCACCCGCCCGCCGGTGCGTGGCTCTACTTCGTCCTGGTGAAAAAGGACGGCACGGAGGCCTTCTCCGACACCTATGCCGAGCAGTTGGCCAACGAGAAGCTGGCGCAAGAACGCGGGCTCGGGTGATGGGGAGGGCCGGTTCCATGGGGCCCGACGCGCACACGACAATTGTGGGGGTGATAGGGCAGCCCGTCCGCCATTCGCTCTCGCCAATGCTCCACAACACCGCCTTCGCCGCGCTCGATTTGAACTGGACCTCCGTGGCGTTCGAGGTGGCGGCCGGGCAAGCCGCCGCCGCGCTCGAGGGCATGCGCGCCCTCGGCATCGCGGGACTGTCGGTCACCATGCCCCACAAAGCGGCTGTGGCCGAGTTCGTCGATGAGCGCAGCGCGATCGTCACCGCGTTGGGTGCGGCCAACTGTGTGGTCAATCGGGAGGGCACGTTGCGCGGCGAGAACACCGACGGGGGTGGATTCTTGGCCTCGCTCGACCGCGCGGCCGCGTTCGCCCCGGCCGGGAAGCGGTGCCTGGTCATCGGTGCCGGGGGCGCGGCCCGGGCGGTCGCCCTCGCGCTGGCCGATGCGGGTGCATCGAGCGTGGCCGTGCTGAACCGGACGGCGGCGCGAGCGGCCGAGGTCGCGGCAGTGGTGGGAGCGGCAGGGCGGGTGGCCCAAGCAGGCGATCCCGCCGAGGTGGGCCAGGCGGACCTGGTGGTCAACGCGACGCCCGTTGGCATGAATGAGGCGGCGGCCGCCGACGGATCCGATTGGCTCGTCCCCCCGATGCTGCTGCACCAGGGGCAGGTGGTCGTGGACCTGGTCTACGCCCCCCGACCCACGCCCTGGCTGGCTGCGGCAGGCGCAGTGGGCGCAACGACGGTGGACGGGTTGGGGATGCTGGTGCATCAGGCGGCGGCCCAGCTGGAGCTGTGGACGGGTCTTCCCGCGCCGGTCGATCTGATGTGGCAGGCGGCGGTCGCCCACGGTGGCGTCTAAGTCGGGGTTGGGCTCGGGTTCACGTTCGTGATCGCGTCCGGTGCCGGGTCTGCGTCGGGCCCCGATGGCGTGGGGAACGTGGATGGCACGGCGGACGCCACTGCCGGCGACTGCGGGCCGGCCGCCGGCCAAAACTGGGCCCGTGTCAGGGCGAGCACAGCTTCTTCGCGCAGCGCGCGGGTCAACGCGTCCCGTTCGCTGGGCACGCTGTGCAGCGTCACGCGCAGCGTGATGGTGCTTTCAGTCGCGTCGATGAAGTCGACCAGCGACGGTGGTTCCGTGCAGTGCGCCGCAAACTCCTCGGAATGGGCCACCCGACGCGCCGCCTGCTCGATGACGTCGCGCACCTGCGGCAGTTCGCTCGTCGCCGTGCCCGGAAGTGTGAGGTCCACCACGGCGTGCGCCCATCCCCGCGAGGTGTTGGCCAGCATCCGGATGTCGCCGTTGGCCACGAAGTACACGGTGCCGTCGCCGTCGCGCAAGCGGGTGACGCGCAGCGTCAGGTCCTCCACCACGCCGCTTACTGCGCCGATGGTGACACTGTCACCGATGCCGTATTGGTCTTCGAGCGTGAGGAGGAAGCCGGAGAAGTAGTCGCGCACGATGAGTTGGGCACCGAATCCCAACGTGGCCCCGATGATGGTGGCACTGGCCAGCAGGGGAGTGAGGTTGACGCCGATGATCCCGAGGATGATCGCGACGGCCAGCACGAAGACGATGAAACGCCACACGTTCGCCGCCAGGGCGGACATGGTGGACAGGCGGGCGCCGGCGCGCGCTGAGCCCGAGCGGGCAGCGGCCTGGTCCGCCAAACGCTGGAGCAGACGCCGGACCGCCTTGCTGCCGACGCGGGCGACCACGGCCGCCACCACGATGACCAGGACCACTCCTACAGGACGGACGACGAGGTCGGTCACCGTCTGGGCGGTGTGGTGGGCCACGCCGAGCCTGATCAAGAGGTTGTACAGCCATCCTCCACCCTGGTCCACGGCGCCCAGCAGGGCTTGGGGGCTGCCTGGGAGGGGAAGGCTCATTCCCGGTAATCTAGGCACCGACACGGCCAACCAAGCTGATACCCGTGCAGGCACGGAACCAGATGTCCTCCAAGTGCTGCAACCGGGAACACTGTGCCATTCGTTGCCGACCAGGCACACCGTGGCACCGGCCAGCTTCTGCGCGAGCACCCACTAGATACGGTTGGACGGATGCCCCGGGCCGGAAGACTCCTCAAGTCCTGGAGCATCCGGCCGGGGGCCTGTTTCCGCATGGTGAATGACCACAATGGCCAGGCGGGTCACTGCCGCCAGGTTGTCGAATCGAAGGGCGTGTGGAGGGACCCCACGGGAAAAAGCCATTACATCGAGACGTGTCGAGAGCATGCGCCGAAGGTACGGCAGAAGTTGTAACTATTTCGCTATTGACTTAATGACGGCGCTCTTGCTGGCTTTGTCGCGGGTCTTGCGTCCGACCGTATGGACCAGATCTGTCGAATTCGGGCCTACCCAATCGCACACTTTCGTGTTAAGACCGAGCCGAGGGATTTCTGGTGTCGAGCACTTGTGGAAGTGTCGGGTATCGCGTCCGCCTCCCGACAAGTCCTTGACACTACGTAACGGCGGACATCTGCAACAGGGAAACTGAACACCCCAGAAGGCGGGAATCATGAGCGGATCGTTGGCGCAGCGCGGAGCTTCGAAAGAATCGACGCGGTTGACCCGTAGACAAGTGGCGAATGCGCTCCTGGGGAGCCTAACCGTTTCCGCCTTTCTTTTTGTAGTTCCCGCGGGCAGCGCCAATGCCAGTCAAGCTCCAACTTCAACGCCGATCGGGCAAGTCCCGTCAGTACCGGCCGGCAGCACCGTGATCGGGCCCGCAGGGGCGAGCACGCCGCTCCAACTCGATGTCGCGCTCGCTCCCCAGGACCCAAGTGCCCTTGCGAGCTTCATCAACCAGCTCTACACGCCGGGTTCGCCCGAATACCATCAGTACCTGACGCCTGGACAATTCGGACCGATGTTCGGGGCGACACAGAGCACCGTAACGAGCGTCTCGTCATCACTGTCGTCGCTCGGCCTCAATCCTGGCCCAGTGAGCGAGAACGATCTCAGCATTCCGGTCTCAACGACCGTGGCGGGAGCTGAAGCTGCATTCGGGGTGCAGGAAGATCAATACAGCCTTCCTTCCGGACGCATCGCTCATACCAACACCTCTGCGCCGAAGCTCCCCTCCGCAATCGCCTTGGATGTCACCGATATCATCGGACTCTCCAACGTGGTTCTGGCGTCGGCGGCGTCCGGCAAGGTCAGCAGTGGTTCCACGAGTACTCCTTCGCCGTCCGCCGTGCCGCAGGCATCAGGGCCCACGCCTTGCGCGGCTGCGTCGGCAACGGGCTCGGCTACCGCCAACCAGCTCGCCCACGCCTACGGCTTTGACACCGGTGCCTACGCAGGCGGCCGCCTCGGCGCGGGGGAGACGGTCGCCCTCTTGGAGCTCCAGCCGTTCGCCTCGAGTGACATCTCCGCCTACGAATCGTGCTACGGGATCTCGACCAGCGTGAGTACCGTCAACGTCGACGGGGGACCGGGAACCGGCGTGGGTTCTGGCGAGGCCGCAGGGGACATCGAAGACATCGCCGGACTCGCGCCCGCGGCGAACATCGTCGCCTACCAGGCGCCGAACGACTCCTACGCGAACCTCTACGACGTGTACAACACGATCGCCATGGACGACGCCGCCCAGGTCGTGTCGTCGAGCTGGGGCAACTGCGAGAGCGACGAGGGCGCATCATTTGTCCAATCCGAAGAATCGATATTCGAACAGATGGCGACGCAGGGTCAGTCGATGGTGGCGGCCTCCTTTGACAGCGGGTCGACCGATTGCTTCTACCACGGCGCAGGTTCGGATGCGCTGGCCGTCTCAGACGTTGCGAGCGACCCGTACGTAACGGGAGTCGGCGGTACACAAATCAGCGCCTTCGGCCCTCCGCCGACCGAGGCGGTGTGGAACGACCCAGATGGCGCGAGCGGCGGAGGGATATCGGAGATTTGGGCGATGCCGAGCTACCAGAAGGCCCTGGGGGTGAACGCCGATTCGAGCGGCACGCCATGCGGGGCTCCAGCGGGCAGCTATTGCCGCGAAGTTCCCGATGTCTCCGCCATGGCCGGATCGCCGTACTACATCTTCTATCACGACGGATCGTGGGGTGGCTGGGACGGCACGAGCTTTGCGACCCCTCTGTGGGGGTCCCTCACCGCGCTCGCCGATGAAGGCTGCTCCAAGCCGGCGGGTTTCTTGAATCCCGCGCTTTACGCGCATTCCGGCGACCTCAACGACATTACGAGCGGCAACAACGACGACACGGCTTCGGGCTACACCGGGGGCCTGTATCCAGCGACAAAGGGTTATGACATGGCCACCGGACTCGGTACGCCGACGTCGGCACTCTTTGCGCCGGGTGTCTTGTGCACTGCCCCCTCCACGCCCACCACAAGCATCCTCATCCCATCGAATGGGGCGACGCTGTCCGGATCGACCACCCTCGATGCATCCGCCTCGAACGCCACCAGCGTCAAGTTCCTGCTCTTCGGTGGGAAGTATGGCTTTTCCGCCCCGGTCGTCTGCACGGCCACTCCGACCTACTACGGATGGTTATGTAGCTGGAACACCACCACGGTCCCCAACGGGTCCTATACCATCGTGTCTGAGGCCTTCAACTCGGTTGGAAGCGCGTCTAGTTCGGGAGTCAGCATGACAGTCAAGAACTGACTGGCAGTTTGATCTCGACCCCGCGCTGGATGGCACCGAGACGCCCACACCACTGGTTCGGCTTGGCAATGCCGGTTTTCTGTCTCTGTACGTCTCGCAGACGTCGCATTTGTTCAGCGAAGTATTTTCACCAGGTCAGTTCAGGGATGGAACCGAAGATGTTGGTCATGATCTCCGCAGCCTCGGTATCGCTACGGGCACCCACCTTCGTGTAGAGCCGAGCCGTGATGGAGGGATCGCTGTGACCCATGCGGTCGGCGATGGTGCGCAGATTCACCCCGTTGGCCATCATCTCGGTCCCGGCGAAGCCGCGCAGGTCGTGGAACCGCGAGTTGACGCCTTCTCGCGCTTTGAGCTTGGCGAACATGTTGGTCACCGAACGGGGCATGATAGGTGTCTGTCCGAGCGGGTCACGACTCCACACATATGCGTCCTCGGGGATCGGGACCTCCATGAGCCGGGCTGATTCGACCAGTGTCTGCCACCGATGGCGCACAATGTCGACGGCGAGCGATGGCGCCATGAATGCCCGCGTCTTGTTGCTCTTGGGCAGCTTGGTGCCCCAGGCGTAGTTCCGGGCCTTGTGCGAGCCGATCTCCCAGACAGACGAGCGGACCGTGAACACGCCCGTGGTGACGTCGACTGCGGAGAACCGCAACGCACACAGCTCCCCACTGCGCATCCCGGTCAGTGCCGCCACGGCGATCATCTCCGTTGCGTGCGCATCCCTGCACGACCGACCGGCGGCCGAGATGAGATGCTTCACTTCATCGACCTCCGGGACCGTCTTCTCCCGTTCGACCTCTTCGGGGACCGTCAAGAACTCCATGATGTTGGACTTCATCCATCCCAGCTTGCGCCCGTAGGTCAGCGCGCCGGTCAGGTCACGATGAATGTTCAACATGGCCGACCACCTCTTCGCGGCATCCCGCAGGCTGTCGTAGAACCCTTCGATGTGGGCCGTCGTCAGCTTGTCGAGCGGCATCGAGCCCAGGGCGGGTCGAATGTCCCGGTCGATCCGCCGTCTGCTGTTGTAGATCGTGACTTCACTGCGACCGAGGCTTGCTCGGTGGTCGTTCCAGCGGTCGAAGAGCAAGCCCAAGGTGCCGTTCGTACCGCCGTGCTCGCCGTCGGCGATCTCCGTCTCCAACCGGGACCGCAGTTTCTGGGCTGCCCTGAGGCCGCCGTGGCTGATCCGACTGACCTGGCGGACCTTGCCCGTGGCAGAATCACGGCCGACATGCAGCCGTACTTCGTACCTGTCCTCGCCCAGCTTCCGGATGCATCGCATGTCGGCCTCGGTCATGGAGGCTCTCCGTTCGTCCCCCAAGGGGAAATGGGATCGTGATGGGATGTCGAAACCAGGATACTACAAACGTGCAGCTCACCGGCGTTAGTCGCCGAGTTAGAACGAATATCCCCGGTATTCTGTCCCACCAGACCGCCCTATGACGATGATCGCCAGAACAGTCACCACCCGGCGAAACGGCCCGGTCTTCGACTTCATGCTGGCCCTGGCCACCATCATCGTGGCCCTCATCGGGGTGGTGATGGTCTATACGGCAAGCCGCGCCACCTTGCTCGCCGCGGGAGAAGACCCCCACACGTATGTGAAGAAACAGGCGTTGTTCGTGGTACTCGGGGTGATCGCCATGGTCGTGGTCGCCCTATTCGACTACAGACGCCTCGAGCCCGTGGCGATGCTCCTCTACGGCCTCTCCGTTCTTTCGCTCCTGGGCGTCTTCGTGGTGGGGACCCACGCGCAGGGTTCCGAGCGCTGGTTCACGCTCGGGCCTTTGCAGATCCAGCCGTCGGAGTTCGCCGTGGTGGGCCTCATCCTTGCTGTGGCTGCGTACTGCGACCGCC
The DNA here is from genome assembly GCA_003133545.1 of Acidimicrobiaceae bacterium. Lineage (GTDB taxonomy): Bacteria > Actinomycetota > Acidimicrobiia > Acidimicrobiales > RAAP-2 > Bog-473. The sequence goes on along the minus strand of PKYA01000151.1, from coordinate 5,400 downwards.
GGGACGAGGAGGGGTTGGCCTGGCGGGACGTGTTCAAACTCCTGATCCTGGCGGGGGTCCCTATCGCGCTGGTCCTGGCCCAGCCCGACCTGGGCACCGCCATCATCCTGCTCATCGTGCTGCTCATCATGCTGACGGTGGCGGGCCTCCCTATCCGCATTCTGGTCATGCTCCTGATCGGGGTGGGGCTGGTGACGCTGGTGGCAGTGGAGGCGGGGGTTTTGCACGCGTACCAGCTGGCCCGCCTGGGCGCCTTCTTGCATCCGAATACGACGACCACCAATCGGAGCGTGCTCGCCGACATCTACAACCTCAACCAATCGAAGAGTGCGATCGGCGCCGGCGGGCTCATGGGAACGGGCCTCTTGCATGGAGCCCAGACCAACCTCGGCTACGTCCCTGAGCAGCCGACCGACTTCATTTTCTCGGCCGTGGGGGAGCAGCTGGGATTCGTGGGAGCGGTGGGCCTCCTCTCCCTCCTCGGGGTGATCGCCTGGCGCGTCCTGCACGCCGCCGGCCAGTCCCGCGACGTGTTCGGCCGCCTCGTCTGCACCGGCCTGTTCACATTCGTGGCGTTCAGCGTGGTCGAGAACGCCGGCATGACCATGGGCATCATGCCCATCACGGGCATCCCGCTCCCCTTCGTCAGTTACGGGGGAACGGCGGTGCTGTCGTTCTTCATCGCGGTCGGGTTGGCGCTGAGCGTGGGGGCACATCGGAGAATGCGATGAGTGACGTGCTGCCTGGGCCGGAGGAGGCAGATCTGGTGGCGGCTGAGCCGGCCGTGGCTGAGCCGGCTGTGGCCGAGCCGGTCCAGCCCCTGCCTCCCGCCTTCCGCGTCATGGATGTGGAGGACGTCTCCATGGACCTCCCTTCGTCGTACCCGCTGGTCTCCTTGATCGAGTCGGAGCCTCCCTTGCGGTCGCTGGTGTTTCCGGTCGGCCTCACCGAGGGGACCGCGTTGGCACTGGCGCAGCGCCGGATGGAGTCCCCTCGACCTCTCACCCACGAGCTGTTCATGCAGGTGCTCCAGCGGGCGCGCATCGACGTCGTCGCCGTCCGCCTGATCGGGCGGGATCAGGGGAACTACCTGGCGGAGCTCGACGTCATGGCGCCCCATGGGCGCGAACGGATCGCCTGTCGCCCCTCCGACGGGCTGGTTTTGGCCCTGCGCATGCCGGTCCCGGCACCGATCCTGGTCGACGAACGCCTCTTGGAGGAGGCGGGGGACGTGGTGCCGCAGGGGGGCTGAAGGTGTGTCGCGTGGGCCGAAGGAGGGCTGCGACTCGGGTTCGGGGATCGCGGCAGTGACAAGTACCATGGGGCGTGACGCCATGACCGCAGATCCATCACTGATCACGCCACCGTCTGACACCGTCGAACTACGTACGCCGCCCACCTTGCAACAGGTGGAGGCCTTCGGTTATCAGCGGTTCACCAACCGGGAACAATCGCGCCTCGATTTCGGGGCGCGCCTGCTTGACCTTGCCGAGGACGACAGCATCCCTCTTCTGGAACGGTCCAAGTTCTTGGCCATCTTCTCGGAGCTGCTCGACGAGTTCTACCAAGTCCGAGTGGCTGCGCTGGAGGACCAGGTCGCCGCCGGGGTGCGCACCCGATCGGTCGACGGTCTGCGCCCGGGCGAGCAGTTGAAAATGATCCGGACTCGGGTCGAGGAGCTGGTGCGCCGCCAGGACCGGATCTTCTTGGATCTGATCGTGCCCGCCCTGGCCGACGCCGGAGTGCGCCTGTCCGATTGGTCGTCGCTCGACGACGATGATCGGTCGCACCTCGTCGAGGTCTTCCAGCGCCAGATCTTCCCCGTCCTCACCCCGCTGGCGGTCGACCCGGGCCATCCCTTCCCGTACATCTCGAACCTCTCGCTCAACCTGGTGGTGCTCGTACAAGATCCCCTGACGGGAGAGCGCCGCATCGCGCGCGTCAAGGTGCCGCCAGTCCTGCCGCGTTTCGTGGTCATGCCCGACGGCGAGCGCTTCGTCCCGCTGGAGCAGGTGATCGCCGCGCACCTGGACACCTTGTTCCCGGGCATGAGCGTCGGGGAGCACTACGCGTTCCGTGTCACCCGCAATGCCGATCTCGCGCTCGAAGAGGACGAGGCCGATGACCTCTTGGTGGCGATCGAGATGGAGTTGCGCCGCCGCCGGTTCGGCCGGGCGCTCCGGCTCGAAGTCGGCGCGGACATGAACGAGGAATTGGTCGAGCTGCTCGCCACCGAGCTCGAGGTCTCCTCCGACGGGGTGTTCCGGGTCGGTGCCCCCCTCGACCTGAGCGGGCTCTGGGGCGTCTACGCCCTGGACCGGCCCGACCTGCACGTGGAGACGTGGACGCCCATGACCCCGGCGCGACTGGCGACGGCGGCGCACGAGTCGACCGAGTTTTTCGCCATGCTGCGCGAGCGCGACGTGCTGGTGCACCACCCCTACGACTCCTTCGCCACCTCCGTCGAGGCGTTCATCGCCCAGGCGGCGGAGGACCCGGCCGTGCTGGGGATCAAACAGACCCTGTACCGCACCGGCGGTGACAGCCCCATTGTGGCGTCGCTCATCCGGGCGGCGGAGAACGGCAAGCAGGTGGCGGCGATCGTCGAGCTGAAGGCTCGATTCGACGAGGAGGCGAACATCGGATGGGCCCGTGCCCTTGAAGAGGCCGGCGTGCACGTGGTCTATGGGATCGTGGGCCTGAAGACGCACTCCAAGACGGCGCTCGTCCTGCGCCGGGAAGAGGATGGGGTCCGGCACTACTGCCACGTGGGGACGGGGAACTACAACTCCAAGACGGCGCGCGTGTACGAGGACATCGGACTCTTGACCGCGGCGGAAGACATCGGCAGCGACGTCGGTGAGCTGTTCAACTACCTCACCGGGTTCTCGCGCCACGCCGATTACCGCCAGCTGTTGGTGTCACCCGTCACCGTCCGCAAGCGCGTCCTGGCGATGATCGAAGAGCAGACCGAAGCGGGACCGCAGGGGCGGATCGTGCTCAAGTTGAACGGTTTGACCGACGCCACCATGATCGATGCGCTCTACCGGGCCTCGGGCGCGGGAGTGCCGATCGACCTGGCCGTGCGCGGGCTCTGCCGCCTGCGTCCGGGGATCCCCGAGCTCTCCGAGACGATCCGGGTGCGCTCCATCGTGGGCAGCTTCCTCGAGCACTCCCGTATCTATCGCTTCGGTGGGGCTCCCGAGAACCCGGCGGCCGGGCCCGGGCTCCCCCTCAAGCTCTACATCGGCTCGGCCGATCTAATGGGGCGCAATCTCGACCGCCGGATCGAGGTATTGGTGCCGATCCGTGACCCCGAACTGCAGGCGCGCCTCTTCGAGGTACTCGATCTCGTCTTCGCGGACGAGACGAACACCTGGGAACTGGGCTCGGACCGACGGTGGCGCCGGGTTGAGAATGTGCACGGGGTGAGCGCCCAGGAGCGGCTGAAGGAACTGGCCATCGACCGGGCCCGCCGCCGGCGCGACAGCGAATTACGCTTGGAAGAGGATCGCCCCGAGGGCCTAGCGCAGTAACCGCCGGCGCATCCGTTTCACGGGTGCGAGGGTGTAGCGTGAGGTCACCTTCGACAGGGAGGGTCGTGAGAGGGTTGGCCCGAGTGCCGCCCCCGCCGCAACCTTGGAGGCAGCGACTTCGTGTCGAGTTTCTCGATGTCGATCCCTGGCAGCCCCTTCCCACCACAACTGGGCACCCACCCCCCTCAGCCCAGGGGATCGATCGGCTGCTCGCTGATCGCCCAAGGTCGAGGCGTGCACCGGGCCTCCCCTCCCTCGCGAGGGGATCCGGTACCGGCCTAACGTGCATCCCCCCGAGCAACCTCTCACCGACTTCTTCATCAGTGCCAGCTTCGAGGGGGACGTAGCAGTCCTCGCGCTCGCGGGCGAGGTGGACATCGTGACCTCACCTGAGTTCTCTGCTTTCTTCGACACACTGCTCGCGCGAGGTCACTACTCGGTGGTGCTCGACCTGGCCGGGTTGTACTTCATGGACGCGTCCGGGCTCGCCGTGATCGCCGACGGCGCCGCGCGCCTCGAGCGCGTGGGGGGCACGCTGGTCATCCGCACCCCGACTCCGATGATCGAAGAGGTCTTGCGCATCACCGGGTTCACCCGGTTGGTGCGGGTGGAAGTCGGCCCGGAGGTCGGGCCAAAGGAGTGGGTGCGTTCGGGATTGCGACAGTTCAGCGCCTTGCGCTCCGAGGACGAAGTACTCGATGGCGCGTTGCGCATGGCGGTCTCACTGGCCTCGGCCCTCGTCGGAGGCGCCGACGGTGCCTCGGTGTCGCTGCGCCGCCNNCGCCACGGGCGGCTCTCCACCGTGGCGGCCAGCGACCGGACGATCGCGTCCATGGACGCCAGCCAGTACGAGACGGGGGAGGGACCCTGCATCGATGCCTCCGTCGAGGGACGCTGGTTCCACGCCGAGATCCTGGGCAGTGAGACCCGGTGGCCTGCCTTCACCCCCCAGGCCCGGGCCCTCGGCATCAACGCAATCTTGTCGTCGCCGCTGCTCGTCGAAGACAGGCCGGTGGGTGCGCTCAACATCTATTCGCTCTCGGCGTCGGCGTTCTCGCCCGAGGACCGGGAGTTGGCGGCGACATTCGCCGCCGAGGCATCGGCCATCCTCGCCGACGCGGCGACCAGCGAAGGGGACGAAGCGCGGGGACAACTCACCATCCGATTCCAGGGCGCCCTGCGCGCCAGGGAGGTCATCGCGCAGGCGCAGGGGGTGCTGATGGAGCGAGAGGGCCTCGCCGAGGAGGAGGCCTACAGTGCCCTGCGACGGTTCTCGCAGGGCAACGGCACACCACTCCAAGAACGCGCTCTCGACATCGTCACCTCAACTCGGCGCGCCCGACCCGGAGGAGCCGATGTATGAGGACACGGTGGGTGTGCTCGACCAATTCCGCCGGGACGCTGCCCTCTCACACGGAGAGCTCTGGCTGCGCTATTTCGAGCTGGGAGGCATGAGCACCGGCTTCCAACTCGAGGCCTACCTCTACGGGGCGCTGCTGCCGAGCCAACACGATCACAACGTGATCGCGCACGCCCTCAACGAACGTTTCAGCGAGCTCGGGGGCAATCATCCGGTTCCCTACGAGGATGACTGAGGCTCGCTGAGGCCGGCTGAGGCCGGNNGTTGACCAACCCCGGCGGCATCCGGCCGTCGGCCTCGGGCAATTTGGGCTCGGGAACCTGGGCTTGGGCCGACTGCCGGCCTCCCCGCCCCAGGCGCAGCGACAGGTACGCACCGCCCCCGAAGGGGATGGGGAGCCAGAAGTTGACGAGGCGCCAGCACAGGACCCCGGCGGTGGCGGCCCCACCGGGGATGTGAAAGCCCGTGAGGATGGAGACGACGGTCAGCTCGACCACGCCCAGG
>PKYA01000112.1 GCA_003133545.1 Acidimicrobiaceae bacterium | reverse complement strand
GGCACCCGTCGAGCCTAAGAACGAGGCATCGCCAGGTGGGGGGCAGGAGGCGTCCCTGGGCAAGGCGATAGTGAAAGTGGCCGAAACCGAGAGTCCGCTCGTCTGCCCTGTGGTGGTCACTTTCACGGTTCCTGGCGTATCGTTGCAAGTCGAGAAGATGTCCTCGTAGCCCGCGCCGGTGGCATCCACATTGAACGAAAATCCCTGGAAGCTGTCATTGCCAGTTACGTCGGTGGCCGTCCCATCGACCAGCTCGTTTGGCGCGAAGCCGGCTATGTTGCAGGTTGCCTCTCCTGCGACCCCGCTGCCTATCTGAATTGTAGTCTTGTTGCAGGAAATGGAAGGGCTTCCCTGAGCTCCCGCCGGCACCGACAGGCCGAGCGCCGGGGCGACCACAACCAACCCGACAAGAAGACAAAAGCACCCAAGAAGCCCCCAACCACGTCGCTCCGCCATTACCGCCTCCCGCCTCGCAGCTAGCGCCTGATCCCGCTCCTCGATCGCTCAAGCCCGGGACGACGATAGGGCGGACCGTCTGCTGGGTCAAGTGAAAAATCAGAGCTGTGGAGTCAACTCATATTGGCACTAGTGGCTTGGTTCAGATGAACGACATCTGGGGGAACTTCCCCTCGAGGAACGCTGACGGCGTGACCCCGATGACCTGATCGAGGACCGTCGCGTAGAGCGATCGGAAGTCGGTGGTGTAGATCACGTTGCCCTCGGAGAGGTTGGTCAGGCTGGGCGCGTCACCGTAGAAACCGCCCTTGACCCTGTGGCCGGCGACGAAGGCGACGTTCGCCCAGCCGTGGTCGGTGCCTGCGCTGGCGTTGGCCGAGATGCGGCGCCCGAACTCGGTGTAGATGAGCACGACGGTGTCCCTGCCCCGACTGGTGGTCGAGATGGAGTCGAGGAAGGCGCTGACCGAACTGTCGAGCTCGGACAGGAGATCCTGCTGGGTGGCCAGCTGGTCTGCGTGGGTGTCGAAGCCGCCGAGCTGCACGCTGTAGACCTCGCTCGGGGCGTCGGCCAGGATCAGGTTGGCCACCACGCTGAGCTGCGTCGCCAGGACGTCGCCTGCGGACGACTGCCCGCCCCCGTTGGCGATGGCCAGGGAGGCGGCGCTGGCCGCGGTTGCATTGGCGTTTGAACTCGACGGACGATTGAGGATCGGGCCCAGCACGTGGTCGACCTCGAGCAGATCGCCGCACGATGCGGCCGCTTGCATGTGCAGGGTGGGCATGGACGCGGACGTCACCGCCAGCGATCGGTAGAGGCTCTGTTCGTCGGCGGAGCCGGGCAGGACGATCGGGCCCGGAGCGATGGAGGCGGCCTGGATCCGGTCACCTACCAGAACGGTTGGGACGACGGGGCCGATGTTGATGGCGCGGAGGGGACTCGAATGGGTGGCATCGAGCCAGCGCCCGAGCCATCCGGTGCCCGAGGGATCAGAGGGGATCGCCGTCTGCCAGATGTCCATCGATTCGAAATGGCTGTAGTTGGGATCTGCGAAACCCACGCCCTGGACGATGGCCAGCTTGGAGTCCTTGAAAAGTCCCTGGAACTTGGGCATGGATGGGTGGAGCCCGTAGCCGTCGCCAAGCGGGAGGACCGTCTTGGGATCGATAGCCAAGGAGCCCCTGTTGGCGGCATAGGCCGCGTTCTCGTAGGGGACCACAGTGTTGAGGCCGTCGTTGCCCCCGTAGAGGGTGCACAGGACGAGGGTGCGCCCCGTCGACGACCCGAGCGCGGCCTTGGCGGTCGACTTCTTCGCCCTGGCGTCCGCCTCCGCCCCCGCGGCATCCCAGACCTTGAGCCAGGCCGAAGGGCCCAGCGCAGCCATCCCCGCCCCCAGAGCCCCACCGCCAGCGGCCAGGGACAGGAATCTGCGCCGGCTGACCTGGCGGCGCGTCGAATCGATGGCGTCGCCGCCCTGGACGCCGTCGCTGCTCGGTTGCTCGGGCCTCGTGTCCACGTCTCGCTCCCTCAGTTGCTCACGTGCTCAGGTGCGACGAGGGCCAGTGCGACCATCGTCGCCGGATCGGGGGCGCGGCGCAGCTTCGACGCCGTCGTCGACGACCACGTCGGGATCGACAACAGCTGGCCGGTTGCCTCCACCCGGGCCGAAGGCGCGCTGTCAGCGACCAGCGAGATGTCGGCCCCGCCGGCCAGCTTGTTGGCGAAGCGCCAGCGCACGAGGGCGGCCGCCGTGGAGAGCCAGTACGTGTTCTGCCCCCACCCGCCGACGCTCGGCGGGTCGAACGGCACCTGTCCCATTTCGGCCAGCGCGTTGACGAGCTGGCGCAACGAGGTGGTCCCCAACGCCGTGGCAGGAATGTTGAGCGCCCGCAGCGTGCCCACCACATACTCGACCGGCTGCTTGATAAGCCCGTTCCCCGTCGTCGTCGAGACGAAGTCCGGGTGCGTGACGATCGCCTGCAACAGCTGCGCCATGTTGCGGTTGGCCGCGTACCCCGGCGCGAGGTCGGCGACGACCTGGCTCGACGTGGTCGTCGGGTAGGCCAGCAGGCTCCAGAAGGACGACGGGATGAACCGGTACGACGCCTCCGATTGCGTCACGAGGTCAATGACCTGGCTCCCCGCGGTGATCCCCGTCTGGCCGAGAAAGGTCTGCGGGACGTCGCTGTGGTTGATCGCGGCAATGGAGAACTGGCCGGTGTGCGCGCTGAAGCGCCACCCCGTGAAGCAGTAGGCGGCGGCGCGCACGTCAGCCTGGGTGTAGGTGCCAATGCCCATGGTGAAGCGCTCCATCAGCTCGCGGGCGAAGTTCTCGTTGGGGTCGCTCGCCTTGTCGGAAGCGGCGTCAAGCCAAATCAACATGGCCGGGTCCGTGGAGACAGCCTGGGTGAGCGCGGCGAAGTCCCCCGCGCCCTGGGTGCGGAAGATCTGGTTCTGCCCGTACATGTAGAGGGCGTAGCGGACCTTGGAGATGCCCGTCGGGAAGTGGGCGTGCAGGAGAAGCGTGAGCTTCTCGCGGGCCGGGTTGGTGCTGCCCACCATGCGCGCGATCCACCAGCTCATCAGCTCGACGCGTTCCTCGGCCAGTTGCACCTCTAGCTGGCGCCGGGCGGCCGGGTCGCTCCTGATGGCGGCCAGGTCGTCCGGCGGGGGTGTGAACGACGGGAGCGCAACGGCATCGGCGCCCGGGTCGGGCTGGGTGAGGCCGCCGATCAGGGAGGCCGCCGTTGCCGCGTAGCCGGCCCGCGCCGCGCTCTCGAGCTCGCTCGATGTGGCTCCGAACGCCAGCCGGCGGAACAGCTGCGCCAACGATGTCGTCAGGTCAAGGGCCATCTGTCACCGGCTCCGGGCAAGGGGCCCCCTGTTTGGGATGCCTTCCAATCTCCATGGTGGCCCCGGCGTGTGAGCCCGGAGTCATTGCCGTGTTAGGGAATTGTGAGCCGGTCAGTCACCTGCGAGTGAGGCACGGCGTTGCACCAGAAAGCACAAGGATTGCCGATCTGAAGCCCGATCAGACGTCTACAGGGCGCCTTGAACGTCGGATCGAAGTCTCAGATGGCCCAGACAGCGTCGCGAACAATTCCCAACTTGTTGCTCTCGTTACCTATAGGGACGTAGGTCCAAAGTGGAACCAGTCGAGACTAAGGACGCTCGACAAGCCGGCCGTGCTCCAACCCGCACCGGACAGAGTGGCTCCTCGCCGGCGACAGGGGGCACCCCCTCCGTCGAGTTCACTCTATGTTCACCCGGTCTGCAATATCGGTTGACGGGTGATCTGAAACCAGCTATAACCCTCATCGGGCAGGTGCAGTGCACCTGAGGACGGGGAAGTCCAATGCGTACCTCCATTCGACGCGGTCTGCGTACCGCTCTGGCCGGGTCGTTGCTGTTCGGGGGACTCACAACGGTTTCCTTGGCCGCGGTCAACGCCCTGACGGAAGGCACCGCGTCAGGGGCGGTGACCGCATCTGATTGGACGACCTTCGATCACGACTCCCTGCGCTCGGGGGTCGATCCGTCAGGCAACTCCTTCTCGCCGGCCACTCCGGCTTGGAACTCACCTACCCTCGACGGCCAGCTCTATGGCCAGCCACTGGTCTTCGCGGGAATGGTCTTTGCCGCCACTGAGAACGACACGGTCTATGCCCTGGCCGCCGACAGCGGGGGGGTCCTGTGGTCGCATCATCTGGGCACCCCGGTGGAGGCCGCCGACCTGCCATGCGGCGACATCTCTCCGACCGTCGGCATCACCTCGACTCCGGTCATCGACGCCTCCCGCTCGGAGATCTTCGTGGTGGCGGATGAGGCATCCTCGCCCATCGCTGCGCATCACCTCATCGGGCTCGACCTCTACACGGGCGCCGTCCTCCTCGACGAGGTGATAGATCCGCCGGACACCGATCCGGCGGCCCAGCTCCAGCGGGCGTCTTTGGCCCTGGACGACGGAAGTGTCATCGCCGGCTTCGGCGGTAACTCCGGCGATTGCAGCGACTACCACGGACTGGTGGTCTCGGCCCCCGAGGACGGCTCGACGCCCACGACGTACGTGGTCGCCGACCTGCCCGGCGACAGCCAAGGCGCCGTGTGGATGGGCGGGGCAGCGCCCACCGTCGACGCACAGGGCAACGTCTGGGTGGCCACCGGAAACAGCGCGTTCCAAAGTTCGAGCGACACCTACGACGAGAGTGATGGAGTCCTCGAGATCAGCCCGGCCATGAAACTGGTTCAAGCCTTCGCCCCCAAGGCCTGGTACGCCGACAACGCAAGCGACCTCGATCTCGGTTCGACCGCACCGGCGCTGCTACCCAACGGCCTGGCGTTCGAGGTGGGTAAGTCGCAGACGGCGTACGTTCTCGCCCAGTCGCATCTGGGAGGTCTCAACGGCCAGGTGGCGCTCACCAACTCCTTCTGCTTCGCCGACGGTGGCTCCGCCGACCTCGACGGCACCCTCTTCGTCCCTTGTAGCGGAGGTATCGAAGCGGTCACCCCTACGGCAAGTCCTCCCGTCGCGTTGTGGTCCACTTCCAGTGGGGCGCACGGCTCCCCGATTGTCGCCGGTGGCCTGGTGTGGTCGATCGGCAATGGCAACCTCTACGCGTTGAACCCCGCAAACGGCACCGAGATCCAGCACTTCGCTATCGGACCTTCGGTGTCGTCATTTCCTTCGCCCTCGGCAGCCGACGGGCTTATCCTGGCACCGTCCTCCACCCAGATCCACGCCTTCGAGGGCCCGGCCGGCCTGCCGCCGCCAACCACAAGCGTGCTGATTCCCGCCACCGGTGCGACGCTGTCGGGCACAGCCACCTTGGACGCCTCCGCATCGACTGCCACCAGCGTCGAGTTCCGGCTCTTCGGCGGCATCTACGGCTATGCCGCCCCGGTGCTCTGCACGGCC
>PKYA01000022.1 GCA_003133545.1 Acidimicrobiaceae bacterium | reverse complement strand
CCGAGCAGTTCACCTCCACCGAACGGGGACCGGTCAAGGAGATCGCCAAGTCGACCCGGACCGGGCCGGCCACCGCCGTGCTCTCGGGTATCTCCATCGGCCTGGAATCCTCGGTCTGGGCCATCATCGCCATCGCCATCGCCCTCGGGGTGGCCATCGGGCTGGGCGACGGCAACATTGAGCTGACCTTCTACCTGGTCGCCCTCATCGGCATCGGCCTCCTGGCCACGGCCGGCATGGTGGTTTCCGAGGACAGTTTCGGCCCGGTGTCGGACAACGCGGCCGGCATCGCCGAGATGTCCGGTGAGTTCACCGGCGAGGCCGAGCGGATCATGGTCAGCCTCGATGCGGTCGGCAACACCACCAAGGCCATCACCAAGGGTGTGGCCATCGGTTCGGCCGTCATCGCCTCGGTGGCCCTGTTCGCCTCCTTCATCGAGACCATCGGCGACCAGATCCCGAGCCTGCACGCCACGGGGGCCAAGATCTTCAGCGTGATCCAGATCAACGTGGCCAACCCGACCATCTTCATCGGATTGCTCATCGGCGGGTCGGTGGCATTCCTCTTCTCCTCGCTGGCCATCCGGGCCGTCGGGCGCTCGGCCGGCACCGTCGTGCTGGAAGTGCGGCGCCAGTTCCGCGAGCACCCCGGGATCATGGACTACACCGAGAAGCCCGAGTACGGCCGAGTCATCTCCATCTGCACGGCGGCGGCTCAGCGCGAGCTGGCCACCCCGGCCCTGTTGGCCATCCTCACCCCGGTCATCGTCGGCTTCGGCATCAACTACCTGGCGCTGGCCGCCTTCCTGGCCGGCGCCATCCTGACCGGCCAGCTGATGGCCAACACGCTGTCCAACTCGGGTGGTGCTTGGGACAACGCCAAGAAGTACATCGAGGACGGCAACGAGGGCGGCAAGGGGTCCGAGGCCCACAAGGCCGCCGTCATCGGCGACACCGTCGGTGACCCCTTCAAGGACACCGCCGGCCCGGCTCTCAACCCGATGATCAAGGTGATGAACCTGGTCTCGCTGTTGATCCTGCCGGCCGTCATCTCCCTGCGCCACCACACCGGCGACCGCCTGACCATCGCCGGGGTGTCCCTGGTGATCCTGCTCGGCGCCCTGGCCTTCTCCAAGCGGGCCACCGAGGACATGGGGGCCGATGCCACCTCTGCCGAGCCCGCGGTGGCCGCAGTATCGGGCGACTGACCTGGTCAGCCCCGTAATTCACCCCCGTGTTGTGGTGTGCCGCCGCGACCCCGCCCTTGACAGGCGGGTGGTGGACCTTCAACCTTGCGGGACCATGCGGACCGAACGGAACGACGACGTGATGCGCAAGTGGGCTCCCCGTGGGTAAGGCGCTGGTGATTGTGGAGTCGCCGGCCAAGGCGCGCACGATCGGCGGACTGCTCGGGCCGGACTTCATCGTCGAGTCCTCCATCGGCCACATCCGCGATCTCCCCCGGGGCGCCGACGAGGTGCCGGCGGCTTACAAGGGGGAGGGATGGGCCCGGCTCGGCGTCGACGTGGACAACGGGTTCAAACCCCTCTACGTGGTGTCCTCCTCGAAGAAGTCCGTGGTAGCCAACCTCAAGCGGCTGCTCAAAGATGCCGACGAGCTGTACCTCGCCACCGACGAGGACCGCGAGGGCGAGTCGATCGCCTGGCACCTCTTCGAGGTGCTCTCGCCGACCGTCCCGGTCAAGCGGATGGTCTTCCACGAGATCACCCCCGAGGCCATCACCCGCGCCGTCGAGGAGTGGCGGGACCTGGACCGGCGGCTGGTCGACGCCCAGGAGGCCCGGCGGATCCTCGACCGCCTCTACGGCTACGAGGTGTCGCCGGTCCTGTGGCGCAAGGTCATGCCGCGCCTCTCGGCCGGGCGGGTGCAGAGCGTGGCCACCCGCATGGTGGTCGAGCGCGAGCGGGCCCGCATGCGCTTCCACTCCGCCACCTGGTGGGGCATAGAGGGGACCTTCGCGCACGAAGGGGCGGCCGACTTCGGCGCCACCCTCGTCTCTTTGGGGGGCACGGCGGTCGCCACCGGCAAGGACTTCAACGACGACGGTGTGCAGACGAGCAAGGGCACGGTGCGGGTCCTGGTCGAAGAGGAGGCCACCGCCGTGGCCACGGCGCTCGAGGGCCAGTCCTTCACCGTCAGCGCGGTCACCGAGCGCCCGTTCCGCCGCTCGCCGGCGGCCCCGTTCATGACCTCGACCCTGCAGCAGGAGGCCGGGCGCAAGCTGCGCTTCAGCGCCCAGCGGGCCATGCAGGTGGCCCAGCGCCTCTACGAGCAGGGCTTCATCACCTACATGCGCACCGACTCGACNNCAGGAGGCCCACGAGGCCATCCGCCCGGCCGGCGAGTCGTTCCGCACCCCCGAGCAGGCGGCCCGGGCGCTGTCGGGGGACGAGCTCCGCCTCTACGAGCTGGTCTGGAAGCGCACGGTGGCCTCCCAGATGAACGACGCCACCGGCACCAGCGCCCAGGTGCGCCTGGTGCGCGCCGTCCCGGACACGGCGCCCGACGGTTCGCCCAACATCGTGGTGGTGGGCGAGGAGGCGGAATTCTCAGCCAGCGGCCGTGTCATCGCCTTCCCCGGGTTCCTGCGGGCCTACGTGGAGGGTGAGGACGATCCCGAGGCCGAACTGGCCGACCGCGAAGTGGTCCTGCCCCCGCTCGCCGTGGACGACGTGGTGGCGGGGACGGCCTTCGCGCCGGGGTCCCACACCACCCAGCCGCCGGCCCGCTACACCGAGGCATCCCTGGTCAAGGCCATGGAGGAACTCGGCGTCGGCCGGCCCTCCACCTACGCCAGCGTGATCGCCACCATCTTGGACCGGGGTTACGTGTGGAAGAAGGGGACGGCCCTGGTGCCCAGCTTCACGGCCTTCGCCGTGGTGGGCCTGCTGGAGCGCTACTTCGGCAACCTGGTCGACTACGGCTTCACGGCATCCATGGAGGACGATCTCGACAAGATCGCCGACGGCACCGAGGAGTCGCTGCCGTGGCTCTCGCGCTTCTACTTCGGGACCTCGTCGCCGGGGGTGGGGGCTCCGGGGGACGCCAACGGGGCAGGCAACGGGGCCGGCGGGGGCGGCAACGGGGGCGGTGAGGGCCGGACGCTGGGGCTCAAGGCCAGCGTGGCGGCACACCTGGGGGACATCGACGCCCGCGAGATCAACTCCATCCCGATCGGCCTGGACAGCGCCGGCGTGCCCATCGTGGCCCGGGTGGGGCGCTACGGGCCGTATCTCCAGCGGGGCGACGACCGGGCCTCGCTGCCCGACGACCTGTGCCCCGACGAGCTCACCGTGGCGCGCTCCGAGGAGCTCCTGGCCGCCCCGGCCGGCGACCGCGAGCTCGGCACCGATCCCGAGACCGGCCTCGCCATCTCGGTGCGGGCGGGCCGCTTCGGGCCCTACGTCCAGCTCGGCGATGCCGTCGAGGGTGCCGGCAGGCCGCGCACGTCCTCGCTCTTCGGCACCATGGACCCGGCCACCCTCACCCTGGAGCAGGCACTCGAGCTGTTGCAGATCCCGCGCACGGTGGGCCAGGACCCCGAGAGCGGGGAGGACGTGGTGGCCCACAACGGCAAGTTCGGCCCCTACCTCAAGAAGGGCACCGATACCCGCAGCCTGGCCAGCGAGGATCAGATCCTGCGCATCACCCTCCCCGAGGCCCAGGCCCTCTTCGCCCAGCCCAAGCAGCGACGGGGTCGTGCGGCGGCCGCCCCCCTGCGAGAGCTGGGCGCCGATCCCTCCACCGAGCTGCCCGTCGTGGTCAAAGAGGGCCGCTTCGGGCCCTACGTGACCGATGGGACGACGAACGCATCGCTGCGCAAGGGCGACGCGGTGGAGTCGATCACCATCGAGCGCGCCACCGAGCTGCTGGCCGAGCGCCGCGCCGCCGGGCCTTCCAGCCGCAAGAAGGCCGGCGCCAAGAAGGCCGGCGCCAAGAAGGCCGGCGCCAAGAAGGCCGGGGCCACGAAGAAGGCGGGCGTCAAGAAGGCCGGGGCCACGAAGAAAGCGGGGGCCGCGAAGAAGGCGGGCGGGGTCAAAAAGGCGGCCAAGGCCACGAAGAGCGCCAAGAAGGCCGCCCCCCTCGAACCGTTCTGACGTGGTGGCACCGGGCCGCTTGCTCGCACTCGAGGGGATAGACGGCTCGGGCAAGTCCACCCAGGCCCGGGCCCTCGCCGCCGCACTGGGCGCCCTCCTCACCCACGAGCCCGGCGCCACTGCCCTGGGGACCGCCCTGCGTCATCTCCTCCTGGCCCCGGACGCGCCGCCCGTCTCGTTGCGGGCCGAGGCGCTCCTCATGGCGGCTGACCGGGCCGAGCACGTCGAGCTCGTGGTGGCGCCCGCCCTGGCGCGCGGGCAGTGGGTGGTGAGCGATCGCTTCTCGGGTTCGACCCTGGCGTATCAAGGCTACGGGCGGGGGCTGCGCACGGACGAGCTGCGCCCGGTGATCGAGTGGGCCGCCAACGGCCTGGCCGCGGACCTGTCCGTCCTCATCGACGTGCCGGTGGCGGTGGCCCAGGGGCGGCTGGCCCAGACGGCTCCCGACCGCCTCGAACGCCTGGGGCCGGCGTTCGCCCAGCGCGTGCGCGAAGGCTTCCTCTCTCTCGCCGGTGCCGACCCGACAGGTTGGGTCGTGGTGGACGGCACCCTCGATCCGCCGGCGCTGACCGCCCGTATCCTGGCCGTCGTGCACGAGCGCCTGGGAGACCCGGCGGAGCAGGCCCGGTGAACGAGGCCACCGGCCTGCCGGTGCTGTCGCTCTTCGCGGAGGTGGTGGGCCAGGAGGCGGCGGTGGCCGAGCTGCGGGCCGCGGCGAGACAGCCGGTACACGCCTACCTGCTGCGTGGGGCCGCCGGCAACGGGGGGTGGGTGGCCGCCCGCGCCTTCGCGGCGGCCCTGTTGTGCCCCGACGGCGGGTGCGGTGCGTGCCCAACCTGCCGGGGTGCCCTGGCCGGCCGCGATCCCGATCTCCACGTCATCCACCGCAGCGGCGCCATGCTCAGCGTGGACGACATGCGCCGGCTGGTCCTGCTGGCCCAGCGCCGCCCGTTGCGGGCGGCGCGCCAGGTGGTGATCGTGACCGATGTGCACCTGGGCGCCCGGGCGGCACCCGCGCTGCTCAAGACCCTGGAGGAGCCACCGGGCGCCTCCGTCTTCGTGCTCCTGGCGGACGACATCGCCCCGGAACTGGCGACCGTGGCCAGTCGATGCGTGCAGGTCGCATTCCCCCCGGTGCCCCGACCGGCCATGGTGCAGTGGCTCGTTTCGCGGGGCGTGGCGACGGAGGTCGCCGCGGTCGTGGCCGACAGCAGCGGGGGAAACCCCGAACGGGCCAGGGTCATGACGGAGGATCCTGAGGTGGCAGAACGGGCTGCGCTGTGGTCGTCGGTGCCCGACCGGTTGAACGGCACCGGCGTTGTGGCGGCGGAGCTGGCCCGCCAGCTGCTCGATTCGGCCGAGCGCGCCGTCGAGCCGCTGCGGGCCGAGAATGCCCGTGAGCTCGAGCGCCTGACCGAAGAAGCCAAGGAATTCGGCGAAAAGGCCCTACCCGGGCGCAAGGAGATCACCGACCAGTTCCAGCGCGAGGAGCGCCGCTGGCGGACCGATGCCCTGCGCGCCGGCCTGGGCGCGCTGGCGCGGTCCTATCGGGACCGCATGGTCACCCAGACCGCGCAGGCCGACGTCTCGGCCGACATCCACGCGCAGGCGGCGGCCACCGCCGTGGCCCTCATCACCGAGACCACCGTGGCGCTGCCGCGCAACCCGCAGGAGTCACTGCTCCTGCAGTCGCTCCTGGTGCGGCTGGGTGCTCTCTCGACCTGAAGTTTTCCTCGTGTGACGCGGAGCCGAACTCGGGAACATTAATTAAAAAAGGACTAGCAATTCTAGAAACATCTGTTAAACAAACGTTTGGGGATCAAGCAAGCGTTTTACGCACGCGTCTCCGCGTTGCCCAGGGTCGAGCGCACCCCTCTGCGCTCTGAAAGGCGGGATCGAGCATGGTAAGACGGCGGTCATTTCGCGTCCTCGTTGGGGGTGTCGGCGCTGCGCTGATCGCCGCCACACTCGGCTTTCTCGGCACAGCAATACCTGCGGGGGCGTCGCCCACGACGACCGTCTACGACTCCACTGTGAGCCCGCTTCCCGGCAACCTGCCGGGCCTCGGCTTCGAGGCAACCCAGACGTCCCAGTTCGGGAACCAGGTCACCCTCAGCGGTGCCGCCAACCAGTTGAACAACGTCGTGGTGACCATGAGTTCGTGGGGTTGTCAGAGCGGCGCCTGGGGTAACGGATACGGCACCGCAAATGCGTGCGTGACCACCCCCGGCACAACGTTCTCCGAGCCGATCACCCTCAACGTCTACAGCGTCGGCGCCAACAATGCCGTGGGCGGCCTGCTCGCCACCGACACGCAGACATTCAACATCCCCTACCGTCCCTCGGCCAGCAACCCTAGTGGGTTGTCGGCCCAGGGTTGCAGCGCAACGAATGGCGAGTGGTATGACTCGACGGACAACTCTTGCTACAACGGCTTTGCCAACAACATCACGTTCGACTTCAGTGCCCAGGGCGTCGTTCTCCCCAGCAACGTGATCTACGGCGTCGCCTACAACACCTCCGACTACGGGGCCGTCCCGTACGGGCACTCCACGGCCTGCTACGTCACAGCTGCGGGCTGCGGCTACGACTCGTTGAATGTCGGTCTCAACGCGGACCCGACCAACGTGAGCGTCGGGTCCGATCCCAACCCCGGCACCGTGTACTGGAACACTGCCACCGCCGCCGACTACTGCGACGACGGCGCGGGGGGAACCGGCACCTTCCGCATTGACGGCGCGGCCAACACCTCCACTTGCTGGGACGGTGGAGCCAACACCGGCTGGGCCGTCAGCGGGACGGGATCGCCGTACTACGTCCCGGCAGTTCAGATCAACGCCACCCCCGGGACCAGCAGCACCGTGGTGGTCACCCCGCCGGACCTGGTCAGCGGGTCCCCGACCACCGGGCAGTTCGTCGTCACGAACGAATCCGGTGGCGCCGGGAGTGTCAGCATCGTGAGCGGGCCGGCGGGCGGGCCGAGCGCAGGCAGCCTCCAGATGGTGACGACCGGCGCGAGCGACCACTGGGATGCCTTCAACTACGACCATGAAGGCGTGGCCCTTTCGAGCATCTCGACGCTTTCGTACTCGGCCTATACGAACAACGCGCCGGACTACGACCCGAGTTTCCAGTTGACGGCCGACCTCAGCCCCAGCATCACCTTCTCGACGATCAACTACGAGCCGTATGAGCAGGCCACGCCGGATACCGCCAACACCTGGCAGAGTTTCAACGTCCTGACCGGTCTGGTGTGGGCCACCCACATCGCCGACTCGTCGCCCGGAGGCCTCGACGACCCGATCAGCTGGAGTACTTTCGTCAGCGATTACCCCAGCGCCACCGTCCTCGGGGTGGGGGCTGACGTGGGGAGTGGCTGGCCCGCCATGACCGGCAACGTGGATGCGCTCTCCATTGGGACCGACGGTGCCAATGGCGCGACGACCACGTACGATTTTGCGCCCTCGCCGCCGACCACCGCGGTTCTCGTCCCCTCGAACGGGGCGACGCTGTCGGGATCGACCACCCTCGACGCCTCCGCCTCGAACGCCACCAGCGTCGAGTTCGTGCTCTTCGGCGGCTCCTACGGCTTTAACGGCCACGACATCGGCACGGCCACGCTGAGCTACTACGGATGGGTGTACAGCTGGAACACGACGACGGTTCCCAACGGCAGCTACACCTTGGTGTCTGAAGCCTCCGGCCCAGCTGGGAGCGCCACCAGTTCAGGCGTCACCATCACCGTCCATAACTGAACGTAACGAATCGTCGACGGACCAGTAGGCACCATCGAAGAACGACCGGCAACTTTACCAGTGGAGGATTTTGGAAGGTTGCCGGTTTAATCATTGCAGTTTGCCGTCTGGAACCAATGGTGCAGGGATCAACACTTACCAAAGCGGAATGGCCCCTCGACGTGCAGTTCGGCTGTCCACCACGGTGGCCGACTGTCGCCGAGGGGCTTCGCCGTGTGGAGTGCGGCGGCATTCGAATAGCCAGTGGGGACGAATCACCGTCCTCAGCTTCGGAACAGAGTTCCGCTCGTTCGCATGAGAGCCAGAGCGGGCGTGGGGTCGTACTGAAACGGCCGCTCTGGGCACGCTGGCGACCGCTCGCCGCAGCATCGTGTCGTGGGGTCTGACGGATCGTCCGAGGTAAGCTGTCGCGCCCTGCATCAACCCGTAGGACGCGGACCGGCTCGGGTTGCATGCACACCTCCGATGTTGGGCAATGCCTGTCCCGTCACAACCAAAGAAATGCCTGGGTAGCTCAGTCGGTAGAGCAGCGCACTCGTAATGCGCAGGTCAGGAGTTCGAATCTCCTCTCAGGCTCCGAGAAGGCTCCAAGAAGACATCCGAAGAAGACGGCTCGGGCAGCCCACGGTCGTGTAATGGAGTGACCGCCCCGGTCGTCATTCGACCATTGCGGCCAGGGCCCAGGTGGGGTGCCGCTCCGGGTTGTGCTCCGAGCGGTTATAGCGCCGGGTTGTCCGTGGGTCCTGGTGGCCGGCTGCGTCCTGCACATCCCGGAGGCTCGCGCCGGCGTCGAGCGACAGCGCGATGAAGGCCCGGCGAAAGCTGTGCGGGCTGAGCTGGTCGGCCTGGCCCGGGAGGGCACGCCGGGCGAGCTTGCGCACAATGCGCCAGGCACTGGCCCGCGTGAGCGGCTGGCCCGTACGGCTGACGAACAGCGGTCCGTCGGTGCGTGTGCCCACGTAGCGCGCCAGGGCATCGGCTGTGCGTGGCGCCAACGGCACGGTGCCCGTGGTGTCGCCCCGGCGCGCCACCCTGAGCATCGGGCGGTCCTGCTCCGTCGTGAGATCGCGCACGGAGGCACCCAGGGCTTCGGAGATCCGCAAACCGTTGAAGACGAGCAGGGCAACGAGGGCGTCGCTCCGGGGGCCATCCTCGGCCGCCGCCCTCAAGAGCACGGAAAGCGCATGGGTGTCGAGAACCGGGGCGTGTGCCGCGCTCGCGACCCGTGGCCGCACCACCAGCGTTGCCGGATTGCGGGTCACCCATTCCTCGCGCACGGCCCAGCGGTAGAAGCTGGAAAGGGTCGAGAGCCTGCGGGCAATGGTGGCCGGGGCGCGCTGTTCGGTCTCCTCGAGGTGCTGCACGAAAGCGTCGACGGCGGTGCGATTCGCCGTCATCGGGCGTATCCCGAGTGCACGGCAGAAGGCAAACCACTGCGCCAGGTCATTGCGGTAGGCGTCCCGGGTGCTCCCCCGGTACCCCTGCAGGAATGCCTCTGCCACCTGAGCGGCGCCGGAAGCCCGCGCCGCCGGCGCCGCGGGAAGGGTCGGGCCCGTGACCATGGATAAGCACCATAATGTTCGTTATGTCTATAGTCCACCGTGGGGCCCAACGTCAGGCCCAACATCAGGCCCAACGGATGATGGCGGCCAGGCCAAGCCCGAACGGGACGAGCACCCAGCCCCAGCGGACGGCCGCATTGACCACACCGGACGGTAGCCGTAGAGGACCGCCTGTTGGATCGGGCTGAATGACGGCGCACTGAGGGCGCTCAGCGCGGCGACGATCTCCAGCGCTCTCGATGAGGTGCACGCGACGATGAGCAGGAGGTAGCCGACGCGCAGAGCCGTGAGCCAGGTCCACCGGCGCAGCGCATGGCTGGACTTCGGGATTGACAGGTTGTGCGGGTGTACGACCGAGCCGGCGAACAGCGCGGCACCCGAGAAGGCCAGCAGCGGGCCGGCCAGCGTCAACACATTCGCGGTGGCGCCCGGGGCCGGCCCGGCTGCATGCAGCGCCAACCCGATGGCGAGCGCCAACAGCGGGGACTGGTCGACCCACGTGGTCGAGCGCCGCTGCCGTATCGGCGCGTCGCGGCGCATCAGGTGCACGCAGATGGCGTTCTGGGCCGTGGTGGCCGTGTTGGCCAGCACGGCGATCATGGCGCCGGCGGCGCCGGCAAATGCTGTGGCTACCGGGACCACCCAGAACCCGCTGTTGGTCCCCACCGCCCAGGACTCCAGCGCCGCCTGGCCGGCACTGCGCTCGCCGCGGGTCATGACCGATGCCGCGAGTAGGGTCCACAGGCTGCCGGCCAGGACGAGAGGGCCGACCACCTGGCCCAGCGCGGTCAGCCGCCAGGCGGCGACCAGCGAGAGCGTCGCCGAGGTGAGGAGGATCTGGATCCGCAGCACAACGGGCCAGGCCTGCTGGACCCGCGTCCCGCCCCTCGACGCGCCCCAGCCAACGAGTCCTCCCACGACGAAGCACAGGAGGCTGAGCACCGGATGATTGTGGCGTGCACGCGAGGCGCCGCCCGCCACCCCCTCGAGTGCGAAGTTGCGCGGCGGGATAATGTGCGCCATGCACACCGATCGGATCCGTGAAGCGCTGGCTGCCGCACTGTCCGGGCGCCAGCTTCTGTCCCACCCCTTCTACCGCCGTTGGGAAGCAGGAACGCTGGGCGAGGGTGAGTTGGCGGCCTACGCCGAGCAGTACCGGTCCATTGAGCGCGCGCTTCCGGTCACGCTGGGGGCCATCGCCGCCCGGCTGCCCGCTGGCGCAGCCCGCGCCCTGGTGGAGGCCAACCTGGCCGACGAGCTCGGCGTGCCCACCGCACACACTGCGCTCTTCGAATCTTTCGCGCAGGCCGCCGGCGCCGCCCCCGCGGTCGCCCCGAGCGCGGCCACTGCGGTGCTGCTCACAGCGGTGCGCGCTGCCGCCACCACCGACCCGGTGGCGGCCCTGGCCATGGTGGCTGCCTACGAGGTCCAGGCCGCGGACATTGCGGCGTCCAAAGCGGAGGGCTTGCGACGCCATTACGGCATGGACGCCGAGGGGACCAGGTTCTGGGACGTGCACACCATGCAGGAGTCCGCCCACGCCGACTGGTCTATCGAGGCCCTGGCCGGCCTCGACGCTGACCCAGGGGTGGTGCGTGCTGCCGCGAAGGTCGCCGCTGACGCGTGGTGGGATTTCCTCACTGAGCGCGACGAGCTGGTGTCGGTCTAGGTAGTTCGCCGATTCGAGGGGGTTCGATGACCGAATTCGGAAGTGCTCCCCTGGACACGTCCGACATGCTGGCTGTCCATAGCGTGTTCCGGCGGTCGTTGGCGTCGGCCCCCGATTTCGTGGCCAGCGCGCAGGGGGACGACGAGCGCCGGGCCCTGATGGCCAACTACTACGGCAACCTGATGGCCTTTCTCCAGGTCCATCACGAAGGCGAGGAGATGCTGGTCTTCCCGCTTCTCCACGAGCGTGCGCCTGGCCAGATGGCGCTGATCGACGAGGCGACGAGCCAGCACCACGAAGTGGTGGCGCACATGGATTCGTGCACGGCACGCATCGGCGAGTGGGAGAGCACGGGTGACACCGCGGGCGCCCCGTTGGTCCAGGCCCTTGGGGACCTCGAGGCAGCCCTGAACCCGCATCTGAGCCAGGAAGAGGCAGAGATCCTCCCGCTCGCCAACGCACATCTCGCGGCCGAGGAGTGGGGCAAGCTGCCGGGTCATGGCATGCAGAACTT
>PKYA01000218.1 GCA_003133545.1 Acidimicrobiaceae bacterium | reverse complement strand
GCCAGTAACCGCCGCCGTCGGGCGTCGACACGATGTCCACAACGGGATGCGCCAGCCCCAATGTGGCAGCCGAGCCGTAGTCGCCGGCATCGCCGAAATCCCACACGTTGCCCTGTGCGCTCGCCAGCCAGAAGCTGGTCGACAGCAGGCCGGACGCAGAGACGTGGCCCGCGGCACCTTGGCTTGGTCCGGGCCCCGCCGCGCCGGCCGCCGAGGCCAGGCCGAGCCCGCTGAAACCGAGCGCGCCCAAGAACCCCAAGGCGAGTCGGCCCGTGCGGCGGGCGCGTCGGACCCGCGTCATTGAAACAGCCATGCCACAATCCCCTCCAGCGTGCGCGCCCCGTACGGCGGGACACGGCTCGACCCGAGCGCATCCGCCGCTCCCTCCCGGGGGCGTCGTTCACGCAGCAAAACCGTCGGGGGGGCAACCTAACAATGCAGTCTCGTAATTGGGGTGCAATTCGGTTGCAGGCGGTTTACCGGCACTTCGGATTACCGGGCCGGCCCGCTGGCCTCAGCGCGGCAGGGCCTCGATCGCCGCCTGGTCGAGGACGAGCTCAGCAGCCGCGAGATTTTCCTCGAGGTGCCCGAGCGACGACGTCCCCGGGATGAGGAGCACGGTGGGCGCCTGTTGCAACAGCCAGGCCAGGGCCACTTGCGCCGGCGTGGCATTGAGCCGACGGGCCGTCTCTATGACCGCGGGCTCCCCCAGGACCGGGTTCTCGGCGTGAAACGCCGACCCCAAGGGGAAGAAGGGCACGAACGGGACTTCGTCGGCCCGGCAGGCGTCGAAGACGTCCTGGCCCGACCGGTCGGCCAGGTTGTAGGCGTTCTGGACGCAGGCGACCGGGGTCATGGCCCGAGCGGCGACGTACTGTGCGAGGTCCACGTTGCTCAGGCCGATGCCGCCGATGAGGCCCTCCTCGCGCAAGGCGACCATGGCCCCGAGCTGTTCTGCGAACGGGACGTCCGATCCGGGGTGACGGCGCAGGTTGACGACCGGCACCTGGTCCAGCTCCAAGGACGCCAGGTTGGCCTCGACCCCCGCACGCAGCTCCTCGGGTCGTTGTGCCCCGAGCCATTGGCCCCGCTCGTCGCGGGCGGCACCCACCTTGGACACCAGGACGAGTCCCATCGGATAGGGGTGCAATGCTTCGTGGATGAGCTCGTTGGCCACGACGGGACCGTAGAACTGGGCGGTGTCGATGTGATCGACGCCGGCCTCGACGGCCCGACGGAGCACGGCCAGGGCGCGGTCGCGATCGGGGGGCGGTCCGAAGACTCCTGGCCCGGGCAACTGCATGGCCCCGAAGCCCATGCGATGGACGGGACGGCCGGCAAGCAACGCTGTCTCTGTTGGCATGGTCTGCATCCTGTCGCGCGCCGAGTGCGTTTGTCACCGCGCCCGAGCTTGCCATTGTCGATGGTGGCAACGTTGACACGACGGACCTTCTCCAGGCACGAGGCGACAAATGTCACTAAAGGCAGACACGACTATCATGCGCACGCTGCGTCCAGGTCGGCGGTTGACACGCGGATCGTCTGTGAGATCGGGAGGGTTGGATTCCGTGGCTCTGATAACCCCAACTACACCAGGGGAAGTCTCCATGGACCGTGTCGACCGTCCTTCGTCGCGACCGCCTGACGGAGGTCGTTGGAGGGTTCGGCAGTGGTGGCCTGCGGCGGTTTCTCTCGCGCTGTATATCTTCTTGACCTTCCTCGAGTTCGGACTGTCCACATCCCTTGGCTCGGGCCGTGTGGCTGTAGAGGATGGATCAGACGGCGTCAATCAGATCTGGTTTCTCGAGTGGACCCAGTACGCGATCGCGCACGGGCACAATCCGTTCTTCAGTCAGTGGCAGAGCTTTCCAACAGGTCTGAACGTCTTGTCGGATACTTCGATGATCGCCCTCGGAACCGTCTTCTCTCCCATCACGACTCTCTTTGGCCCCGTTGTGACGTGGAATGTTCTCGTCCGCCTGGCCGTTATCGTTTCGGCCTTCTCCATGTGTTTGGTGCTGCGTCGGTGGACCAGATGGTGGCCGGCAGCCTTCGTGGGGGGCGCCGTCTACGGCTACTCCGCGTACATCACGTTCAATCTCGGTCACCTCTTTCTGGTCTTCGTACCCCTGCCCCCATTGATGTTCCTGCTTCTTCACGAGACACTCGTCCGCCAACAATGGCGCCCGGTGGTGACGGGGGGACTCCTGGGAGCGGCGTGCGCAGTCCAGTACCTCGTCTCGTCCGAAATTCTGACGACCACCGTCCTGATGGGTGCCGGCGCCACCGTGCTGTATCTGTATCTCCTGGCGTTCCGGAGCACCTTGCGGACGAAGTTGGCGTATATGGGAAATTGTCTCATTTATGCCATCGTGGTGGGCGGCGTGCTCCTCTCCGTTCCGGTGCTGTTCACGCTCTTCGGACGAGAGCACCTCGACGGCGTCCCGCAATCACCGGCCACTTTGTCGGCGCTCCATGGCGACCTGTTCTCTCCACTCGCACCAGGTTCACATGAATGGCACTCGTCGGTTCTCTTCTCGTCGGTCTTCGACCACGTGGCCAGCACGGGTGAGACCCTGTATCTGGGATTGCCTCTCATCGCCATGGTGGTCGCGACGGTGGTGTTGCTCCGCCGGCGCCGGATCGTCCCATTTGCGGCCGTGATGGCCCTCGTTGCCTATATCTTGTCGTTGGGACAGAGGCTCTATGTCGATGGCCACTACACACGAATCCCGCTGCCCTTCGAAGTCCTGGCGCATGCGCCGTACCTTAAGTCTCTCCTCGCCGTTCGATTCTCGCTCTTCACCGTGATGTTCTGCGCAGGCATTGTTGCAGTAGGACTCGATGCGCTCTATTGGCACGCGCAGCATTGGGATTGGTCTTCCTGGCTTGCCGCCCGTTGGAGGGGCGCCGCAGCCCTCTCCTTGCCGCTTGTGCTCGGAGTAGTTGTAGCCATCCCGTTTGTCCCGATCAGCGCGCAGGCGGCACCCCCCACCCACCTGTCGCCCTACTTCACCACCAACGCCGTGAAGTCCATCCCCGACGGGAGCGTGGTTCTTGCCTATCCGTTTCCCAAGGCACCGCAAATTGGACGCTCCTATACCGACCTTGTCGACGAGATTCTGTTGGATCAGGCGGTGTCTGGCATGCGCTTCAAAGTCATCGGTGGCTACGGGTGGTGGCCCGTCCCCCAACAGTCCTACGCGACTCCGAATGCGCCCCCACTGCAACCTGTCCAAGTAGAGACGTTCTTGGATGCAGAATTTTACGGGAGCGCGACGCCGCCCCCCAACCTTCGAGGCCTTCTGCGCCAATTCATGAAGCAGAACCACGTCGACACGGTCATTGTCCTCCCGCTCGGGGAGAATCCGGCGACGGTGGAACTCGAGATGGTCGCGGCCATCGGTCGTCCGGTTCTGTCGGGCGGGGTCGCCGTGTGGTCGCACGTGCAGCGGCTGCTCGCCGCATCGCCTTCGTAGATCCGAGTCTCAAGCCGCAAGACCCCGCGGCGACGGGCCGGTCGGCCCTCGCTCTGTGGCCGCCCTGGCCTCATGCGGGCGAACTCGGACGGTGGTCGTTACCGCGCCGCTGTTTCAACCGTCGTTTCCCTTCCGACGCGTCCTTGCCGCCGGTGATGACGACAACCGTGGCCCGGATGCGCATGCCGCGTCCGTTTCGGGGTGCACCGCACTTGTCACACGCCTGCGCCAGAATGGCGGCGTGAGTCTCTTTGATGCATTCGGACCCTCTCTCTTCGAGGACGCGGAGGGCGACGCGCCCGATGATGCCGATTCGAATGAGCGATTGATGGACACGATTTTGATCGACGAGAAGTTGGCGGACGGCGCGCAGCAGAGCGGTGCCGAAGTGCCCTCGCCGCCCGGCTGGCCCGAGGTCGAAGTCCGTGTCAGTGCCCGTCGGCGCAAGACGTCGGAGGCCCGGTGGGTGGGTGGGCGTATCGTCGTGTCGTTGCCGGCGCACCTCTCGGGCGAAGCCCGGGAGAAGACGATTGCCTGGCTGGTGGACCGCCTGGTGAGCAAGCATCCCTTGCGGGCCGCGGTGGGCGACCGCGAACTGATGGACCGCGCGATCGCCCTGAGTGACCGCTACCGGATCGGAGCCCGCCCGACCTCGGTGCGGTGGGTCACCAACCAGTCGGCTCGCTGGGGATCATGCTCGTTCCATACCGGGGAGATCAGGCTCTCGCACCGACTGCGCTCGGTGCCCGAGTGGGTGCTCGACGCCGTGATCGTCCACGAGCTGGCGCACTTGGTCTACCCCAATCACTCCGCGGACTTCCACAAGCTCGCGAACGGCTACCGGCGCCATCACGAGGCCGGACTCTTCCTGGCCGGCTACGGGCTGGGGTTGGCGGCCCCGCCGTCCTAAACCGGTTCGGCGGCCAGTATGCGGCCCAGCCGCCGCAGGCTCTCGTTGGCCCCGCCGAGGGTCAACTCGATCTGGCGGGTCAACAGAAAGTAGCGGTGCAGCGGGTAGTCGCGGTCCACGCCGACCCCGCCATGGAGGTGGGCCGCCGCGTGGACCACGCGCTGCCCACCCTCGGCCGCCCAGAACTTGGCCACGGCCACCTCGGGCGATGCCGGCAGACCGGCCGACAGGCGCGACGCCGCCTGCCACGCCGTGAGGCGGATGGCCTCGGTGTCGACATAGGCATCCGCGGCCCGCTGGCCGACCGCCTGGAAAGTGGCGATGGGCTTTTCGAACTGCACGCGCGTCTTGGTGTACTCCGCGGTGAGCGCGAGTGCGGTTGCGCACACGCCGGCCTCCAAGATGCACAGGGCCGCCGTGGCGAGCTCGGTGATGGCGGTGATGATGGCGGTGCCGTCGGCGCCATCACCCCCGATCTGGTGGTCGGCCGCTACCCGCACGCCGTTCAGCTCCATGATCGCCTCGGGCCGGCCCGTGGTCGTGGTCTGGCGGAGCAGCGACACCCCGTCGGCGCCGGTGTCGACCAGGAAGACCCCGCTCCCGGCGTCCGAACCGTCCGGAGCGGTGCGCGTGGCCGGCACCAGCACGGCGTCGGCGACGAAGGCAGCCGGCACACAGGCCTTCGTCCCCTGGAGCAGCCACGACCCGTCGGGCTGCGCCACGGCCGTCGTGGCGGGAGCGGTGCCCCCGGGAAGGATGACCTCGCCCGCCAACTCGGCGAGCGCTGCCGTGAGAATGGTCTCGCCCCCGCACACCCCGGGGAGCCAGGACTGTTGTTGGGCCGCGGTGCCGAACTGCGCGATCGGCATTGCCCCGTACACCATCGCCTCGACCACCGGGACATAGGCCGCCGTGCGGCCGGCCGCCTCTATGACGAGACACGCCGCCACGAAATCGAGACCGGCGCCGCCGACAGCCTCGTCGAGGTGAATGCCGAGGAGTCCGGCCCCGGCCAGTTCTCCCCACAGGGCCCGGTCGAACGGCCCCTCGGCCGCGTCAGCCTGCTCGATCTCCTTGAGGCGCTCGTGCGTCGAGCGCTCGCTGAAGATCCGACCGGCCAACTCGCGGACGGCTTCCTGCTCGTCGCTGTAGGTGAAGTCCATGTGTGTGCTCTTTCTGTGGGCTTAGCGCATTGACCGCGGCATGCCGAGGCCGAAGATGGCGATGAGATCACGCTGGATCTCGTTGGTGCCTCCGCCAAAGGTGAGGATGATCATGGAGCGGGCGTACATCTCGAGGCGGCCGGCGATCACTGCAGCGGGTGAGCCTTTCGTGAGGTACCCGGCCTGGCCGAGGATCTCCATGAGCGAGCGGAACGCCCGCAGGTAGAACTCCGTACCGAAGACCTTGATTGACGAGGCGTCGGCGACGTCGAGCTGACCTTGTGTTGCCTGCCAGGCCACCTTCCAGTTGATGAGGCGCAGGAACTCGAGCTCCGCATGCACCCGGGCCAGGTGCTCCTGCACCCACTCCTGATCGACGACACGGCGCCCGTCGGGCAACTTGGTCGCTTGCGCCCACGCCCTGACGTCGTTGAGCACGCGCTCGATGATGCCTGGAGCGCACAGGGTCACCCTCTCGTGATTGAGCTGGTTGGTGATGAGCCTCCACCCTTGGTTCTCCTCCCCGACCAGGGCGGTGGCGGGGACGCGCACGTCCTCGTAGAAGGTGTAGTTGATGTTGTGGTCACCCAGGAGCTTCATGGGCACGACCCGGATGCCGGGCGTGTCCATCGGGACGAGGAACATGGAGATGCCCTTGTGCTTGGCCACGTTGGGATCGGTCCGGGTGGCCAACCAGATGTAGTCGGCGTCGCCGGCCAGGCTGGTGAAGATCTTGGCCCCGTTGATCACGTACTCCTCGCCATCGCGCACGGCGCGCGTGGTCAACGAGGCGAGGTCGGTGCCCGAGTTCGGCTCGGTGTAGCCGACGCAGAAATGGATCTCGCCGGCGAGGATCTTGGGCAGGAAGAACTCCTTCTGCTCCTGGGTGCCGAAGTTCATGATGGTCGGCCCCACCGTGTTGATGGTGAGCATCGGGACCGGGGCGCCGCTGCGCATCGACTCATCGAAGAAGATGAACTGCTCGATCGCCGAACGGCCCTGGCCGCCCCACTCCTTGGGCCAACCGATGCCCAGCCAGCCGTCGGTGCCCATCTGCTTGACCACCCTGCGCACCGTGGGTCCGATGCCGTGCGACAACGACAATTCCATCTCCAGCTCGGGAGTGAGGAGGTTGCTGTAATAGGAGCGCAACTCGCTCTTCAGCGCCTGTTGCTCCTCGGTGTACGCGATCTCCATCTGCTGTCCCTCCCGGGCTGCGTCGACTGCCCCGGCACCACTCCGGCACCGCATCACGGACGGTCCATGACCCCCGTGGCGCTCGATAGAACACGTTACAGTCCACCTCCCCGAACGGCCAATGAAGAGGCGGGCGGCACGGGCGCTACCAACCGGTAACCTGCTGTCGGCCTCGGGTCGGACCCGGGGGCATCCGAACCGAGGAGCTCGTCGCCATGCCTGAAGCAGTCATCGTCGCCACCGGCCGCACGCCGATCGGCCGGGCCGTCAAGGGCTCGCTGGTGGAGTGCCGCCCTGATGATCTCAGCGCGCTGGTGATCAAGACCGTGCTGGAAAAGGTGCCCCAACTCACCCCGGCGGACATCGAGGACGTGCTCCTCGGCTGTGGGCAGCCGGCGGGCGAGGCGGGCTACAACGTCGCCCGCGTGGCCGCCGTGCTCGCCGGGCTCGACAACGTGCCCGGGGTCACCGTGAACCGTTACTGCTCGTCGTCCCTGCAGACGATCCGCATGGCCGCCCACGCCATCCGTGCCGGCGAGGGTGACGTCTTCATCGCTGCCGGAGTAGAGACGGTCAGCCGCTACGGGAACGGCGCATCGGACACCGGGCCGCACAACGCCGCCTTCGCCACGGCCGAAGGGCGCACCAAGACGCGCGCTCCCGCTGTCACCGAACCGTGGACCCCTCTGGAAGGCGACCTGCCCGACATCTACATCGCCATGGGGCAGACGGCGGAGAACGTGGCCGAGCTCGAAAAGGTCACCCGCGCCGAAATGGACGAATTTGCCGTGCTCTCCCAGACCCGGGCCGTCGCGAATCAGGAGAACGGGTTCTTCGAGCGCGAGATCATCCCGGTCACTCTGGCCGACGGCACCGTCGTCGCCAAGGACGACGGGCCCCGTCCGGGCACGACGCTCGAAGGACTGTCCAACCTCAAGCCCGTCTTCCGGGAAGGCGGCACGGTCACGGCCGGCAATGCCTGCCCCCTCAATGACGGGGCGGCCGCGGTGATCGTCATGAGCGACACCAAGGCCAAGGCACTCGGCATCACGCCCCTGGCTCGTATCGTGGCCAGCGGCGTCACGGGGTTGAATCCCGAGATCATGGGTCTGGGCCCCGTGGATGCCTGCCGCCAGGTGCTCCGGCGCGCCGGCATGACGATCGACGACATCGACCTGGTCGAGATCAACGAGGCGTTCGCGGCACAGGTGATCCCCTCCGCCCGGCATTTGGGCATCAGCTGGGACAAGCTCAACGTCAAGGGCGGCGCCATCGCACTGGGCCACCCCTTCGGCCAGACCGGGGCCCGCATCATGACCACCCTGCTCAACGCCCTGGAGGACACCGGGAAGACGATCGGCCTCGAGTCCATGTGCGTCGGTGGCGGTCAGGGCATGGCCATGATCGTCGAGCGTCTCAGCTAAGCGCCACGACCGCCCCGACGGTCAGCCCGCGAGCGGCCGCTCGCCGCTCACGTCATAGACGGTGATCGTGACCGATTTCGGGGCCACGCCGGGGCCGGAGGAGCGGGGAGCCTCTCGTTGGGCCTGCAGGTGGGCGTCGAGGCTCTCCTGATCGGCCCAACGTTCGAAGAGGACCACCCGACCGGGATCGAGCGGGTCGGCGCTCACGGTGTACTCGAGACAGCCCGGCTCGGCTCGGGACCTGCGCATGGGATCGAGGAAGCCAGCCAGGAATTCTCCGCGTTGCCCGGGCTCCACTTCGAACGCACCACCGACGATGACCACTCATCCCCCTCGTGCTCTAGTCCTTGCCGATCATTACCTCGGTCGATTTGATCACGGCCTTGACCGCGTCGCCCTCGCGCAGCGCGAGCGCGACGGCAGCGTCCTTCGTGATGGCGGAGACCACTTCTTGCCCGCCGGCGAGGCGCACCACCACCGTCGCCATGACGGCGCCGAGATCAACCCGGACAACGGTCCCCTCCAATTGGTTCCTGGCACTCAGCTGCACGTCTTCGACGCTAGTGCCTGCACAACCATCAATGTTTGCCCCGACAGATCCTCGAGGCACGATCAGGGGTTGCCTCGTCAGCGCGCCGCCATTGGTCAATGGCGCAGAGCCGACTCCACGTCGCTGAGAGCGGGCGCCGGGCCCGGATCGATGCCCTCGCGACCGGCCATGTGCAAAGAAACGAAGTCCCCGAAGAGGGCGAGGTCCAAGAATCGCCCGAGATCGTCCTCTCCTTCGGCCCAGACGGGGATGACGTTGGCCATCACCTCGTCGGTGGCGTCGACGACCAGCGTGAAGCGCCGTGCCACCTGAGGGTGCTCACCGCCGTGGCGCAACGTGACCAAGGAGAGCACCTGGCGCGTCACGTCCCCGTGCTGGCCCCACCCGGCCACCTCGTTGTGGCTGAGCTCGGGGAGGACGGCGAAGAACGCGGGGGTCTTGGCGTTCTCGTTGACCTGGGTCTTCCACCGCTGCGCCGCCACGGCGGTCAATCCGGTCGACCCGTACACCAAGGGGATGGTGCGACCGATCAGCCGGGCCACCGCCGCGGCCGCGCCGGTGGGCGCCACCAACGCGTCACGTCGTCGGCGCAACGACGCCAGCGCGGCGTCGAGCGAAGGCACCACGTCGGGCAGGATCCCGAGGCGCGCCAGGACCGTCAACAGCGGGACGGCCAACGCCCCCAGCGCGCAGCGCGACGCCGGCAGATCGGCAGTGACCGGCAATCGGGTGAACCCCGCCTCGGCCGCCAGCGCGGCCAGCGCGCCGCCGGAGGAGACGACCACGACAGGGGCACCCAGGGCGGCGGCGTCGGCGGCCGCGGCACAGGTCTCTTCGGTGTCGCCGGAGTAGGAGAGCGCGCACACCAGCGTGTGCGGTGCGACGAAGGCGGGTGCTCCGTAATCCTTGCCCACCCAGATGGGCAGGCGCGAACGCCCGGCTCCGTATGCGGCCACGGCATCGGCCGCCGTTCCGCTCGTGCCCATTCCGAAGAGGGCCACCGAGCGGATGGCGTCCGGTTCGGGGAGCGCCGCGCTGTCGAGCACTTCGAGCGACGACGCCAGCGCGGTGCGCCATTGTTCGGGCTGGGCGGAGACGGCGTCCCACATCCCCAGCGTGTCGAGGTACGGCGCTGCGGTCACCCGGGCGCGGGGCCGGTGGCGCGCACGCCGTCCCTCTCCGCCTTGGCGGTCAGGCGTTCGTGCTCGGCTTCACCCACATCCGCGCCTTCCTCGACCAACAGGACCGGCACGCCGTCGACCACGTGATAGCTCTTGTGCAGCCGCGGGTTGTAGAGGATCTCCTCGTCGGCGAACCACAGCAGCGGCCCCTTGTCGACGGGGCAGGCCAGTACCTCGAGCAGCAATGGGTCAAGCGGCATGTTCGTTCCTCACCTTCAGATCACTACTTCGCGTGTACTACTTCGCTCGGGCGTGCGCCTTGATGCGCGTCTGCACTTCAGCCACATGCTGTGCGCACAGTTCCGCTGTCGCGGCCTCCACATTGAGGCGGAGCAACGGCTCGGTGTTGGACGGGCGCAGGTTGTACCACCAGTCGCCGTGGTCGACGGTCAGGCCATCGAGCCGGTCGGTCGAGGCCCCCCTCCCCTCCTCTTCGGCGGCGATCGCCTCCACGGTCGCCGCCGGGTCCCGCACCTCGGTATTGATCTCCCCCGAATCGCTGTAGCGCTCGAAGGGTTTCAAGAGTTCCGACAGCGGCCTGTCGCTCAGGCTCAGCAGCTCGAGGACCAGCAAGGCGGTGATGATGCCCGAGTCGGCCCGGAAGTTCTCGCGGTAGTAGTAGTGGCCGGAGTGCTCGCCCCCGAAGATGGCATTCGTCTCGGCCATGACCTGCTTGATGATCGAATGGCCCACCCGGGTGCGGATGGCCGTGCCCCCGAGCTCCGTCACGACCTCGGGCACGACGTGGGAGCAGATCAGGTTGTACAAGATGGTCTCGCCCGGGTGCTTCTTCAGCATCGAGGCGGCCACCAGCGCAGTGGTCAGCGAGCCCGACACCGGTTGGGCGCGCTCATCGACCAGGAAGACGCGGTCGGCGTCGCCGTCGAAGGCCAGACCGACGTCGGCGCCGCGGGACAAGACGGCGGCCTTGAGGTCGACCAGGTTCTCCGGCTGAATGGGGTCGGCCGGGTGGTTGGGAAAGTTCCCATCGAGCTCGGGAAAGAGGATGTCGACCGAGAACGGCAGGCCCGAGAAGACGGTCGGCACCACCAGCCCCCCCATACCGTTGGCCGTGTCGGCGACCACGATGAGCGGACGCAGCGAGGCGCGGTTGACGAAGGAGACCACGTGCTCGGCCCATTCGTCGAGCAGGTTGCGCGCGCGCCACGGAGCACTCACCTCACCGAGTGGCTCGCCCAGCAGGCTCTCGGCTGTTGCCTCGATCTCGTCGAGCCCGGTGTCGCGCCCGATCGGCCGGGCACCCGAGAGGCAGAGCTTTATGCCGTTGTAGCGCGCCGGGTTGTGCGAGGCGGTGAACATGGCGCCGGGGGCATCCAACCGCCCGGAGGCGAAATAGAGAAAGTCGGTGGACGCCATCCCCAGGTCGGTCACGGCCACCCCCTCGGTGCGCACGCCGTCGGAGAAGGCCTTCGACAACTCCACCCCTGACTCGCGCATGTCGCGCGCCACCAGGATCTCGGGTGCCTTGGCGAAGCGGGCGACGGCCCGGCCAATGGCGCGGCACATGTCGGCGTCCAGCTGATCGGGCACCGTGCCCCGCACGTCGTACGCCTTGAAGACCTGGTCCATGCGCGTCATGACCGCCCAACCTTAGGGGGCGGCGGAAGGGTCGGTTTTGCGGTGCCGCGCCTGGCGCGTGCCGAAGCGGGCCCGGAACACGACGACGAGCAGGCAGATCAGGCCGACGAGGCTCAAGAGCTCACCCACCCGGTTCGCCGGGCTCGCCCCGTAGTGCAGCACCACGTTGTGCGCCGTCGGGACCACCACCATCAAGTTGGGCGTGACCCGGTAGGGGCCGGTAGCGCCCGAGGTCTGCCAATTGGGGAAGTACGACACCTTGACCAGGACCGGGGTGCCGATCCTCGACACGTGGAAGCTCACCGTGTTGTCGGTCTCCTTGGCCTGGGTCACGGTGGTCGCCGCCACCGACCGCCGCGGCGGCGCGGGATCGCCGATCGGGACCCGGGGCCACGATGCCGGACCGCTCTGGGCCAAGAAGACGTCCCAGCGCGCCGGATCGCTGTACCAACTCTCCGCCGGGGGGAGCCACGATGACTGGGCCGCTTTCACGCCCACTTCGACCGCCGGGTCGTTGGCCAACCCCGTCACGATGGGTGCGTCACGGACCAGGTAGATCTTCCAGGTCGTCGTCGTGGTGGCACCCCCCTCGCTCGACGTCCAGGGCCCGGTCTGCGCCACCTCCTTGAGCGCGGGGGCGGCGGCGGCGGCGGCTTGG
Source organism: Acidimicrobiaceae bacterium (assembly GCA_003133545.1). GTDB lineage: Bacteria > Actinomycetota > Acidimicrobiia > Acidimicrobiales > RAAP-2 > Bog-473. The sequence continues at coordinate 3,722 of PKYA01000218.1, read as the reverse complement.
ACCGAGGGGCTGGACGCCATGAAGTAGCGGACCCCGAGCAGCTGCAGATGCTCTATCCCGGCGGGGACGTCCAGGGCCGAGTAGTCCAGGCCGACCATCGGCTCGGAGGGGCTGACCGAGAGCTCCGCTTGGTTGAGGAAGTGGTAGGGCGTCGTGGCCGAGGACTCGAAGAGCAGCCCCTCCATCGACCCGATGCAGCCGTTCGACCAGTACGGCAACAACATGAGGGCCTGGGTGGTCCCGAACCGGTTGAGGCTGGGGTCGTACTGCCACATGGCCTGGCCGCAGCCATCGGAGGCCCCGACCCTCTCCATGGTCTGCACGACCGCCCGGTACTCGGGGTAGGCGGCCTTGCCCTGGTAGCCGGAGTAGTTCCACGACGACCAATTCGTCACCTGGTTGGGCCCGGGCGTGATGCCGAGGGAGCGCACCGTCGAGTACGTCAGCACGAAGGGCGTCACCACGACGACCAGGGCCACCGCGAGCGCGACCAGGGGACCGGCGACGGCAGCAGTGGGCCACGGTGACCGGGTGCGGTGCGGTGCGGGCGCCGGCGCCGGCACCGCCGGCGCGGCGGTGGGATCGGCGAGCGTCGCCTGCCGTTGGGCACGCCACCGCCACCAGGACAACAAGTCCGTGACCCCGTTTCGGACCCTCGGCCACACGTCGACGGCAGCGGTCACCGCCGTCGCCACGCCCCACCCGACCAGCAGGTAGACGGGCAGGAACCACAGGGGCAGGAACCTCGTGTTGTAGAGGCTGCCCTGGGGATCGAAGATCACGGCCAGGGCGAACACACCGGCCAAGATGGTCATGAGGATGCCGAACCGGCTCCGCAGGGCGAAGGCGGCCACCGCCGAGAGCCCGGCGCCGATGAGCGCCCACCAGTCCGCCCGTGGGAGGAGAAGGGCCACGAAGGTGTGGACGTTGACGTAGCCGAGGGAGGTCGCGTAGGCCTGCTCGGTGCCGAACGGCACCCACCAGAAGGCGACCAGCAGGCCACCGATGGCCACGGTCGAGACACCCCACCACAGGGCCTGGCGCCGGCTCAGGTTCTGGGGCACCACCTCGTCCGAAGGATGCCGATGCCAGGTGTCGCGGGGCCTGATCCGGGCGGGCAGCATCTCCATGCCGATCAGCAGCACCGCGCCCACGAGGGCAAAGAGGGCGGGAACGATGTGGGACAGGATGCAGGCGCCCAGGACCACGGCGGCCCACCCCCGGTGCTTGCCGGTGCGCAGTCCCCGGGCCATGAGCCCCAGGAACACCAGCGCCAGCGCGATGCTCAACGAGTAGGCGTACTCCCCGGCCAGGGTGGAGAAGAGGTTCCCCCCGTAGATGGTGTAGGTGTAGTCGAACAGGAAGCACAAGGTCAGGGCGGCGAGGGCCCCCGGAAAGGCGCGGCGCATGCCGAAGAGCCGCCCCATCCCCCACGCCGCCACCGGCAGGAGCACCGACCCGAGCACGGTCACCCACTTGAAGGCCAGCGCGTACGGGACGACGAAGCTGGCCAGGGCCGCCATCAGGTCCGGCAGCACGAAGTAATAGGTGTAGAGCGGGAAGCCGTCGTACCAGCCGGGGTCCCAACCGGTCAGTTGGAAGTGCGACAGGATCCCCGACCGCAAGAAGGCGGGCATGGCGTAATGGCCGCCGTTGTCGCCGCCCGTAGAGGCCGACGTCGACAACAACAAGCTGGGGTGCAGCTGCCAGAGCACGACCGCGATCACTGCGGCGACGCACAAGAGGGTGGCCGCGCGCGGGACCCACAGCGACGCCGGGAACAGGGGCGGCGACGTGCGGCGCGCCGCGCGCGGTGGTGGCGCGGCCGACGCGGGGGGCGCCGCCTCTTCCCTTTCTTCGATCCCCGTCTCCCCGATGGTGCTGGTCAGCGGATCACACCGCCCCAATGGAGGTACGCCACGAGGGCAATCAGGTTGAATGAGGCATGCGACACCATGTTCATGCCCAGGCGGCCGGTGCGATAGAAGACCGCCGCCAGCACCACACCGAAGAGGGCCAGCCCGGCGAACTGCACCCACTCGCCGTGCGCCAGCCCGAAGAGAAGCCCATCGGCGAGCACGGCCGCGACCACCCCGGCTCCCCGGGCCCGCGTGGCACCGGCGCCCGCGCCCGCGCCCGCCGGCGTGCACAGGCGGGCCAGCGCCTTGAAGAGCAGCCCCCGGAAGAACAGTTCCTCCATGAAGGGGACGGCGATCACGGTGGCCAGCACGATGACCACGACGCCCGTGCCATGCGCCCCGCCGGTCAATTTCTGGGTGGGGCCGTTGAAGTTGTGGATGTCGTGCTGGAAGGGCGCGTAGAGCAGCGCGATGACGATCTGCGCGCCGCCGCCGATGGCGAGCCCCCACAGGTCGGCCCAGCGGAAGCGCACCCCGAGGTCGGCGAAGAAGTGCCCCGTACCCTGCCGGTGGCTGGCCCACCAGGGGGCGCCGAAGAAGCCGATCCACAGTCCCACCAGCGTGGACACGACGTACCACTCGGGCGGCACGGAGGACGACGTGATGGCGGACATCTGGGCGGCGCTCTTGCCGGCGATGCCCCCGGCGACCACGCCGAAGACGCCACCGGCGATCTGGCCGGCCAGGAACCCGACGAGGGCGTAGAAGAACCACCGCCAGGCAGCCGCCTTGGTCAGCGGCGGCACCCCGGGCCGATCGAGGAACGACGCCCCGGAGCCCCGGGCCACCGTGCGCCGGGCCCCGGGGTCCCCTTTCGGCTTGCCCGGCGGGGTGAGGGTCACCCGGCGCGAGAGGTCAAATCCCTCCTGAGCAGGTATTGGAAGCCCCGATGGTGCGTCTCGGCCCCGGCGGCCCACGTCATCGGGGTCGAGGTCGGTCATCGCCATGACGATACTGGCCCCCCCGGCACCGATTGCCTGCAGGTGGGGGGTGGTCACCGCCTGCGGAATGAGACGAATAGTCTGGTCTGGTGAGTCCCCAACGCCCTGACCGCCCCTCGAACCCGTCGAATGCGCCGTCAGGCGATGGGAATTCCCCCGCGGGCGGGGCACCGCAGGGGCAGAATTGGCGTTGGTTGTGGGGGGTGGCCGTCGTTGGCGTGATCGCCATACTGCTCGCGGTCTCGTCACTCAAGACCACCGACGCCAAGCCACTCAGCTACACCACGTTCCTCCAGGACGTCAAAGCCCGCCAGGTCAGCACGGCGCAGATCAGCAACGGGACGGGCGAGATCAACGGGAAGCTGAAGAACGGGGCCACCTACCAGGTCCAAGGCCCCAGCCCCTCCCTCCCCAACGACGTGACCGAAATGCGCGACGACGGCGTCTCGGTGAGCTTCCCCACGCCGGCCACCAACCTGCTCAGCGACCTCCTCCCGTACATCTTCATCATCGCCATCGGGGCGGCGTTCATCTTCTTCATCGGCCGCCAGACCAGGGGCCAGATGTCGGGCATCATGTCGATCGGGCGGTCGAAGGCCAAGACGTTCAGCAGTGACCGCCCTTCGACGACGTTCGAGGACGTGGCGGGCTACGCCGGCGTGAAGCAGGAGATCAGCGAGGTCGTCGACTTCTTGAAGACGCCCGCCCGCTTCAAGGAGATCGGGGCGAAGATCCCCAAGGGCGTGCTCCTGGTCGGGCCGCCCGGAACGGGCAAGACACTCCTGGCCCGGGCGGTGGCCGGTGAGGCCGGCGTGCCTTTCATGTCCGTCAGTGGCTCGGACTTCATGGAGATGTTCGTCGG
>PKYA01000074.1 GCA_003133545.1 Acidimicrobiaceae bacterium | reverse complement strand
TAGCTATGTCGTCACCGTTTCAAGGGGCGCCCGTCGGACACCCGGGCTCGTCCGTTTAGTAGTCAGTAATTTGGGCAATCCACCCTCGGTTCGACCATGATCAGTCCGGCAGCGACGAAACTCCCGATCGATGCGTCGGCAGCCAAAATGCCCTCGTTGACGGCGGCATTGTTGGCCGTCGTCATTGCCTGGTTCTTTTGGGGCCCTCCGGCGACATCGTCAGAGGCGGCCTCGCCGGCGCATCCCGCTGGCGTCGCATCGACCACGGTGAGCATCGCACAGACGACGGCCGGTCCCGTCGGCTACCGGGGCGTCGGGAGCGGGTCTCCGCTCGTGCTGATCACCGGCTTCAGCGCAAGCATGGACGACTGGCCGCCGACGTTCGTCGACGCCCTGGCCGAGCGCCATCGTGTCGTGGTGTTCGACAACGCCGGAGTCGGCGCAACGGGCAGCGTCACCCCGCTCACCATCACGGCGATGGCCAACCAGACGAGCGCCCTGATCACCAGCCTGGGATTGGGTCGCACGGCGGTGCTCGGTTGGTCGATGGGCGGCATGGTGGCTCAGGCCCTCGCGGTGCTCCATCCGTCGCAGGTGAGCCGCATGGTGTTGGCGGCAACTCAAGCGGGCACGGGCAGAGCACTCCCCGTACCCTCGGCTGTCGCCGCCGAGGCGGCCAGTACGAACCCAGCGGCCGTGCTGGGCGTGCTGTTCCCAGCCGATCAGGGTCCCGCGGTCAAGCAGTACATGGACGGGATCCTCGAGTACCCGGGCTATTACACCGCTTCCCCCGCAACCAAATCTGCGCAGACAGCGGCCATCGGGCAGTGGCTGGCGGGGCAAGATCCGGCTGGCCCCCCGACCAAGGACCTCCGGGTCCCCGCGCTGGTAGCGGACGGCACGGTGGACGCTCTCGACCCGGTGGCGAACGATCGCCTTTTGGCCCGGACCATCCGGGGTGCCCGCCTGGTTCTCTATCAAGGCGCGGGGCACGGATTCCTCTTCCAAGATTCGGCGTCATTCGTACGGCGTGTCGATGCCTTCCTTCGTTGACTGCGCCGTCCAAACGGACCACGACGAAGAGGTGAAGTAGGCGGCCCGTGACGGGTCCGGGGTCATTGCGAGTCGGCGACCTTGCGCGGACGTCCGCGTTTGGGGATCGGACGAGCGTTCGCGCCACGGCCCGCTTCGGTGAGGGCGCGTCGCAGCAGGAATTCGATCTGGGCGTTGGTGCTCCGCAACTCGTCCGCTGCCCACCGAGCCAGTGCGTCGTGGACGCTCGGATCCAGGCGAAGCAGGATGCTCTTGCGTTCGGCCACTCGCAGGTCGGACGACTCTTATTGGTACAGCGAGCCGGTGTTGACGACCGGCTGCGTGCCCCGGTCGCCGCACAACACCACGAGGAGATTCGAGACCATGGCGGCCTTGCGTTCCTCGTCCAGTTCGACGATGTCCTCTTCGGCCAAGCGGGCCAGGGCCATCTGGACCATCCCCACGGCACCGTCCACAATGCGGGAGCGGGCGGCGACAACGGCACCCGCCTGCTGGCGCTGCAACATCACCTGGGCGATCTCGGGCGCGTACGACAGACGAGTGATCCTGGCCTCCATGACATCGACTCCGGCCGGAACGACCCGGGCGGCGATCTCCGCGGCCAGTTGACCAGCGACCTCGTCGGTGTGATCGCGCAGCGAGAGAGCGTCCGTTCCGGCGTTGTCGTAGGGGTGGCCATTGGCGACATGCCGGAGGGCGGTCTCACTCTGGGTATTGACGAAGGCAACGAAGTCCTCCACGCCGTAGGTGGCCCGAGCGGTGTCCTGCACCTGCCACACCACGACGGCGGCGATCTCGATGGGGTTGCCGTCCGAATCGTTGACCTTCACGGTCGGGGTCTCCTTATTGCGGATCCGCACCGAGACCCTTCGGCGGACGGCAAAGAGGTTGACCCAGCGCAAGCCGGTCTTCCTCACCGTTCCCCGGTAGCCCCCGAAGAGCTGGACGACGCGCACCTCGCCCGGCTTGATGGCGGTGAGACCGGCCAAGCCCGCCGTCCCGCCCACGAGCACCGCGGCTGCCACCCAGTCCTCGACGGTGCCTCCGGCCCTGGCCAGCAGGATTCCCGCGGCGTAGGCGGCCAGCGCCCCAATCAGGACGGCGATGCCGGGACCAGACCCCAGTGCCCGTTCCTCGAGCACGACCGCACGCGTCGGCGATTGAGTGCTGCTCTGCGGTGCCGTCATCATCGGCTTGCCTCCCGTGACATGGAACGCCGGTCCAACCGGTGCCTCTATCAAAATGATATCACTTTTTTAGGCTCCGTTCAAAATCCGGATGCGGCAACGTCGACCTGAGAACCTCGGGTTCGAGACGCGGGATCTCGAGGCCGGTTTCGTGAGGCGCACTCGGCTTTGAGGCTCACTCCCCGTCGGTGGCGCTGGCGCCGCCTCGACCGGGAGCAGTTGATCCGCCCCGGCGAGTTGACGAGGGCGTTCGTTCCACCCCCCGTCGGACACCGGCGACCCTTCGAATCGGTCTTGCGCCCGGTCGGCTTGCGGCGTAGGATACTCAGTATGCTATCTGGAGGAATACGCCAATGAGCATTCGACACGCCCTCCTTGCCCTGCTGAGCGAGGGTCCCAAGTACGGCCTCCAGCTCCGCCAGGAGTTCGAGGCCAGGACCGGTGAGGTCTGGCCGCTCAACGTCGGCCAGGTGTACACGACGCTGCAGAGGCTCGAGCGAGACGGGCTCGTCGAGTCCGACGACACCGAGGATAGCGGCCCCCAGCGCGGATTCCACATCACCGAGCAGGGATCGGAGGAGCTGGCGCACTGGTTGCGCACGCCGCCCGACCTGAGCCTTCCGCCACGCGACGAACTGGTGATCAAGGTGCTCGTGGCCGTACGAATGCCGGGCGTGGACGTGCGCGAGGTCATACAGGTCCACCGCCGGTACGTGATCGAGGTCATGCAGCAGTGGACGCGTCTCAAGGAGGACGAGGCTGAATTCGATATCAATTTCGCCCTGGTAGTCGATGCCGAGCTGTTCCGGCTGNNGGTGGCTGGACACGGCGGACGGCCGCCTGAAGCGGGCTTCGGTGGAGCCTCCGGCCGCCGCCCCGGTAGCCCTGCCCAGGATGCGACGGACAGTGGGGGTACGGCGATGAGCTTTTTGGAACTCCAAGATGTATCGAAGGTCTACGGGG
>PKYA01000232.1 GCA_003133545.1 Acidimicrobiaceae bacterium | reverse complement strand
TAACTACATCGGTTTGTGGCGAAATTCTGGAGAATTCGAGGGTCTCGAGTACCGCAGCAACGGAGCTGCTGAGCGCGGCACGAGCTGATCGACGCCGGTCGGCGGCCGAGGCCGTGGACAAGCTTCAGGCCGCCAGTTAGCTTCTGATGCACGCGTCACCGTTTTGATCGGCGCGCTGCTTGATTCAACCGGTGTCCGCGGTGTTCGCTGCACTGGCTTGGAGCGGTCCGGCTGTCGTCGCGGCCTACGTTTCGAGCGAGTGCCGCCAGCCCGCGCCGCTGGTCGACTGACGACTGAGGGGGGGACGTTCTCTGTGCGAAGCACGGACACCAGAGGACGCTGGCGCCTCGCCGTTGCGACGGTCTTGCCAGCGCTGGCGGTGCTCGCTGTCCAGTTGGCCTTCTTCCCACTCCCCCTAGGGGTGACACTGCAGGGTGTCGTCGTCGGGCTGCTCGGTGCGCTGGTGGCGGTGGGCATGGCACTGGTGTACCGGGCGAACCGCATCCTCAACTTCGCTCAGGTCGAACTCGGGCTGGCGCCGACAGTATTGGCGGTTTCGCTGATCACCTACAGCGGGGTGAACTACTTCCTCGCCGCCGCCATCGGACTAACGGCCTCCGTCCTTTTGGGCAGCATTGTGGAGCTGATCATCATCCGGAGATTCTTCAACTCCCCACGGCTGATCCTCACGGTGGCCACCATCGGGCTGTCCCAGCTGCTCGTGGCAGGTGCGCTGTTCATCCCCATGATCTGGGGGCAGCAACCGACCGCCAGCGTGGTCCACATCCCGATTTCCCTGACCTTCTCGATCTTCCCGCTCGTCTTCACGGCAGATCATCTGGCTGCACTGATTGTCGCCCCCTTGGCGCTGCTCGGTGTGGCACTGATGCTGCGATTCACGAGTATCGGCATCGCTATCCGGGCCAGCGCCGAGCGGGCCGATCGGGCCAGCCTGCTCGGGATCCCCGTCAAGCGTCTCCAGACCGTGGTGTGGGCCGTCGCCGCCGTGCTCTCGTTCATCGGGATCTTCCTCCAGGCGGGCATCCTGGGCCTGCCGGTCGGGCTCGACCTCAGCGACACCGTGCTGCTGGCGGCGCTGGCGGCGCTGGTGCTCGGCAACCTCGTCGAGCTGCCGGCCATCGCCCTGGCCGCCGTGGCCCTCGGGGTCCTTCAACAGGGGGTGCTCTGGAACCACGAATCCGATCCGGGCCTCGTCGACCCCGTGCTGGCCGCCATCGTCATTGTGACGCTGCTCGTCCGCAAAGCCAGCTCCTCGCGGACCGACACCGTGTCGACGTGGGCCGTCTCTGACGAGGTCCGCCCACTTCCCAGAGAGCTGCGCTCCCTGACCGAGGTCAGGGCGGTTCGCTGGATCGGGGTGTTGCTGGCGGTTGGCGCGGTGCTGAGCCTGCCGTGGCTGTTCTCGGACAACGCGGGGAACCAGCTCAAGGCCACGGCGGTGGTGATCTTCGTCATCATCACCATCTCGGTGGTCGTACTCACCGGTTGGGCCGGCCAGATAACCCTCGGGCAGATGTCCTTCGTGGCGTTCGGCGGGGCGACCGGTGCCTACGCGACCCAGACCTGGCACCTCGACATCAGCCTGGCGTTGCTCATCGCCGGAGCGGCCGGGGCGGGGGTGGCGATGATCGTCAGCATCCCCACACTGCGCCTGCGCGGCTTCTTCCCGGCGGTGACGACTCTGGCGTTCGCCATGGCCACCACGAACTACCTCCTCAACCCCGAGTACTTCTCGTGGGTGCCGGTGAACCGGCTTGCCCGTCCGAACCTATTCGGTGCATTCAATCTGAACTCTCAACCGAGCTACTACTACTTCTGCCTCGGATGTCTGATCCTCGTGGTGCTCGCAATTCGCGGCGTCCGTCACTCCCGGACCGGTCGGGTTCTCCTGGCGCTGAAGGAGAACGAGCGGGCGGCGGAGTCGTTCGGGATCAACGTGGCCCGGGCCAAGCTCACCGCCTTCGCGCTGTCAGGAGCCGTGGCCGGCGTGGGCGGCTGCCTCTTCGTCCATCTCCTCCAGGCGTTTACCCCCGAGGTTTTCGGACCGGACCAGAGCATTCTAGTCTTCACCACCGCCGTGGTCGGTGGTGTCGGGTCCCTCCTCGGTGCGGTACTCGGGTCGATCTACCTCGAGGGCGGACAGTGGTTTCTCCCCGGTGCGCAATGGCAGGCTCTCGCCTCGGCGGTCGGGGTGCTCTTGGTGCTCATGATCGTGCCGGGAGGCCTGAGCGATGTCGCCTATCGGCTGCGCGACGCCTGGCTGCGCTCGTTGGCGATCCGTCGGGGGATCGTCGTCGCCAGCCTGCTGGCCGATCGTGGCAGGAGCGAACACGATCCTGTTGGGGATCCCGACCGCATCGATACTGCGGAGCGCTACCTCATGGCACCGGGCAACGGCAACCCGGAGACCCATGGTGACGACGGGGACCCGATCGAACACGCAGCCCAGCACGTCGAGGAGATCGCGTGATCTCGCCTTCCCCTGTCGCGCCACAAGAGTCCGCCCCGAACTGGCAGCGCGCCAAGGTCTCGCTGAGGCATCCCGGCATCTGGCTCGGCGACATCACCGGCGGCGGGCCGGTGTACGCACTGCTGATCCTGTTCGGGCTGAACATGGTGACCCAGATGAACACCACTGCGTTCGGGATCCTGCTGCCCAACATCCGTGATGCCTTCCACATATCGAACGCCGGCATCCTCTCGGTGGTGGCGGTCGCCGCCGTGGTGGGCCTGGCGATGCAGGTGCCCATCGCCCAAGCCGCAGATCGCCACAACCGAATTCACCTGATGCTGCTCGGCGCCGCCGTCTTCGCCTGCTTCGTTTTCGGGACAGGCCTGGCCGTCTCGGTGTGGATGCTCGTGCTCACGCAGTCGGGAACGGGGATCGGGCAGGCCACCGTGGGCCCGACCCACAATTCACTGATCGCCGACTGGTTCCCGATCGCGTCACGGCCCCGTGTCTACAGCTTCCACTTCGGCTCGAACGCCGTGGGTGCCATCTTGGGCCCGATTCTGGCCGGCCTGCTGGCCGCCTGGTTCGGGTGGCGGGCTCCCTTCCTCGTCCTTTCCGTCCCGGTGGTGATCCTGATCTTCCTCGGCCGGCGGCTGCGGGACCCCAGCCGCGGGATCCAGGAGCGCATGGCCATGGGCGTCACCGACGCCCTGACGACCGAGGAGCCGCCGCCGTCGTTCGCCGAGGGCTGGCGCATGGTGTGGAAGATCGAAAGCCTCCGGCGGATCTTCTTCGCCTTGCCCTTCCTGGCGGCCTCGCTGGTCGGATTCGCGTCCCTTGCTTCGCTGCTCTACCAACAGAAGTTCGGACTCGATGTCGTTCAACGCAGCTGGGTGGCGGCAGCCGCCGAACCGGCGCAGATCATCGGCCTCGTCGTCGGTGCCCACGTGGGCACCAAGTGGATCCTCAAGGACCCCGGACGGATCATCCGCTTCCTGGCGGTCGTCGCCGCCTTCGCCTCGGCGCTCCTGGTGCTCTTCGCCTTGGTCCCCATCCTGTGGGTCACCATTGTGGTCAACATGGCAGTCACGGCCTCACTGGCCGCCATCGGTGCCGGCATCTATGGATCGCTTTCACTCGCCATCCCGGCCCGCTCGAGGTCGCTCGGGTTCTCCATGGGCGCTATCTGGATCATCCCCGGGCTCATCGTCCTCCCCATTGTGGGAGCGATCTCCGACTCGGCCGGCATCCGGATCGGCATGCTCGTTCTGGTGCCGGTCTTCTTGATCGGGGGCCTCGTCCTCTCCACCGCCGGACGGGTCATCGACCGGGACATCACCCAGGTCCGGACCCTGGCCGCCGCTCGCTCCGAAGTCCTCTTCGCCCGCCGAGAAGGCCTGGTCAAGCTGCTGCTCGTACGCGGACTGAACGTCTCCTACGGCCAGGTTCAGGTCCTCTTCAACGTCGATCTCGAGGTGGACGAAGGCGAGATCATCGCCCTGCTCGGAACGAACGGAGCGGGCAAGTCCACGCTGCTCAAGGCGATCTGCGGCGTGGTCGAGGCGGACAAGGGCGCGGTGATCTTCGATGGCCGCGACATCACGCACGCGCCGCCCAACGAGATCGCGGCCTTCGGGATCACCCAGGTACCCGGCGGCCAGGGGGTGTTTCCCGGGCTCTCGGTGGCGGAGAACCTGCGAGTCGCCGGCTGGCTCGACCGGCACCATCGTGAGCAAAGCGCCCAGAGGGTCAGCGAGGTGCTCACGATGTTCCCCGTACTCACGAGCCGCCTCGACGAGCCCGCCGCCAACCTCTCGGGGGGGCAACAGCAGATGCTGGCGCTCTCGATGGCCTTCCTGGCCCGACCCCGGCTCCTGCTCATCGACGAACTCAGCCTGGGCCTGGCCCCCGTGATCGTCGAGCAGCTTCTCCCGATCATTGAGGTCATCCGCGCCCAGGGCACGACGGTGATCCTGGTGGAGCAGTCCGTGAACCTCGCGCTGTCGATGGCGCAGACGGCATACTTCATGGAGAAGGGCGAGATCCGCTTCCACGGTCCGACCTCCGAGCTGCTCGAGCGACCCGACATCATGCGGTCGGTCTTTCTCGAGGGCGCCGCCTCCCACACCGATGCCCCCGCAGAGCACCGGTTCGGGGCCACCGTCGCCACGCCAGCAGCCTCCGGATTGCCGACGGCTGAGCTCAGGACGGATCCGGTACTCGAGGCGCTGGGCCTTTCGGTCAGCTTCGGTGGCATAAGGGCCGTCAGCGACGTGTCGCTGTCGATCGCCGCCGGCGAGATCGTGGGGATCATCGGAGCCAACGGCGCTGGAAAGACGACGCTCTTCGATTTGATCTCGGGCTTCACCCGCACTGATGGTGGAAAGGTATTCCTGGGAGGGTTGGACGTCACCCGGGCCGGGCCCGCCCGGCGGGCTCGACTGGGCTTGGGACGCTCGTTCCAGGACGCGCGACTCTTCCCGGCCATGACCGTCGAAGAGACCATCGCGGTGGCCCTCGAGCGCTGGATCGACGTCACCAATCCGCTCAGCGCCGCCCTGCACTTGCCGACATGGGTCAACTCCGAGCACAAGGTCGGCCTGGGCGTCGACGGACTCATCGAATTGCTCAGCCTCGAGGCGTACCGGACAAAGTTCATACGTGAGCTCTCGACCGGGTCGCGCCGCGTCGTCGACCTGGCCTGTGTGGTGGCACACCGGCCTTCGGTGGTGCTCCTTGACGAGCCCTCGAGCGGAATCGCCCAGCGAGAGTCCGAGGCGCTCGGCCCGCTTTTGGTCCGCATCCGAGACACCCTGGGTGCCAGCTTGGTCGTTGTCGAGCACGACATGCCGCTCCTCACGGGAATCGCCGATCGCATGGTCGCCTTGGAGCAAGGGTGCTTCCTCGCCGAAGGGACGCCGGACGCGGTCCTCCACGATCCGCTGGTCATCGCGTCGTATCTGGGAGAGACCCAAACGGTCATCGCCCGCTCCGGGCCAGGCGGGGCCCGCTAATTCCATTTCCAACTCCACAAGGGGGACATCCATGTCACAGTTCATGTCGTTGCCAGCCACCGCGAGGCCCGTGAAACGGTCCGGCACGCTGATCGCCTTCATGGTTGCCGTTGTCATCGCCGGGCTCGTGGTCCTGACCCCGAAGGCGGAGGCCACATTGGCCTCGTCGAGGGCATCCGCGTCGCCCGCCGGCGTGCTGTCCTTCTCCCAGGCTAAGAAAGAGGGCAAGGTCAGCTCCATCAACTGGGGAAGCCGCTGCAATGTGGCCACCGGCACACTGAAGTACCCGAGCTTCTTCGCCGGCGAGTGCTACGCACCGTTCAAGGGGAACAACGGCGGCTCCACCACCCAGGGCGTGTCGGCCACGACCATCAAGATCGTCTTCTACGTCCCGGAGGCCAACGATCCGATCCTCAACTACATCGAATCGGCGGTCAAGGACACCGCGACAAACGCCCAGACCATTGAGACCATGCAGAACTGGGTGGCGTTCTACAATCACTTCTACGAGACGTACGGCCGCAAGGTAGAGCTCATCCCCTATACCGCCACCGGCGTCGCCGATGACCCCGTGGCCGCACGGGCCGACGCCGTGACCATCGCCACCAACATCAAGCCGTTCGCGGTCTGGGGCGGCCCGATTCTGACGACGGCGTTCGCGGACGAGCTCGCCGCCCGTCACGTGCTGTGCATCGACTGCGGTTCCGGCGACACCAACAGCTACTTCCAGCAGCGGAGCCCGTACGTCTGGTCGCTCGGGATTCTCCCGCAGCAGTCGATCGTCCACGTGACGGAGTTCTTGAAGAAGGAGGTCAACGGAAGGGACGCCATCTTCGCCGGCGAGAGCGACTTCAAGAAGGAGAAGCGCAAATTCGGCATGATCGACCTGGTCGACGACGCCGACTCAGCGACGCTGCTCACCGACTGGCAAAAGAGCTTCAAATCGGCCGGCATCAACGTGGCCCAGTACGTGACCTACGCCTCGCCGACCGATCTCCAGACCCAGGCCCCGGCGCTCATCGCCAAGCTCAAGGCGGCCGGGGTGACGTCGGTGATTTTCTCGGGCGATCCCGTCGCGCCCCAGACGCTGACCCGCGCCGCGACAGCCCAGAACTACTTCCCCGAGTGGATCATCACCGGCTCGGCGCTGACCGATACCGCCGCCTTTGCCCGTACCTACGACCAGCGGCAATGGGCGCATGCCTTCGGAGTGTCCTTTGGTGCGGCGCGCACCGGTGTGACGGGGGCGATCCTGCTGTACAAGTGGTACTTCGGCCACAAGCCGCCGGACCTGACGGCGGCCGCCGTCTCGGTTATCGACGCCTCATTGTTCTTCCCGGTCATTCAGGGGGTCGGGCCTGACCTGACGGCGCAGAACTTCCAGAAAGCACTGTTCGCCGGAGCCCCCACGCCGCACGCGATCACCCAGCCCTCGCTGTCGTGGGGCAATCACGGGATCTGGCCGGGGACCGACTACGGCGGCACGGACGACGCCACTGAGATCTGGTGGAACCCGTCGATCTCGGGACCCGATGAGCTGGGCCGCCCGGGCAACGGGCTCTACGAGTACGTCGACGGTGGGAAGCGCTACCTGCCGGGTCAGTGGCCGACCGGGGCGACCAAGGCTTTCCAGAAGGCGGGGGCGGTGGCGATCTACACCAAGCCGCCACCAAGCGAGCAGACACCCAACTACCCGTCGCCCGCCGGTGCGGGCAACTGAGCCGGGGACCGGGCGGGGTCTTCGGATCCCGCGTTCTGATCCGATCGGTGCGGCGACACCGGGTTCCGGCCTGGTGGAGCGATGCCAAGTTGGGGATCTTCGTGCACTGGACGCCGGCATCGGTTCCAGCGTTCGCCCCCCTCGACAGCGATATGGGGGACCTGCTGGCCCGAGGCGACGCCCGGGCCATGGCGTGGTCTCCCTACGTCGAGTGGTACGAGAACTCACTGCGCTTCCCCGAAAGCCCGGCGGCTCAGTTCCACGCCGCCACATACCCGGACCGCGACTACCGGTCCTTCGTCGCCGAATTCGAGGCGGGCCTCGCCGGTTGGGACCCAGAGGGCTGGGTGGCTCGATTCGCTGCCACGGGAGCCCGCTATGTGGTGCTGGTGGCGAAACACCACGACGGATACTGCCTATGGCCGACCAGTGTCGTCAACCCAAACCGTGCGGGGTTCCACTCGAACCGAGACGTGGTCGGCGAGATGGCCGATGCTGTACGGAAGCACAAGATGCGTTTCGGGGTCTACTACTCAGGTGGCCTGGACTGGACGTTCAATGAGCATCCGATTGGCTCGTTCAGCGACCTGCTCGTCGCTCAGCCCGGAGAAGGGTACGCCGCCTACGCAGAGGCTCAGGTCCGCGAACTTATTGAGCGCTACCGCCCCAGCGTTCTGTGGAATGACATCTCGTGGCCGGCACGGCTCCCCCAGCTGGCCCAGCTTCTGGCGGACTACTACGCCGCAGTGCCCGACGGGGTGGTAAACGATCGCTTCATGCCGCGGTCGCCGTTGTGGAGGGTGGCTCGGTCGACACTGGGGCGGCGCATGCTCGACCGGATGGCGGCGCACCGGGCGGCGGCCGATCAGGGAATCGTCCCGCCGAAGCCTCCGCTGTTCGACGTTCGGACCCCTGAGTACACGGTATTCGATTCAGTCCAACGCACACCGTGGGAGTGCGTGCGCGGCATAGATCGCAGCTTTGGGTATAACCGGGAGTCCGGCGAGGAGCACCGCATTTCGGAACGCGACCTCTTGTGGTCCTTGACCGATGTGGCGGCCAAGGGTGGCAACCTGCTCTTGAACGTCGGGCCTCGAGGCGTCGACGCCACGATCGACGACGCACAGTTGCAACGCCTCGGCTGGCTGGCGGACTACAACGACAAGGCGGGTCCGGCCATCATGGCCACCCGACCCTGGGTGCACCCGGCAGGACGTGCTGACGGCGGGGTCGAGGTCCGTTACACAGCCCGGGACCGCGGCGTCTTCGCATTCATCCGCCTTGCGCTCCCTCCGTCCGGCGGGCACCTTGAACCGGTCAGAGAAAGCCCCACGAAGGTGGTCCTCCGCGAGATCCACGCCACCGCCGGCTCGACGGTGACCATGATCGATGGTCGACCACTCAACGCTGAGCCCACGGTGGATGGCCTGCGGATCGATCTCCTCGCCCCGCTGAGCACCGAGCGGCCGACAGTGATGATCCTTCGTGACGTCGACGCCACCTGAGTTTCGCTGATCACGGCACCAAAGCCCAGGTCAAATCACCCAGGCCCGCGGTGGCTCTGCGGCCCGTCATCTTTACTCTATTCGTGGGACACTGCGGATATGGCACACGATCTCGTAATCCGGCACGGGCTCATCATCGACGGAACCGGGTCAGCCGGTGCGGTCGGCGATGTCGCCGTCGACGGTGACCGGATCGCGGCGATCGGAACCGTCAAAGATCGGGGCACCCGCGAGATCGACGCGGAGGACTGCATCGTCACGCCGGGCTTCGTCGACATCCACACCCACCTCGATGCGCAACTGGCATGGGATCCGATCGGCTCGTCGTCGTGTTGGCACGGCGTGACGTCGGTCGTGCTCGGCAACTGCGGAGTGACATTCGCGCCGTGCAAGGAGGGCGATCGCGGGCAGCTGGCCAAAATGATGGAGTCGGTCGAGGACATCCCTGTCGACAGCATCATGTCGGGACTGTCGTGGGACTGGACCACATACGGCGAGTACCTCGAGGCGGTCGAACGTTGGCCCAAGGGATTGAACGTCGGCGGCATGGTCGGTCATTGCGCGGTACGCGTGCACGCCATGGGTGAACGCAGCTTCAGCGAGCAACCGGCCACGGCGGACGACATCGCCGCCATGTGCACACTGGTCGACGAAGCCATCGGCGCTGGTGCCCTCGGGTTCTCGACCTCTCGTACCCTTCTACATCGCGTTCCCGACGGTCGCCCCGTGCCTGGTACTTGGGCGGACCGCGACGAATTGATGGCAATTGCGCAAGTCATGGGTCGCCGCGGACGAGGGGTGTTTGAAGCCGCGGCCCGACTCGGCGAAGGCGCCAGCGACGCGTACGCAGCCAGCAGGATTGAGGCCGACATGATGGCCGACATCTCCATCGTGTCAGGTCGACCGCTTACCTTCGGACTCGCCCACACGTTCCTGTTCGACGATCTCTACCGCCACGTTCTCGAGTTCGTCAACCAGGGAAACGCTCGCGGCGCCAACGTCCGGCCCCAGACCACGGCTCGGGGGATTGGGATATTGTTCGGCCTGTCGCATCGGACTCCATTCGATCACTCACCATCGTGGAAACGACTTACGACACTGCCTTTGGACGAGAAGCTCGCAGTCCTGCGGGATCCAACCGGACGTAGCAAGCTGCTCGAAGACGGCGCCGGTCTCCAAGGCGAAGACTTTCTGCGCCACACGTACGTCCTTGACGACGATTCGCTGGACTACCGGCACGACCCCGAAAACTCGATCGCTGCCGTAGCGGCCCGACGGAACGTCAGTGCCGTAGAGGCCTTTGTCGATCTGTCACTCGAAAGCAATGGACGAGTACTCCTCAACTACCCGTTCCTGAATCAACGCCTCGATGCAGTCGAGGAGATGCTGGCCGATCCCAACGTAGTGATGGGCCTGGCCGATGCCGGAGCTCATGTGGGACAGATCATGGACGCCAGCCAGCCCACGTACATGCTGGCCACCTGGGGCCGCGACCGCGGAGCATTCGGAATCGAAGAGTGCGTACGCCGGTTGACGTCAGACACTGCGGGGCTTTTCGGGCTCGCCGGCCGGGGCGTTCTGCGTCCAGGAGCGTTCGCCGACGTCAACGTCATCGATCTCGATTCGTTGGCGCTGACGCTTCCCGAGTACGTCCATGACTTTCCCGGTGGCGCCGGTCGCTATATCCAGGGCTCAACCGGGTACCGAGCCACCATCGTCAACGGGCGCGTCACGATGGACATGGGACAGCACACCGGAGACCTTGCCGGCATCATGCTGCGTAGCTGAGGATGAACGGCCTGAAAAGCGTGAGGTCACCCGATTAACGGAACGCTCAAGACCTTTCTTTGAACTGGTGGGCCGCCCGGGTCTCGATCCCGGCACCTTGGGATTAAAAGTCCTGGTGGAGGCGTTGCCGCGCGTGGCGCTCCGTCGCATCGTGTCGCAAAATGGCTGGTGGAGGTCGCAATCAAGCGCATTCGCTGAGACGAGCTGGGACCTGGTGAGACGCATTGCGACGCACTTGTTGGGATAGCGCGCATCGGCAGCGTGTTCAAACACGAGAGACAGGCAGCCGACCGGAGGAGTTCGACGGTGGCGCAGCCTGAAGGTTCTCGACGTTGTCCTCGGCCTCGACGAATCAGTCGAGCCCGCGATCAACGGCGGAAAGATCAGTCGGCGAGAGGCCGCTCAATGGATCCAATATCAACGTGCCCGCGAGGTTGACGGAGCGTTCTTCGCCACGGTTCCGAAGATCCAGGTTGTGCCCAGGAACGTTGAATGTTCCCCCCCATGAACCGATGTGCGATTGAGGACCCGCCGCATCTGGCCCAGACTGCAAATGTCAACGATGACATTAGCCTGCGAAATTCTGGATCTCAGCCATCGATGGTGTCGGCTCCAGGGTGGCTAGGAGTGGCCACATCCTCGAACATATGGTCCAGCTTGACGTGTTGATTGCTGATGAACCGGCCCATGGCCGTATGGGGGGGCTGAGGATGTTCGGAGGCACTCCGGAATGTGTGGGCGATATCTTCGGCCAATTCCCGGTGGTCTTGGGGTCCGAGAGATCTCATGAGTGCCGCAATTTCGCCGTCCTCACCCAGTAGGAGCGCCCGCAGCTTATGCACGACATCTTCGAGGGTATCCTCAAAGCCTTGACCGTCCGAGGCGTGGACGTTTCGGGGATCAATCCCCATCGTCCGCTCGTGGATGACCGTCATCGCATCTCGTAGCTGATCGCGTTCTCGGTCTAGATCCTCGAGTACAGCGGGAGCCGAGCCTTCCAAGCGCACAAATAGGGCTCGTTCGATTGTATCCTCGTAGCGCGAAACAGATCTCACCAGTTCGCTGGCGAGATCCGCACGCTCGGTCAGGTCGCCTGCGACATCTAGCCTGTTAATGATCCGGTCAATTCGCAAACGCTCGTCGTACAGGGGTCCAAAAACGAGCGACGCATCCTTCTCACTCAGCCAAAGGCCCTGAGAACCCTCATCCTCCATCTGTTCTGAATGCATTATCGATTCCTTCTTCTCATAATCTCGCCGAGAACTCACCATATCGAGCGCGTTGGTACCGTTGAGCAAGAGGAGTCCGCCGTCTCCGACCGCGATCGTTGCCGCAAAGAGGTCACCTTGACCCTTATGGACTCGCTGTTGGCTTCCGATGGTTGCGAACTCTTGGTACAGGTCCTTACATGCACGATTGTGCTGGTCTCCTTCCCGTCGCCTTTATGTGAAGGATGAGCGTGTCCCCTTTGACGAGCGTTCCAACCCGCTCGCACAACGATGATTTGGGAGCGATCTGACCGGTCTCGGGAACGGCGCGTGACGCTTGTTGCTCTAGCGGACGACAGCCTGCCTCGGGGGAATATTCGAACAATGATTTTCGTAGCAATACCTCACGTCCGATCGAAGCAATCCTCCGATGCCCAAGGGATCCAAAATCGACACGGTTTGCAGAGGGGTCAACTTCAATTTCACCGATCCACGAACTCACTAGTGCGTCGAACCAGACAATTCGGATTGCTACATAGATATACGTCGAAAGACCGACCAGAGATTGCACAAGAACTACTCGAGGGCACGATGCGTTGTCATTCACGGAGCCCTCGCCGAAAACGTGTCGAACTCTTGGGCCGGAAAATGCGGGGTCGACCCGACCGCTGTTCTGAGGAGCTGGTTATCTGTCTGTATTCGCACAATCCAAGTCCCTCCAAAGGGTGGATATTCAATCGCAACAACTGGTCGCTTGGATGGTTACGCCGTAGTTCCCGCGATTACACCGTCGCATAGGGAACGGGGTGGTCTCCACCGAGCTCCTTGAAGCGCTCGTTCAGAGCCTGGGCGATGACATCGTGGTCGTGGTCACTGGGTGCGAGCATTCCGTAGAGGAAGGCCTCCACATCGAATCCGGTGCTCATACCGCCCAGTTCGAAGTAGCGGAGCCACAGCTCACCGTGGGAGAGGCCAGCTTCTTGACGGTAGGTGTCAAGCACATCCAGGGGGCTGCGTCCGCGCTCAATCATCGAGTTCCCATTCGGGCCCAAGCTCAGGCTGTTTGGCCGAGAGCACCATTGCCTCGGCCCGTTCACGCAGTGGTACTCCTTCAGAGAGCGCCAAGCGCAGCAAGGCACTGAAGGCATCCTCTTCATCGATGCCTTCGCGCTCCATGATGACCCCCTCGGCCAAGGAGATGACTTTTCGGCTCCGGAGCGCCTCTTGGAATCGAAACGCCATCTGCGTATCGCTCACATCGGCACGGGAGTCGCTCAGGATCACTGAGGCCTGCCGGGCGAAGACAGCCGCTGACTCTTGATCCTTGACCTCGAAGCTTTCCGCCTTGCGCGAGTAGACGTTGAGGGCACCGACCGGCTTGTCGAATACCCTCAACGGTGAGGACAAGATGGCCTTGATGCCAAGGCCTCGGGCCTGGGGCGTGAAGGCGGGCCACCGAGTCTCGGTGTCGAGTGATTCGGCATGGAACCAGTGACCTGTGATTGAGGCATCGACACATGGCCCCTGCCCGGTTGAGTATTGATCGGCATCCATTGCCATGATGGTCTGGTCGCTGGCTGCCACCGTGGAGAGCACACCATGGCGCAGTAGCGAGACGCTGACGCCGTCGGCTCCTCCGATACTGATGCGGGCCAATTCCACGATCAGGCGAAGTGCACCGTCGATCACGTCGGGGTCGGCCGGCAGGGCGGTCACCCGGCGTAGATCCTCGGCTGAGAGACTCGAGGCGAATCGCTCTGACAGGGCACCTCTGTCCCCCAATTGTTCCGGCCCGAGATGACCGTGCTCAGGAAGGGCACGCTCGCGGCGCGACACTTCGGCCAGCTCCATGATCCCGAGGAGCCGGTTCACCAAGGCCGAGGGTGATCGGAGCGTCAGTGTGACACCCGATATTGCGAGGCGCTTCTCAGCGTTCGAAATTGTGAGCAATTCGGCTACCCCCAAGAAATCGAGCTCCGCCACGTCGAGGACCATCGATGCCGGCTGGCGATCGATGGCCGCGTCGAGAATCGCCTCGAGCACAAAAGCCGCCCCTTGCGTCATGGTGCCCCGAAGGGCGATAGTTGCCTCACCATCCTCGAAGTTGGTAACGGCCCCGAAGTCCGGGGAGCCCTTTGTCACAGACATGGCGAATACACGGTGTGGCACCTCACACTCGAAGGTCTGCCTGCGCCGCCTACTACCGCCATCGGTCGATCCTCAAAAGGGAGCGCCGACGGCAAGGGGCAGGGGGTGCCCAAGAGCGCAGCAGCACGCCTTCGAAGAAACAAGAGCGAGGCGCGAGGCGCCTCTTTGGATGCAATGGGCGGCGTAGGCCGACCTCACGGAACCCTCGCTGTAGAAGGTGAGCAACATCATGCTACTCCCATTTAGTCAAGCCCGAGCGGTCGTCCTCGGAGTCCCTTGCTCTCTGGACAAGGCAGCGCCGACGAACTCGATGCATGGCGCCATCGGTGTTGCTGCATTTGTTACGGCGCAACGAGCAAAGTGTTGGATAGCTCACTTTGGGCAAAAGTCCTTCCGCTTTCGGAGGGAGATTGGCCACTGCCATGGGTTCCTCCGCTGATGTTCAAGATGCTCCCCTTGCCTCGACGACCGAAACAGGACGCCACCAAGCAGTGCTTGCGAGGTCACGAGACGACGGGATGCTCGACGCACCCAGCCACAACCTTCGCTTCGCGGACTGGCTCTTTCGTTCCTCAGCTGCCAGCCTTATCTGGCTCGTGGTGCGCGTCTGGCTCGGTTACCAGTGGGCGAACGCTGGCTACCAGAAGATCTGGGGCAGCGAAAAATCAGCGTTTTGGTTCGGGGGCGGGGCTGGGGTGAAGGGCTTCGCCACGGCCGGAGTTCTCGGATCATCCACCGGCAAGGGCGGGGCCAGCTATGGCTGGTGGGCCGGGTTCCTCCACAACTTCGTCATACCGAACGCCTCTTGGATCGCCAAGTTCATCGCCCTCGGCGAGCTGGCCATCGGTGTCGCGCTCATCCTCGGACTTCTCACAGGGCTCGCCGCTTTGTCCGGACTGCTGCTCAATCTCATTTACATGTTCACGGGCTCAGCTGGGGTCAACCCGGCGTACGCGATCTTGAGCATGGGGCTGATACTCGGCTGGCGCAACGCCGGACTGCTCGGTCTCGACCGGTTTGCCCTGAGCGGTGTTTGGAGGCGGAGGCATTTCAGCAGGACCTCCGACCGGGCCGCGCGTCGACCTACCACTGTCCCTGCACCCGCACTTACTCATTGAGGGCCACCGGGATCGCCGCCTTACGGCGTTCCGACACAGAACCAGGCCGCTCATGAACCAGTTCGTCGAAAATAAACGGGGTGTAGCTCTGAGCACAGTGGCAACGAGTCCAAGTCACTCTTCTCCGACTAACCACTCCAACCCCGGTGTTTGCGCCGTGACTCAATGGGGTAGCCAGGTCCTATTTCGCTATTGACCCGTGGATGACCCACAAAGGAAAGAGGCGCCATGATGCCTGAGACCGAACCCAATGTGTCCACAAAAGATGCCGAGTCGGCCGAGGCAGTGCAGACACACTCGCCAGATCGTCCACCAACCGCGGAAGAAGCCGAGGCGCTGAGCGCGCCAAAGCATCATCTGATGTCGACCAAGAAGACATCGCCAAGCACTTCGAAGAGATGACCGAACTGGGCGCACAAGTGAAGGGTGAAGGCGAGATCAAATAGTCGACTAACTCGCGCATTCTTCGATGTCCTATCCGAGGAGATAACGCGACAGGAAGTGCATGAGTGCTGCCGGCGGAAATCGGCCATCCGGGCTCAGTCTTTCTGGAACTGACAGCGGTCATGAGGGACTTCCCCACCCAACAATGAAATAGACAAGACCTCCAAAGATTCTGAACAGGACCTCAATTCTGACTTTCGAAGGGGCCCATGGATCGATGACTGGTAGAACTCATTGGAATGTCCCCAGTACTCGCGAGCCGTCGCCAAAAGATCCGGTTTCAATGACCACGCGGGCCTATGACCTCGTCATCGTCGGAGCCGGAAGCGGAAATATGTTGCCGACCGAGGAACTGGCTGGCTGGCGCGTCGCCGTAGTCGAAAAAGACCGTTTCGGCGGAACGTGTTTGAATCGAGGCTGCATACCTTCCAAGATGTTGGTCCACACAGCCAACCTCGCTCACACGATCCGCGACGCCGAGAGATTCGGCATAAGGACGCCAAGGGCTGCGGCTGACTGGC
Source organism: Acidimicrobiaceae bacterium (assembly GCA_003133545.1). Classification (GTDB taxonomy): domain Bacteria; phylum Actinomycetota; class Acidimicrobiia; order Acidimicrobiales; family RAAP-2; genus Bog-473. Next base: position 6,200 of record PKYA01000232.1, on the reverse strand, counting down.
CGGCCATCCGTGACCGGATCTTTGGTCGTATCGATCCCAAACACGATGAGGCGGTCAAATATCGTCGGGACCACGGCATCGACGTTTATCTAGGTGATGCGCACTTCGTGGCTCCCAAGGTGCTCCAAGTTGGCGGCGAAGAGTTGCACGCCGATCGCTTCGTTCTCGCAGCAGGATCGAGGCCCGTAGTTCCGCCCGTCGCCGGACTTGACCAAGTTCCCTATTTCACTTCTGACAGCGTGATGCGGATCGAAACCCTTCCGGAATCGATGGTGGTAATCGGAGGCGGGTACATCGCGGCGGAGATGAGCCACATCTTTGGAGCGTTCGGCACCAGGGTCACTATCATCGGACAGGCCGACACACTCCTGGCGGAGTACGATCTCGACATACGAAGTCGATTCACCGAACGTTACCGCCAGCGTTTCGACCTTAGATTGAGCGCAAAGATCGACAATGTCTCGATGGCCGGCAACGGCGTCCGAGTTGAGTTCACATCGTCGAGGAGATCCCAATCGGTTGAAGCCGAAATACTTCTGATCGCCACCGGTCGAAAGCCAAATGGCGATCGACTCGGGCTCGATGCTGCCGGGATCGACCTTGACGATGACGGTCGAGTCAAAATTGACGACTACTACCAGACGAATATTCCGGGTATTTGGTCCTTCGGCGACCTGTCGAACCACTTTGATCTCAAGCACATAGCCAATGCCGAAGCGCGCGTCGTGCGACACAACGTGCTTCATCCCTCCGATCAATACAAACTGCCTTTTTCCCTCATACCGGCAGCTGTGTTCGCCGAACCTGAAGTTGCATCCGTCGGATCGACCGAAGAGGAGCTGCAGGAACAAGGTCGCCCTTATATCGCCGCTACTTCTCCTTACAGCGACGCCGCCTACGGCTGGGCCCTCGAAGACACGACCAGCTTCCTCAAGATCCTGGCCGATCCCGAGAATCTCCTTATTCTCGGAGCCCACATCATCGGCCCGCAGGCGTCGGTCCTCATCCAACCACTCCTTCAGGCCATGTGCCTCGGCAACACCGTCGAACAACTCGCCTATGAGGTGCTCTATATACATCCTTCACTCTCTGAGGTCGTCGCACAGGCTTTGCTCGCTCTGTGAGTAGCGGTACGGGACAGAAACAGGAGATCTCCCGAGCCAGCCTCCAGTGTTTGTTGCCCGAAATGGACCCTCGGTGGGATCAGGTCCATATCTATGCCCTCTTTCGCCGGTATCAAGAGCTGGCGATGTTCCCCCGTAAGGGATCGACTTGCGGGGCGTCGAACGACAACCAGCCAACCGGACGCCTTCGACAGACGTTCCGGCTATCGGCACGCGGGTCGCTGAATGGGATCCCGATGGATGGTGTTCGCGAAAATTGCCTGCTGCAGTTCGCACATCGGAGTCATACCCCACCTGGATATGAGGCCGTCAGAGTGGGGTACCCGCCGAGTGCATCTCACTGGTACAGCGCTGCGACCGGGTCGATTCGCCGTCGTTTGGTCGGGCTAGTAGACGTCATCGCACCAACATCTCGAGTTCTGTCACGAGGTCGGCGGTTGAATCGTCGGCGATTGCCGAGCACATCCGCGATGCATTGGAACGGAAGCGATCATCGCCGAGAACCAGCTGTACTGCCTTGCGGATCTTGGCTCCCGAAGCGCTCGGTGAGAGTCGGACCCCGGCTCCGTGGTACACCACGCGTGCCGCGGTGTCGTTCTGGTCTCGGCCCATCGGGATGCAGACCATGGGCACTCCTGCGGCCAGACATTTCATCGTCGTGCCATGCCCGCAATGGGACACGGCAACCGATGCCTGAGCAAGGATCTGGCGGTGGGGAGCTGAGCCAACGACGACGACATTGTCGGTCGAAGTGACCTCGTCGGCCGCGAGCATCTGACCCACAGTCACGACGGCGCGCACCGGCAGAGTCGCAAGTACCTCGACCACCTTGCGCAGGAGTGGCCCCTGATTCTGGTAGGTAGAGCTGAATCCGACGAGCACCAGTGGACGTCTATCGACTTCGGGCCACGGAGATATCCACGGTTGTGCCCAATCCGGGTCATCCAGGATCGGACCGACATAGCGGACATTGGCCGGCACAGAGGTTGCCGCATAGTCGAATGTTGGGCTGGTCAACACCAAGATGCGCTCAGCGACCAAGGCCTGCTCGTAAAAGGAGGACAGCGGCGCCAGACCGTATTCCGAACGAGCAGAGTTGACAGCTGGCAGACCGGCTCGGAACAAGCGATTGACTATCGCCAACATCGCCGCGTCACGTGTACGTCCGAGAATCGTCTTGGCGGGAGCGAAGCCGGGCCCCATCGGCGGCGTGCCGCGGGAGGGCATTATCCAGATATTCGGCACGAGTAGGGCGACCGGTAGAGATGCTCCCTGCGCGGCGATTATCGACCCGAATAGGAATGCGTCCGGCACGACGGCGTCCGGCTGGAAGGCGTCGATCGTTTCGGATGTGTCGGCGGCATAGTCGGCTGCAGGTCCAGCGATGAACCGGTCGCGTGCTCGACGCAACATGACGAGTGGGTTCTTTGTCTCCCAATCCTTAATGAGATCTTCGGACGGATCAAGCGATGTTCGGTGCGGTCCGCGCCGCCAAGGCGAGAACGAGCAGCCAGCGGCTTCGGCCGCGATTTTGATAGTCGGATCAGCGAGCATGTGCACCTTGTGACCACGGCTGATCAGCCTCCGAGCCACTCCCAGCTCAGGAGGGACATTACCCCCGCCCTCCCACAGCGCCATCAAATAACGAAGTGGCTGTCTATCCGTCATCTCTCTTCGAGTCCTTACTTTGCTCGTCTGGAGACAGTTTGACGTTAACCGCGGTGACGTCCAAGGTAGTCACCTCCTCCCTTGTCCTCGTGCCACCACCACCCTGCGTGACGTAAGTGGTGGCGGGTAGCGTCGCCTGCAGATGATGCCCGCACTCAAGTCGGCTATCTCCTGCTGGCGCCTCAGGGGGTGCCCCCCGTCGGAACTGAGCCAGCACGGCCCGGCTTTTGCTCTAACGAATATTCGATTCAGTCGAATTACTGCTCGACAATCACGAAGCAGCAGCCTCCCTTCCACGTGATTACGACCAAGTACCTGAAAGCTCGACTGTGCTGACAACCAATCTCGGGGGTGGGATCCTGGGGAAAGATCTTCGGCGACTCCATGGTGGCGGCCGCCATGCTCAACCGGTCGTGTTCAGCTCACTCGAAGTGGATGTTGCAAGCCTGGCCGATGTCATCCGATCGAAAGAGGCCGCCTGCCGGGAGACGGACCGAGCAGTGTTGCCCATACTTCGGCAGGTTCTAGAACGTTCTCAATCGATCGAACAGGACGGACCCGAGATCGGATTCTGAGTGGCGCCGCTTACAATCGACAAAACTACGCCAGGTTGGTCACGTGCCCGCCGCATCACGCCGCTGAACTGGACGTTCTGGTGGGCCGCCCGGGTCTCGATCCCGGCACCTTGGGATTAAAAGTCCTGGTCAAGTCGTTGCGGCGTGTGGCGCGTCGTCGCACCGTGTCGCAAAATGGCTGGTGGAGGTCGCAATCCAGCGCATTTGCTGAGACGGGCTGCGACCGGGTGAGACTCATTGCGACGCACTTGTTGGTACAGCGGGTATTCGCCAGCGTCATCTAACGCGGCAACGGCATCCCTTGCCGTGCCGGACGCCTACCAGGACTCCATTCCCAGGAGGCGCCTACCTTGAATGTTCAGTCTGGCCGGTGGACCGGGTTCAACTCGGTCGTGCCCTGGCTTCCAACGCCACCATGGTGGGGCGATTCCCGCGTTGTGGTCGGCGATGTTTGCCGCGGCTTCTTCAGGGGTGCCGGTCGGGAACATCTGGAGGTAGAAGACAGCCCGTGGCTCGTCACTCAGGTTCCGGACGGTGCCGTGCGGCAGGTGATGGTCGAACACGAGTAGATCGCCGACGTCTAGAGGCACTTCGATGATTTCGTCTTCGCCAACAAGATCCGGTCGGTATTCAGTGCCGTGCGAGGTCGTCATCCAGGTGTCGGGCCAGCGATCCCGGTTGCCCATGACGCCAGGCGCGCATCGAAAGCCGCCGCAGCCCGCCGGGCTGGCGGTCAACGCCACGAACCCCTGGTACCACTGCTGCTCACGGTCGCGTGGGTCGACATCCCAATGCAAAGGCAGCGCGTCCGCTCGGCCTGGCTGCCATGGTGGAGTGAAGCGGCACGAGTTGCGATCGACCCACAGTCGCTCAGTGCCCCACACAGCGCTCCAGATGGCGTGCAGATCAGAAAGCTCGCGGATGTTCCACTGGCTCTGGTGCCCCCACAACGGCACCTGATCAATCTCGTGCGAGACCCGTTCCCAGCTACTGGGCTTGTCAATCCAGATGTCGAGCTCGTGGCCAATCGCCTCGAGGACTGCTTGGCATGGGGCGGTTGGCACGGCATTTCTGAAGACGATGTAGCCGTCGTTGTTCAGCCCTGAACGGACGGCCTGCACATCGATAGGCATAGTCACGTAATCCTCCGGTCGGTTCCAGTCAGTAAGGCAGGCAATGGGGACTCTTGGAGGAGCACGAGCAAGTTTGCATGTAGCGGGTCAATACCTATGCATGTGCACACGATATCGGAGGTTGTCCGTAAGTCGATCGGGTTACGAAGACGGCCTGGACTCCGTTCCGAGGTCCTTTGCATCACCCCTCAGCAAGCTGAAGACATTCACCGTCACCTGGAAATGGATCGGATTTCCTCAGGCCCACCCGTGAGCGTTCGTCGCCTTTTGCCTGGGAATACCGCTGGAGCGGCCGTGACCGGGGTAATACGTGGAGACCCGAATCAAGAGCCAATCGCAGAGTTGAGAACGCTGCTCACAAGACCGCATGAACCCGTCCTAGTCTTGCGGAGCGGCGAAAGCCGGGATCACCTCGGTGGCAAAGCGAACCAGCACCTCCTCCTCGATCGGTGCTCGCAGCGCGATGATGATCCATTCGGCTGCAGCGTCCTGGTACTGGCCCACTCGGTCGATCATCCGCGCACTTGAACCTTCGAGGATGCCATCGACCACCCCGGCTTCGGCTGAGCCGTAGCGACGAATGAGGAACTCCCGCCGGTCAGACTCGCTCAGTTCGCCCATCAGGCCGACGTTGACTCCGGCCACGAACTCGGCGGGTCGGGGGCAGTTGGCCCGCACCACCTCGTAGGAGTGGCCGAATTGTTCCGGTGAGACATATGCGATATTCCAAGCGTCGCCCACCTGACCGGCGAGAGCCAACGCCCGCGGCCCTCGGGCCCCGATCCAGATACGCGGTGACCGCTGAAGCGGCTTGGGATCGCACCGGGCCTGTTCCAATTTATAGAATTCTCCCTGAAAGTCGACGGAGTCTTCGGTCCACAGGCGACGGACTACCTCGGCATACTCAGCCATACGCCGGAGACGGACGGCTGGCGGTTCGAAGGGAATTCCGTAAGCGTCGTATTCGGTCTGGTGCCAGCCCGCGCCGAGCCCGATCTCGAACCGGCCCTTCGACAGATGGTCGATCGCCACCCCGGCATTGGCCAACACGCCAGGGTGGCGGTAACCAGTCGAGTACACAAGACAGCCGACGCGCACCCGAGAGGTCTCCATGGCCAGAGCGGTGTGGACCACCGTGGCTTCGAAAGAAGGCTGCTCCCAAGGAGGGGCAGCGGCATAGAAGTGGTCCCACACGCTGATCCAGTCGAAGCCCAGATCTTCGATCTGCCGCCAGGCATCGCGAAGCTCGTCCATCTCGAGCCCCTGGGGCCCAAGGTGTACACCGAATCGCATCGATTACCTCCCCTTGGCGACAGCCGATTGCCGACCCAGACTTAGCACATCAGAGGCGGGAATAGAGCGGTACCGTGTCACCATGTCGGCCATTCCGCCTCGCGCTGGTCCGTACAACGACCTGCGAGTGCTGGACGCCAGCACAGGTGCCGCCGGGGCGATGGCGGCCATGTTCCTTGCCGACTACGGGGCGGATGTCGTCAAAATCGAGCCGGTGCAGAGCGGACCACTGGACGGCGATCCGGGTTGGCTGTGCTGGGATCGGAACAAGGTTCTGACCGCGTTCGACCCAGGGGGACGTCACGGGCGCCGGGAATTGCGACGCCTGCTGGCAGCCACCGATGTGGCCATCTTCGACCGGGTGCCCGGCCAGCTCGAGGCCGACGGATGGGACGGTGCCACCCTTA
>PKYA01000083.1 GCA_003133545.1 Acidimicrobiaceae bacterium | reverse complement strand
GCGCTAAGCGGGCTCCGGCGCGCGCCCGGGGTGAAGGTGGCCGGCATGCCGATGAAACCGCAGGCGATCCCTACCGACGGGTAGCTCCGGACCTGGCTCTCGTCGATGGTGTAGTCGGGCATCCTGGTGAGCACGGCCTGCAGCGCCGTACGGAACATCTCCTTGGCCACCAGCGCCCCGATGCAGCGGTGCGGGCCCCAGCCGAATCCCACGTGGCGATTCGGGCTCCGCTCGAGGACGACCTCTTCGGGGCGATCGAAGAATTCCGGATCGCGGTTGGCCGCCGCCCAGACGATGAAGACGCGCTCGCCGGCACGTATGGGGTAGCCCTCGATCGCGGTGTCCTTGGTGGCCGTGCGCGACAGGGCCTGGGTGACGGTGAAATAGCGCAAGAACTCGTCGAAGGCCGACTCCGTCAGCTCGTCGTCGCCCCGGAGGCGCTCGCGCTGGTGCGGGTTCTGGTACAGCCACAAGAATGCATTGGCGAGCAGCGAAGCCGTGTTGTCCAGCCCGCCCACAATCACGAGCCAGGCGATCTCGAGGATCGTCTGCTCTTCCAGACGGGCGCCGTCGATCTCCACGCGCAGCAGGTGGGAGAGCAGGTCGTCGCCCTCTCCCCCTCCCGCCCGCCGCGCCGCCAGCTCGCGCGCCACGTCTTCGAGGATCCATGCGGTTCCCTCGACCGCCTCGGCGTACTCGGGCGTGTCCTGTGGCGCGTAGACGATCTGGTGCATGGGGACGGCGTAGCGCTCCCACCGTTCGACCGGGATGCCCAGGAGATCGAGCGTGAAGGCAGCCGGTGTGGGCACGGCGATGTCGTTCACCAGGTCGCACGCGCCCGCTTCGATCACCTGGTCGACGAAATGCTGCGCGATCTCCTCGATGCGGGCGCGCCGGCGATCCACCTCGGCCTGGGTGAACAGGGGCGTAAGCAGGCGGCGGTAGCGGGTGTGCTCCGGCGGGTCCGTCTCGACGGGGATGGAGCGGAGCGGCGCGGAGGGGATGGTGACCCCGCCGTACCCGTTGCCCGTCCCGTCGGCATCGTGCGCGGACGAGAACGTCGCCCAATCCTGGGCCACCGCGGTGACGTTCTTGTATGAAGTGACCACCTTGAACCCGCCGTAGGCATCGCTCTCGATCACCGGGCAGGTGTCGCGCATCTGCCGGTAGACCGCCCAGGGGTCGAGCGCATGCTCCGGGGAGTGGTGATCGAAATGCACCACCGGGCAGACGGCCGCGGGCGGCGGCGCCCCGCCGGTAGAGTCATTCTTCATCGCGAAAGATTGTAATGCATGACATCTTGAGGGGGCCTGGGTGACGACCAAGACGGCCATCGTGACCGGAGGCAGCGGCGGGATCGGGCTGGCCTGCGGGAGGGCGCTCGCCGAGCGGGGCTACGACGTGCTCCTGGTGGCCCGCCGGGCCGGCCCGCTCGAGGCCGCGGCACGCACCGTGCCGGCACGCTGGTTGGCCGCGGACTGCACCGAAGAAGCGGACATCGAACGCATCATTGCGGCCGCGCCCTCGCCGGCCGTCCTCGTCCACGCGGCCGGCGTCGTCGAGGGCGCACTGCTGCGCGATCACCCACCCGGCCTCTTCGACCGGGTCATCGATGCCAACCTGCGCTCCACCTACCTCCTGACGAAGGGGCTGGTGGCGCGCATGGAGCCGGGCAGCCACCTGTTCTTCCTCTCCTCCACGGCCGGCCTGAAGGGCGTGGCCGGCTTCGCGGCCTACTCGGCGTCCAAGGCGGGCATGAACGCCTTCGCCCACGCGGTGGCGGCAGAAGTCGAACCCGACGGCATCGGCGTGCACCTCATCACCCCGGGCCCCGTCCGCACCGAGATGCTGCAGACCGCCCCGCACGACGACCTCTGGCAGCTCGAGCCCGAGGACGTGGCGAGCGCCGTCGCCTGGATCGACAGCCTCCCGGCGCGCGTCGTCGTGCGCGAGATCATCATGCGCTCGGCCATGAAGGGCCCGTTCGCACCGCAGCCCCTGCCGGCGGAAGGACGCTGAGAGGCCCAGCTACCAGTGTCATCTGAATCGGAATTGGGGCCTATCCGACTGCGTCGTTAGCGCGACAATTTTGTGGTTGGCGTTCCGCATTTGGCGCAATTGGATACTCCAACCTCAAGAGGAATGCCGCAATTCATGCAGTACACGGGAGGTCGATCCCTTGAGCCGCAATGGTGAATTGCCTGCGCATCGACGGCTCTCTCCTTCCCGCACCAACTGCAATAGACGACGGGGCTCTCTTGCTCGGATTGGGGACCGGGCGTGACAGCCGTGTGTGGAGGAGGAGGAGGAGCTGCCGAAAGATCGAACGGAGCATGCCCGAGGTCCGCAGGGCCGGGAATCATTGCCGCAGAAACGAGTGTGGCGCCAGGTGCGCGCCCGGCCGGCACGAAGGCAGTCGGCTGGTTCGGAGGAAATCCCCTGGGTTCTCTGCGTGCAGTGGACACCGGCCACGTCGAGAAAGCGAAGATCATAAAAAACACCCACGCAACAACGACGCTGAGGAAGTCGAAGATCTCGAGGACGTGAAAGTCGCCGAGGCTCACGGGTGCAGACACGGTGGTGTCGCCGATGATCGTGGATCGCACGTCAATGACCAGGACGAGAAAGCTGACGAACCACAGACACACAGGGGCCAAGGGCACCAGAATCCACTTTGCTGAGTAGCCGGCCTTGGTAATGATGCGGGAGACGGCGTAGAAATTAAGGAACAAGAGACTGATCTCGACAAAGAGACCCCCGACGCCTCCCGGGGTCACTGCGGCTTCTATCGGTCCCATTCTCCTCCGATTCCGGATCGATCCCGGAAGACGACGTGTTGGGACAACGGTACGGACGACGACCCACTCGCGACTGAGCGCTCACCCAACGCTCACCCAACGCTGGTGCCGATGCGATATCGGGCAAGTGGGGTTGGGGGGCGGCGGAGGTCAGTCCGCCGACTACTTGGTGACGGCGCCGGCGTCCACCGGAAGGGCGACGCCGGTCACGTAGCGCGCTTCGTCGGAGGCGAGCCAGACCACCGCGTTGGAGATGTCGACCGCTTCAACCCACGGGATGGGCAACAGGTTGCCCGCCTGCGAGGGGACGGCGAAATCTTCGAGCGTGGGCGCATCGAGATCAGGACGGAAGAGGTGGTAGGCCGACTCGTTGTCGATCATGGGCGTCAGCACCATGGTCGGGTTGATGGTGTTCACCCGGATCATGTGCGGCGCCAGCTCGTGGGTGAGGCACTGCATGAGCCCGATCACGCCGTGCTTGGCCGCGGCGTAGTGCGACATGTGCCAGGCGCCCTTGGTGCCGAGCACCGAGCTGGTGAAGATGATCGACCCGCCCCGCTCCCCCGCGATCATGGCGGGCACGACGGCGCGGACCAGCTCGAAGTACCCGGTGAGGTTGACGCTCAAGGTGTCGTGCCACTGCGCGTCGGACAGCTCCCAGGTCAGCGCCGCCTTGGAGAAGATCCCCTGATTGCCCACGACGACGTCGATGTGGCCGAACTCGGCCACGGTGGCGGCGGCGATCCGTTGCAGTGCCGCGCCGTCCCGGACGTCGGCCTGGTGCGCCACGATCCGTCGGTCCAGGTCCTCCACCCGCTGCACCGTCTCCTCGAGATCCTCCGGCGTGGCCATCGGGTAGTCCACCGATGCGATCTGGCTACAGATGTCGATGGCGACGATGTCGGCGCCCTCCTCGGCGAGCCGCACCGCGTGGGAGCGTCCTTGTCCCCGGGCGGCGCCGGTGATGATCGCCACCTTGCCCTCCAGGCGTCCTAGCCCCAACGTCCCACCCCCCGGTCTATTATTTAAGATTGTCACCTTACCCCTCCACGTCCCCGACCGAGGCCCGAGCCATGGAGCAACACACGGAGCCCTTCCGCCGGCGCCTGCGCCAATGGCTGCCGGACCACATGCCACGTGAGGACGGGCCGCCGCGGACCGGATCGGCGCGCGACCCGGCCCGGCACCGGGAGCTCCAACGCCGGCTGTTCGACGGGGGCTTCGCCGGGCTGACGTATCCCGCCGCCTACGGCGGGCAGGGGCTGACGGCGGAATTCCAAGAGGTGTTCAACCAGGAGGCGGCCGGCTACGAGTTGCCGACGCTGTGCAACGTGACGCTCGGGATCCTCGGCCCGACCATCGTCGACTTCGGCACGGAGGAGCAGAAGCTGCGCCACATCCCCGCGATCCTGCGCGGCGACGAGATGTGGGTCCAGCTGTTGAGCGAGCCGGCCGGCGGGTCGGATCTGGCCGGGTGCATCACCCGGGCGGTCCGCGACGGCGACGTGTGGGTGCTCAACGGATCGAAAATCTGGAGCACGAATGCGCACATCTCGGACTTTGCCCTGTGCCTGGCCCGCTCGAACTGGTCGCTGCCCAAGCACCGCGGCCTGACCATGTTCATCGTGGCGCTGCACCAGCCGGGCCTCGACATCGAGCCGATCACCCAAGCCAACGGTGACGCTGAATTCTGCCAGGAGTTCATCACCGACCTCGCCATCGGCGCTGCCGACACGCTCGGCGCGGAGAACGCCGGCTGGGAGGTGGTCAGCCGGCTGCTGTACCACGAGCGCAACCTCGCGGGCGCTGCCTCGCCCTACACCTACGGGCTCGTGGCCGAAGGCACACCGGTGGCGCCCACGGCACCGGAGCTGGCCGAGGTCGCCCGCGCCGCGGGCACGGCGCACAACAACAGGGTGCGGGCGCTGGTCGCCGAGGCGCACGCGCTCGATGCGATTCAGGAGCAGCTGGTCGAACGGATCGGCACCGGCATCGCCCTCGGCACGCTCCAGGCGACGTCGGGCTCGCTGCTCCGCCTCTTCGAGATCACCAAGGTGCTGTTCTGCTCCAATGCCAGCGTGGACATCGCGCGGTCCGAGGTGGTGGTCTGGCCCGAGGGGACCGCCGGCTCCCTGGGCGGGCAATTCCTCATGCGCCAGAGCGCCGCGCTGGCCGGGGGCAGCATCGAGATGCAGCGCAACATCATTGCCGAGCGGGTCCTCGGGCTACCGCGTGAGCACGCCCCCGACGTGGGTGTCCCCTTCGACTCGGTCCCCCACAATGCGCCGAGCACGCGGCGGTGATGACCCGATGAGGTTCGATGCCAGCGACGAGCAGCGCCAACTCGGGGTCACCACCAGACGGTTCCTCGAGAGCACCGTCCCGGTGAGCGGGCTGCGTCTCTTGGGCGAGAAGAACCCCGCCGGCTTCGACCGCGACTGGTGGCGCCGCGCCGCCGACCTCGGCTGGGCGTCGCTGCTGGTCCCCGAAACGCTGGGCGGGTCTGGTGCGCCGGGGGCAGGCCTTGCCAGCCTGGCGGACCTGGCCATCGTGGCCGAAGAGTACGGACGTGGGGTGGCGCCAGGGCCACTGCTCCCCGCCAGCGTGGCGGCATGGACACTGGCGCAGGCCGAGCAGAGCGAGAACGTCGGAGCGGCCCTCGACGCGATCGGGGCGGGCGAGGCGGTCTGGGCCTGGGTGCGGGGCGAAGGCGGCGACCCCTGGCCGCAATCGCCGCCCTCTGTGCGGGCGGTCCCGGCCGGGAACGCGCTGTCGCTCACGGGCACGGCCGGCGCGGTCGAGTCGGGTGCGGACGCCGATCGTCTCCTCGTGGCCGTGTGCCTGGGCGATGACGTCGCCCACCTGGCGGTGCCGGCGGAGCTCGCCGGACTGGAGCGCAGGCGGGTCAGCAGCCTCGACCTGGTGCGCCGGCATGCCGACCTCCATTTCGACGGCGCCGTGGTCCCGCGCACCGCCGTGGTCATCGGGGTCGACCGGGGCCGTGCGCTCCTGGAGCGCCAGGGCCACATCGCCAACGTCGTGCAGTGTGCCGAAATGGTCGGGGCCGCCTCCCGCTCCTTCGCGATGACCCTGGCCTATGCCACCGAGCGCTATTCGTTCGGGCGCCCGCTCGCTTCGTACCAGGAGCTCAAGCACCGCTTCGCCGACATGAAGCTGTGGCTCGAGGCCTCCGAGGCAGCCGTCGAAGCCGCCGTGGCCGCGGTGGCCGCCGACGCGCCCGAGGCGGCCGCACGGGTCAGCACCGCCAAGCTCTACGTGGGCAGGGCCGCGGCCGACGTCGTGCAGGACTGCATCCAGATCCACGGGGGCATCGGCGTCACCTGGGAGCACGACCTCCATCTGTACCTGCGCCGGGTCACGACGGGCCGCCAGCTCATGGGTACACCGGCCGAGCACACCGAGCACCTGGCCTCGCTACTCGGCTTGTGAGGAGATAAGGAGGCCCTACCAGGGCGCCTTGGAAAGCCCTTCCACCGTGATCAGCTGTTCCTTGCCCTGCGAGAGGACGTAACGCTGCGACTCGTGCAGGTGCTGGGCCACCAGGTGCCGGGCGCGCGCCGCGTCGCCCTCCTCGATCGCCTCGGTGATCTTCACATGCGTCCGCAGCACGCTCTTGCGAGCGGGCAGGGCGGGGTACTCCCCATGGGCGTTGGTGGTCTCGGCCCAGTTCGACTCGTGGTTCGACCACAGCGTCTCGAGCGAACCCGCCACCAGGGCCATGGTCGCATTGCCGCACCCTTGCACGATGGCGTCATGGAAGCGCCGGGCCAACCGCGTGAACTCCGGCCCGTCCCCGATGCTCTCTTCGAGCTCCTGGTTCAGCCGCGTCAGCGTCACCACGAGGCTCTTGTCGCGCAGGCTGAGCTCGGCCGCCTTGGCGGCACAGGCGGGCTCGAAGTCCGCCAGGGCCGCGGCCAAATCGGCCAACGCCGTGTCCTGGGCCTGGAGCACCATCCCCAGCATGTAGGCGGCCACCTTGGCCTTGGGCGTGTGGATGACGGCGCCGCCGACATTGCCGCGGCGCACGGAAAGAAGCCCTTCGGTCTCGAGGATCCGCATCGCCTCGCGGATGGACGGCTTCGAGACGGGGAACTCCAAGAGGAGGTCGTCGACCTTGGGGAGGACGTCGCCGTCATTGAGCTCCCCGGCCAGGATCCGCCGCCGCAGGGAGTCCGCGATCATTTCGGCGATCCTCGGCTGGCTCAGCTGCCTTCGGTTGACACCATCGCTGTTCTGTTCTGTTCGATAGCTCAAGCCCGAAGTCACCAGATCAAGCTTACACATCTTTATGAACGATCCCGATGATGCGCGGCATCGCTCGATCCCGTTCCAGGGCCCGTGAACGAGCCTCTTTCCCTCCCACCGTGAGCGCCAGGAGCGCGAATGACCGGGCCGGGGCAGTGCGGCGACCCCGGGCCACGGCCGGCCCGGCGGCACCCGGCCGCGGCCCCGTCAGTTCATACTTTGTTATGTTGGGGAGGTCCGATAGCCGACCAGGAGGGGACGCGATGGCCTACGAGCGGGCGAGCCGCGGGGGCACGTTCGCGGCGCGCCTTTCGGGCCTGCCTCTCCCCGGAGGCGCCGTTGGCACAGAGACGGGAGAGAGGGCTCATGGCTGACACTGTTCGCACCTGCATCGGCATCGATGTCGGCGGAACCTTCACCGACTGTGTCCTGACCGACGGGACCAGCACGTGGCGGGCCAAGGCACCCACCACGACGGGGGAGATCGGCCTCGGGGTGCTGGCCGCGGCAGAGATCGCCGCCCAGCGCAGTGGCACCACGCTCGACGCGCTGCTGCCCACGGTCAGCCGCTTCGGGCTGGGCACCACCGCGGTCACCAACACCTTGGCCTCGCGGACCGGTCGCCTGGTCGGCCTGCTGGCCACGAGCGGCTTCGAAGAGATGATCCCCATCGCGCAAGGGACGCGCATCGTCGACGAGGACGGGTGGCTCTCCACTCCGAACATCTTGGACCAGCGGACCATCGCGGCGATCGAGGAACGGATCGACCGCAACGGCGAGGTCGTGGTCCCCCTCGACCCGGCGCAGGTCAAAGAGGCGGTGCGCCACCTGGTCGAGGACGAGGGAATCGAAGCGCTCGCCGTGTCCTTCGTGTGGGCCTTCGCCAACCGGGCCCACGAGGATCAGGCGGTGGCTGCCGCCCTCGAGCTCTACCCCGAGCTCCCGGTAGTCTCGGGCGCCCTGTTGCACCCGGCCATCCGGGAGTACGAACGGACGACCTTCGCGGTCCTGAACGCCTACGTGTCCGGGGCCTTTACCGGGATCGAGGAGCTCGAAGAGGAACTGCGACAGCGGGGCCTGCAGAGCCCCCTGCTCCTGGTGCATTCCGGCGGCGGCTCCATCACGGTCGGCGAGGCGCGGCGACGCCCCCTGGGTCTGGCGATGTCGGGACCGGCCGCCGGCGTGGCCGCCGCGGTGGCCATGAGCAACGTGACCAAGGCGCCGCACATCATCACCGCCGACATGGGCGGGACATCCTTCGACGTCTCGGTGATCGACAACGGCGAGCCCGCCCGCCGCACGCGGGGGGAGATGATGGGCGTCTGGACGGCGCTCTCGCTGGTCGACGTGCAGTCGATCGGTGCCGGCGGCGGATCGCTCGGCTGGGTGGACGCCCGGGGCATGCTCCGGGTCGGGCCCCGCTCGGCGGGTGCCGTACCCGGTCCCGCCTGCTACCAACGCGGCGGCGACCAGGCCACGGTGACCGACGCCCTGGTGGTGTTGGGCTACATCGACCCGAACCGGTTCCTCGGGGGCGACTTCGCCCTCGACCCCGACGCCGCCCGCACAGCCTGCGAGCGCCTCGGCGCCCAGCTGGGCCTCGGCGCCGAAGAGACGGCCTGGGGGATCCGGGAGCTGGCGTTGACCGGGATGATCAAGGCGGTGCGGGGAAGATTGGCCTCGCTGGGACTCGATCCCCGCCAGTACGCCATCTTGAGCTACGGCGGCGGCGGCTCCCTGTTCACCCCCGAGATCGCCCGGGCCATCGGCGCCCCGCGGGTGCTCATCCCCGAACTGGCCTCGGTGCTCTCGGCGTTCGGGGCCGCCACCACGAACGTCCGCCGGGAGCGGCTGCGCTCGGTCACTTCACCCATGCCGGTAGACCCGGCGCTCATGGCCCGATTGATGGTCGAGCTCGAGGCCGAGGTGCGGGCCGACATGGCGGCGGACGGCGTGGCCGAGCGGGACCAGTCGGTCGAGTTCGAAGCGGACCTGCGCTTCAGCAAGCAGATCTACGAGCTGCAGATGCCGATCACTCCCGGGCCCTTCACCGAGTCGTCCTCCGACGAGCTCCTGACCTCCTTCATGGACGAGTACGCCAAGCGGTACGGCAAGGGCTCCATCGTGCTGCGGACGCCGGTCGAGCTGGTCGGCCTGCGTGCCATCGGCATCGGCCAGACCATCCGGGCGGGCATCGGGGTGGCGGCGCGACCGGCCGTCGAGACCGGGACGCTGGCCTCCCCGGTCGGGACCCGCACGGTGCGACTGCGCCGGGGCGCCGACGGGATGGCCGAGGTCGACGTCTACGACGGCGCCGGCCTCTCCCCCGGCCACGAGTTCAAGGGCCCCGCGCTGGTCGACTCCATGGACACCACCGTGTGGGTGCCCGAAGGCAGCAGCGCGCGGATCGACGAGCACGGCACGTTCATAATGGAAGTTGCACGATGAGCAGCACGAGTACAGGCACGACAGCGAAGACAGGCACAGCAGCGAAGACAGGCACAGCAGCGAAGACAGGCACAACGACCACGGAGGTCCCGCAATGACCACGACCACTGAGGCACCGGCTGCGAGCGCACCAGGCGGCGCGCGACCGGCGACCGATCCCATCGACCTCGAGGTCGTCCGCAGCCGGCTCGAGGCCATTGGGGAGCAGGCGGCACTGGCGGTCGACCACACCGCCATCTCCCCCACCATCACGGAGTCCAAGGATTTCTCCGTCACCATCATGGATCCCCAAGGGGACCTCATCGTGGGGGCGGGAATGGTCCTGTTCCACTTCGGCGCGGCGTCCTACTCGGTCAAGGCGACGATCGCCCGCTTCGGCGACACGGTCGCCCCCGGTGACGTGTTCTTCGCCAACGATCCCCACCACGGCGGCGGGCTGCATCCCCAGGACGTGATGATCCAGCAGCCGATCTTCCACGACGGGGATCTCATCGGCTGGGTGGGGCTGTCGGCCCACATGATGGACATGGGCGGCATGGTGGTCGGCTCTTTCGCCCCCCAGGCCACCGACTGCTATCAGGAGGGTGTGCGGTGCCCGGCGGTGCGCCTGTTCCGCCAGGGCGAGGAGATGACCGATGTCTGGGACATCCTCATCAACAACATCCGCATGTCCGACATCGTCGAGATGGACCTGCGCGGGCTCGTCGCCGGGTGCCACTCGGCGCAAGAGCAGGTGAGCGCGCTGGTCGAGAGCATCGGACGCGATCGCTTCACCGAGAGCCTGCGCGCCATCCGCGAGCTGACCGAAGCCGAGATGCGCCGGCGCATCCTCGCCCTCGAGGACGGCGTCTACAAGTCGACCTCGTGGACGGAGTACGGCAACGAGTTCTACGAGATCCCGTGCACGCTGACTGTGGAGGGCGACCACATCATCCTCGACTTCGAGGGCGCCTCGCCCCAGACGGACCACTACTTCAATTCCAAGCCGTACATCATCGCGGCCGAATTCCTGGTGATGCTGGCCCACCGCGTCGCCCGCGACCTCCCGTTCAACGAGGGCATCTTCGCCCCGGTCGAGTTGCGGTGCCCCGAAGGGAGCATCGTCAACGCCAACCCGCCGGCCCCGATCGCCGCGGCCCACATGCATGTCGGCCTGAACGCCGCCGACGTGGCCATGCAGGCCTTCAACCTAGCGCTGGGCGCGTCGCCGGCCTCGCCGGCGCGCCGCTACCTCTCCGGCGCCGGCTTCGAGTCCGCCCTGGGCAACAACCTGTGGTCCTGGCAGCTGCCCGACGGCTCGAGCGACGCCTTCCTGGCCTTCGACGGGAACTGGGTCGGGGGTTCGGCGGGCCGCGAGCGCGACGGCACCGATCTCGGCCGCAACCCGGTGGGGATCGACGCCGAGGGCTCCATCGCCGACATCGAAATCCTCGAGTCGTGGTACCCGCTGCTCTTCACCGAGCGGCGCGCCCGTCCGGGCTCGGGCGGGGCGGGGGTGCACCGGGCCGGCGGCGGCACCCAGCTGTCGCTGCGCCCCCACGGCGTCGAGCAGATCAGCGGGACGATGTTCGGCATGCGCCGCTGGTTGCCGCTCCAGGGGATCGCCGGCGGCGCACCCGGTTGCTGCAACGAGTTCCTGGTCACCCGCAGCGACGGCTCCATCGACGAGCTCGACCCCAACAGCGCCGGCACGCCGGTGCGCGAAGGGGAGTCGTTCCAGATGCGGCTGGCCTGCGGCGGAGGCTTCGGCGACGCGCTCGACCGTGATCCCGAGGCGGTGGCGGTAGACGTGGCAACGGGCCGGTTCTCGGCCGAGGACGCCGATCGCATTTACGGCACCGTGCTCGCCGCCGGCGGGTCCGTCGACACGACCGCCACCGCGGCACGGCGGGACGCGCTGCGTCGCGACCGGTTGGCCCGGGCCACGCCGGCGTTGCGCCCCCAGGGCGACCGCCGGGTGCCGGACGCAGGGGACGCGCCGGTGTTCCCCCTGTACCCGGGCATTGTGCAGCAGGGGAACCTGGCCTACGCCGAAGAGAGCGGCCAGGTGCTGGCCGAGGCACCGGCCCACTGGACGGACGGCTGCCCGGTCCTCGAGGAGCGGCGGTGGCCCGAGGGCGGTCCCGATGTCGTCTTCCGCACCTATCTCGACCCGTTGGTGGGCCGGGCCCTGCACGTCGAGGTGGCCCTAGCCGACGGTCCACGCTCGTTCGAGGTCAATCCCCGCCGCTGGACAGAGGCGGCGCACGCGTGACGCGATCCGCGCCCCACGCCGAGGCGTGAGTCTCCCGTGAGGCAACTGCGGCGCACAGTGGTCGGGGCCTGACCTGTACGACCTGCTCGTCAAGGGTGGGACCGTCGTCGACGGGTCCGGCCAGCCCGGCTACAGCGCCGATGTCGCCGTCACGGCCGGGCGCATATCCCTGGTCGGCCCCACGAGCGGCAGCGCCCATCGCGTCATCGACGCCGCCGGGCTCGTCGTCTGCCCGGGGTTCATCGACGTCCACACCCACTACGACGCACAGGTCCTGTGGGACCCGTCGCTTTCCCCATCGCCCCTGCACGGGGTCACGACGGTGGTGGCCGGCAACTGCGGCATCTCCCTCGCCCCGGTCGACCCGTCGGCGGCCGACTTCCTGGTCGGCCTGCTGTCGCGGGTAGAGGCCATACCTCTCGAGGCGCTCGAAGAAGGGCTCGAATTCAAGTGGCGCTCCTTCGGTGAGTACCTCGCCGCCGTCGAGCGGTCCGCGCCGGCGATCAACATCGGCTTCCTGGCCGGCCACTCGGCGCTGCGCCGCCACGTGATGGGCCCGGCCGCGTCGGAGCGGGGCGCCACCGCCGACGAGCTGGCCCAGATGCGCGCCGGGCTGGCCGAGGCCCTGGCCGCCGGGGCCATGGGGTTCTCGAGTGCCACGGCAGCCACCCATCGGGACGGCGCCGGCGTGCCGACGCCGCCGACCTTCGCCACCAGTGAGGAGCTCGTGACCCTGGCCGGGGTGTGCCGCGACTTCCCGGGCACCAGTGTCGAGTTCATTCCCGCCTCGGCCGCCTACGGATTCTCCGACGAGGACTACCAGCTTCTGACCGCCATGGCCCGGGCCGCCGACCGCCCCCTGAACTGGAACACGGTCATCCTCGACTACCCGGCCATCCCCGACATCGCCGAGCGCCAGCTGGCCTCGGCCGACGTCGCCGCCGCGGCGGGGGCGGTGGTGGTGCCGATGATGATCCCCCACAACTTCCGCGTGCGCACCGATCTGGCCGAGAGCGACGTCGGCTTTCGCAGCCTGCCCGCGTTCGACCGACTGTTCGATCTATCCCCCACGGCGCGGCTCGCGGCGCTGGCGGACCCCGACGTGCGCCGCCAGCTCCACCAGAGCCTCTCGGAGGCACCGATCGGGGTGACCGCCATGTTCCGCGACAGCCTTTCCGATCACGTGGTGAGCGACTCCGGCGCGGCGGCGGTGCAGGACTGCGTCGGGCGGCCGGTCTCCGAGCTGGCGGCGGAGTCGGGCCGATCGGTGCTCGACGTGATGCTCGACCTGGCGGTGGCCAGCGAACTCGACGTCGGGTTCGTGCGACACCTGGTGCCGACGGCGACGCCCGCGCAGCGGGCCACGCGGGCGCGCGTGCTGCGCGATCCGAGAGTCGTCCTCGGCGCGTCGGACGGCGGGGCGCACCTGCGGGGCGTCATCAACGCCGAGTACAGCACCGCCTCCTTCGCCGAGCTCGTCCGCGACGAAGCAGTGTTCAGCGTCGAGGAGTTGGTGCACGAGTTCACCGACGTCCCCGCCCGGCTCTACGGGCTGACCGATCGGGGACGGGTCGCCGTCGGAGGGCACGCCGACCTCGTGCTGTTCGACCCGGCCCGGATCGGGGCGTCGCCGGTGCACCTGGCGCGGGACCTGCCCGGGGGCGCCGCCCGCCTCCTCAGCCACGGTCTTGGGATCGAGTCGGTCATCGTGGCCGGAACCGAGGTCGTGCACGGCGGCCGCTACACCGGCCAGGCCGCCGGCCGGGTGCTGCGCGCCGGCACTGATGCGCTGTGCAGCGGCCCACCCCCTGTTCGCCGGGCGACCGCCGCGACCCGGTGACGAGCCCGGCCCAGGGCCACGAGGTGGCCCTCCCCCCGTTGCCGTACCACTCCCTGGACGACCTCGAGCAGTTGGCGCGGGCGCGCCTCGATGCCGGGACCTGGGCGTACGTGAGCGACGTGGCCGAGGACGGCCGGACCCACGCCCGGGAGAAGGCGGTCCTCGAGCAGATCGTCCTGCGCCAGCGCGGGTTGGGCGACGGCGGCACCGTCGACCCGTCCACCGTGCTCTTCGGCCACCCGCTCGCACTGCCGGTACTGGCCGCCCCCACCTCCGGGCAGCCGTTCGTGCACGCCGACGCGGAGCGCGCCATGGTCCGGGGCTGCGCCCTGGCCGGAACGCTCGCCGTCGTGCCCATGACGGGCAGCACGCTGATTGAGGACATCGGCGCACAAGGAGTGCCCTGGTGGCTCCAGCTCTATCTCCCTTCCGACACGGGCACGGCGGGCGAGATCGCCGGGCGCGCCGCGGCCGCCGGGGCCCGCGCCCTCGTCGTGTCGATCGACGTACCCGTCTTGGCCCGGCGGCGCAACGTCCCGGCTGGTTACCCTCCGGGCTGGAACGAGCGGCTGATCAGCTTGCGCCAAGGGTCACCCGAGTCGCTATTCATCCTCGACAATGCACCGTTCACCTGGAAGGCCCTGGCCGCACTGCGGGACCGCTGCACGCTGCCGCTGCTGGTCAAGGGTGTCCTCGATCCCGACGACGTGCGCCGTGCCATCGACCACGGCGCCGACGGCGTGGTGCTCTCCACGCACGGCGGGCGCCAGCTCGACTGCGCCCCCACCGCGGCCGAAGTGCTCCCCTCGGTGGTGGAGGCGGCAGAAGGGCGGTGCCGGGTGCTGGCCGACGGGGGGGTGCGCCGGGGCTCGCACGTGTTGCGCCTGATGGTGCGGGGGGCCGATGCCGTGTTGATAGGCCGCCCCGCGCTCTGGGGCCTGGCGGTCGACGGCGCCCATGGCGTGCGCGACGCCTTCCGCCTCCTTCAGCGCGAGCTCATCACGGCGATGGGGCTGACCGGATGCTGGTCGACCGGCGCCGTCCACCCCGACGTCGAATGGCATCCGCCTACACCCCCGGCCCGGTGACGCCGGCGGAGGGGGTGATCGGGCGCACCCGGGAGCTCGAGCTCCTGCGGGCCGCCGTGGCCGCCGGGCGGGACCTGTTGCTCGAGGGCCCACCGGGCACGAGCAAGACCACCATGCTCCGGGCCATCACCGCCGAATGGGGCGTCCCGCTCATGTTCGTCGAGGGGAACGCCGACCTCACGCCCGCCAAGCTCGTCGGCCATCACTCTCCCGAGCGCGTACTGCGCGAGGGCTATCAGAACGAGAACTTCATCGACGGACCGCTCACCGCCGCTATGCGCCAGGGTGGCTTCCTCTACATCGAAGAGCTCAACCGCAGCCCCCAGGACACCCTTAACACGCTCCTCTCGGCCATCGGGGAGCGCCGCCTGACCATCCCGCGGGTCGGGACCGTCACGGCCGAGCCGACGTTCCGGCTCGTCGCCTCCATGAACCCCTTCGACAACGTGGGGACGATGCGCATCTCCATGAGCATCCGCGACCGGCTCTGCCGTCTGGCCGTCGGGTACCAGGACGAGGACTTCGAGCGCGAGATCGTGGCGCGCCACGCCGGGGGCAGCGGTGCGGGAGCAGTGTCGCGATACGACCGGCTGGTCGCGGACGCGGTGGCGCTGGCGCGCGCCACCCGCACGCATCCCGAGCTGCGGCACGGCAGCAGCGTGCGCGGTGCCATCGACACCGTGATGGTGGCGCGCCAGCTCGGCCGCACGCGCGGCGTCGCCATCGATCTCAATGGCGCGGTGCGCCATCCCCCGCCGACCTATCGGGCGCTGCTGCTCGACGCCGCGATGGTGACCCTCTCGGGGCGCATCCAGCTCGACCCGGCCGCCGGGTGCACGCCCGAACAGGTGCTCCATGACATCTGGGAGAGCTACTTCCTCGGGTTGGCCGCGGCGGCGGGCGGGGAGAACGAGGCGGCCATCGAGTCGCCGCTGCGACGGCCTCGCCAGCCCACGGCCCCGGTCCGGCGCGCGCCGAAGGTGCTCAGCGAGCCGCCGCGGCTCTACGTCCCCACTGCTTCAGGGCACGCGGGCGGGCTCACGCTGCGCACGAACGGCCCGGTCCCCAAACCCGGCGGGTCGCGCGACGACCGGACCGGCGCCGGGCCCAGCGAGGAGGAGGCGGCAGTCGCACCGATCCCGGAGACGGCCCACGACCCCGAGGTGCTGCGGCGGGCCCACGAAATCACGTCCCGGCTGTCCCTGGCGCGCCGCCGCGGACCGGAGCCCCGCCGCGCCGGGCGCGGGACGCTGCGCAGTGTCCCCTTTGATGGCGGCGCGGACGAGATCGATCTTGACGCCACACTCGACACCCTCCTCGCCGTGGCCGACCCGCGCCCCGAGGATGTGATGGTCCGGGCCCGTACCGTGCACCCGCGCGCCGTTGCCCTCCTGGTCGACATCTCGGGTTCGATGCGGGGCGAGCGGGTGCGCACCGCCGCGGCAGCGGTCGGCGCGCTGGCCGGCGTGATGGAGGACGACCAACTCGCCGTCATCGCCTTCTGGTCGGACGCCGCCCTTTTGCTGGCGCTCGGGGAGCGGGTCGAGCCGGGCCAACTGATGGAGACACTCTTGCGCCTGCCGGCCCGGGGTCTGACCAACGTCGGCTTCCCCCTGGAGCTGGCCAAGCAGGAACTGGCGGGCGCACGCGCCCCGCACCCCCGCGCCGTGCTCCTCTCGGACTGCGTGCACAACGCGGGCAGCCACCCGGTGCCGCTGGCCGGTGCGCTGGGCCGGCTCGACGTGCTGGTCGACGTGAGCGGCGAGCACGATCTGGACATGGCGCGGGACCTGGCCCGTGCCGGGCGGGGCCGCTCCTTCCCGATCAGGACCCACCGGGACGTGGCGCCCGCGCTGGACGCCGTCTTCGCCGACTGAGGCAGCCGGTCAGAAGTTGGGACCGGTGTCGACGCCGGCGCGCAGGACCCGGCCCGGGCGTTCCCCGGTGAGCTTCCCCCCCGCCACGATCTCTGTCCCGTTCACCACGACGTGCTCGATCCCGACGGGCTCACTGAACAGGCGACCGGCGCCACCGGGTAGGTCGTCCTGCCAGCGGACCGGGCCGGGCGCCACGGCGTCGGGTTCGAACAACACCAGGTCGGCCCGGAAGCCCTCGGCCACCCGGCCCGTCTCGTTCATGCCGTAGAGCGTGGCGGGCACGTCGGTGAGGGAGCGGATGACCTGGGGCAGGGCCAACGCGTCACGCTCGCGCGCCATGGCCAGCAGGGCCACGGCGTAATCGAAGGTCGACAACATGTCGATGTGCGCGCCGGCGTCGGAGGCGCCGATGACCACTCGCGGATCGCTCCAGGTGTCGAGGCGCAGCTCCCAGCTGACCGGATCATCACCGATGGGTGTCCGGGAGAAGCCGGTCCGGATGTCGGCCGTCGCCAGGTCGCACAGTACGTCGAAGGCCTCGCTGCCGCGCTCTCGGGCCAACTCGCCCAGCAGGCGCCCTTCCATCGGCTTCGTCTCGCTCGTGTAGGTGTCGAGCACCCGCAGGTTCTCGAAGCGGGTGAGGCCGAGGATAGCCGCGTCGCCGCGGCTGGCGAGGTCGCGCAGGCGGGCACGCTCAGCCGGGTCGTTCAGGCTGCGGATGATCTCTTCGGGTGGGAGCGCCATCGTCTCGGACCAGCCGGGTATGGCATCGAACGCCGAGCTCAACAAGGAGACCCGGGCCTGGAGGGGGCCGGGATAACTCAAGGCCACCACGCGGCCGCCGTGGGCGGCGGCATGATCCGAGGCCGCCAGCTTGCCCCGGCACACCTCGGGATCGGTCGGGAGCAGCACGTTCCAGTTGAGGGGCGAATGGGCGGCGACCGACATCTTGGTCATGAGGTCGATGTGCGCCGCGCCGAAGGGCTCCATGGTGGGGATGAACTCGACCTGGGTCCCGGGGAAGGTGGCCAGCTCGGCGCACAGCGCGAGGAGCTCGGCGTCATCGGCCAGGCGCGAGGGAACCGGGTCCCCGTCACCGTCGAAGTGCGCCGCGCCCCATGAGGAAGAGAAGCCCATGGCCCCGGCCTCGAGCGCGCCGTGCAGTGCAGTGCGCATGCGCTCCATCGCCTCGGGTGCAATGCCCTTGGCGCCGCTGTCGGGACCGAGCACGTTGCGCCGCAGGGCCGAGTGCCCCACCATGGCCCCGAAGTTGACGGCGGGGCCCGCAGCGGCGACGGCGTCGAGGTACTCGCCGAACGTGTGCCAGTTCCAAGGCACCCCGACCTCGAGCGCCGCCAGGGGGATCCCCTCCACCCGGGCCAGGAGCCGCATCATGTAGTCGGCGTCCGCGTCGTCGAGGGGGGCGATGGAGAACCCGCAGTTGCCGGCCACCACCGTGGTGACGCCGTGCAGCGACGAAGGGGTGAGGAAGGGATCCCAGAAGACCTGGGCATCGAAATGCGTGTGGACGTCGATGAAACCCGGGCACAGCACGAGCCCCGACGCGTCGATGCGCCGGCGGGCCGCTGCCCCACGGGCGCGCTCCCCCATCTGCACGCGCCCGTCCACGACGCCGACGGGCTCCACCCGGCCGGCGCCCCCGGTGCCATCGACCACGGTGGCCCCAACGATGAGGAGGTCAAGCATCGCCGACACCCGACCCGGCCAACCACTTGGCCGTACCGGCCGCCTCGGGCAGGAAGTCCTCGAGGTCGATGGGGCTGAACAAGGAGAGCCCTCCGTCGGCCGCCAGCACCTGACCGGTCACCCATTCGAGGTCCGAGAGCGTGACGGCGGCGTCGGCCACGTGGCGCGGGTCACCGAAGGCCCCGAGCGGCGTCCGGTGGGTCACCGCGTCGCGGTAGCCGACCAGCATGGTGTCGGTCACCGCCGACATGGGCGTCTCGGTGACGCCCGGGGCCACCACGTTCACGCGGATGCCGGAGCACCCAAGCTCGGCGGCCGCCACCTTGGCCAGGGAGATGGCCCCCGCCTTGGCCGAGTTGTAGTGGGACATGCGCCGATCGGTGAGGAACCCGCACACCGAGGCGGTCACCACCATCGAGCCTCGGCCGCCGGCCGCCAGCATGACCTTGGCTGCCTCGCGCAAGGTGAGGAAGACGCCGCGCAGGTCGACCGCGTGCACGCGGTCCCACTCCTCGCCCGAGAGATCGACGAGGGCACCCGAGGCGCCGACCCCGGCGTTGAGGAAAGCCCGGTCCAATCCCCCCAGGTGCGCCGCCGCCTCGGCCACCGCGGCGATGACGGTGGGTTCGTCGGTGACGTCGCACTCGAAGAACGCCGCGCCGGATCCGGCCCCCGGCTTGTTGAGGTCCAATATCGCGACCTTCGTCCCCGCCTCCTCGAGACGCTCGACGATGGCGCTCCCGATCCCCGAAGACCCTCCGGTCACGATGGCGTGCTTCCCGGCTTTGGACACTCGCACCTCCTCTGGCCAGCCCTCGGCTGGCCTCCCTAGCTCTCGATGCCGAAGCGCTGCAGGTCGTAGCAGGCGATGGCGTTGGCCCGCAGGAACTGGAGGGTCTCTTGGGTCGACAGCCCCGACTCGGCGATCATCTTCTCGGCCACCTGCTTTGACTCGGGGAAGGTGGAGTCGGCGTGGGGGTAGTCGGTCTCGAACATGATCTGGCCCATGCCCACGTGGTCGCGCAAGGCCAGGCCGACCGAGTCGTCGAAGACGCAGGCAAAGACCCGGTCGGGCACGTAGGAACTGGGCGGCTCGGGGATCAACGCGTAGATGCTCGGGTCATAGTTCTTGGACCGGCGCCAGGCACTGTCGAGGCGTTCCAAGATGAAGGGCATCCAGCCCACCTGGCTCTCGCTCATGGCGATCTTCAATGAGGGATAGCGCGGCAGCGCCCCGCAGAGCAACCAGTCGACCAGAGCGTGGACCGAGTTCTCCGAGGTGAGGGCCACCATGGAGATCATGGGAGCGCCGGGTGAGGTCTGGGGCTGGCGCGACGACGAGCCGATGTGCATGTTGATGACGGTCTCGGTCTCCGCACAGGCGGCGAAGAACGGGTCCCACTCCCCGGTGTGGATGCTGGGCAGGCCGAGCTCGGAGGGACTCTCGGAGAAGGCGACGGCGTGCGAGCCCAAAGCGGCGCAGCGCCTGATCTCCTCGGCGGCCAAGTTGGCGTCCCACAACGGGACCAGGGTCAAGGGGATGAGGTGGCCCGTGCCGGCGCCCCCGCACCACTCCTCGATCATCCAGTCGTTGTAGGCGCGCACGCACAAGAGCGAGAGGTCCATGTCCTTGCGGTTCAAGAACAACTGGCCGCAGAAGCGGGGCACCGTCGGGAAGCACAAGCTGGCCTCAGTGTGGTTGAGGTCCATGTCGGCCAGGCGGTGCGTCTGGTCGAAACAGCCCGGCAACAGGTCGTCGTAGGTGAGCGCCGTGGTCGCGGGCAGGCTGGCCGTGGGACCGACGGCAGCGAAGGCGGCATGCATGGGCCACAGCGTGTCCTCGTAGTACCAGACGTCGCACCAGCGGTCGTCGGGTCCGTCGCCCGCCGCGAAGATCGGCTGGCGCTCCTCGGTGTAGACCACCTGGCCCTTCTGCCTCTCCACCCGGGGACCGTTCTCCTTGAGCTTCGCGGGGAGCCGATTCTGCCAGAGCCCATGGGGCTCCACCACGTGGTCGTCGACCGAGATGAACCTCGGCAACTCCAGACTCTGCTCTTCCATCGCCATGTGCACGCTCCGATCTACAGGTTGACTGTGTAATGCAGTTCGACGGCCTGGCGCACCGCGTCGCAGCCGTCTTCCTTCCATCCGCTCGCCTCAGCCCGGGCGAGCGGCGAATCTCCTTGTTGGTAGGCGTCGTAGGTCTCGGCGGACGAGAATCCGAGCTCCCATATGTGCGTCCACTGCGACGGCGGGAGGATGGGCGTGACGCCGTCGAACCACGCCACGCCGAAGGTGTTGGGCTCCACCACCGAGAGCGTGACGCCGTCCTGGATCGTCGCCAGGCCACGCAACGCCTCGACGAAGGATCCCTGCTGTTCGGCCGTGCCCTCCAAGCCGAACAGCACCACCTTGCGCAGGCCATGGTCCATGAAATAGACGGGCCCCTCGCAGCTGTAGCCCACCAGCGTGCCGTCCCCCAAGGGGCTGTCGGCGACGATGCGCTCGGGGCAGTCGTTCAGGAGGTAGCGGTCCAAGATGTTGGCGTGGAATGGATGGACCATGTAACGCTGGTACGCCTCGGGTGACTCGTAGGCGTGCTCCCACACCATCTGCACGCGCGCATCCGAGAGGTTCTTTCCCACCACCGAGTGCAGCATCTCGGGGATGAAGTCACCACAGCGGCGGAACGCCGACTCGAGCGCGCGCTCCTTCTCCGCCGCGGCACCCTCGCTCATGGTGTAGATCTCGAAACGTCGCAGCACCTTGATGCCCCCTGCCTTGTGTCGATTGTCCCGGTCGGCCGATTGTCGCCGTGCGCTACGCCAGCGGTGAAAACGGTGCCGCGTAGAAGAACCGACGGGTCCCCCCGGTGCGGAGCCGGGCCGTCTTCTCGGAGTACTGGTACCAGCGGGGATCGAGCACCATGTTCTTGCGGATCTGGTTCCACTCGGAATGGTCCGCGAACGACCAGACGGTCTCGATCCACACCTCCTCGCCGAGCTCGGGCGAAGTCCCCCAACACGAGACGAAGCCGGCCCCGGCAGCGGTCATCACGGGCACGGCCTCGGTCTCGACGATGCGCATGTACTCCTGGGCGTCCACCGGATCGACGTGCGCCGTATCGACGACATATGCCATAGCCAACCTCCCACGCCGTTCGGTCTTGTTTCTATAAGCATTTACAGGATACGCAACCGTCCCAGGGAGGGCAAGCCGAGGCGCTCAGAACCAGTTCACCACCAGGCCCAGGTCGACCGGCAACGTCACGCCGGTGATGAAGCGCGACTCGTCCGAGGCGAGCCAGACCACGGCGTTGCTGATATCGCGCGGCGCCACCCAGGGCTCGGGGATCGGATTCATGCTGCGGAACACCTCGGCGCAGTCCTCGCGACTGGGGTTCTCCAGTTCGGGCCGCACAAATCGGTACATGGCCTCGTTCTGGATCATCGGGGTGTCGACCGAACCGGGGCAGATGGCGTTTACCCGGATGTAGTGCGCGCCCAACTCGACCGCCATCGTCTCCATCAGCGCGATGACCCCTTTTTTGGAGGCGGAGTAGTCCGAAAGGTTGGGCGGTGACTTGATGGCGGAGCTCGAGCTGGTGAGGACAACCGAGCCGCCTTTGCCCGCCTCGATCATGGGTGGCACCGCGACCGACACGGTGTTCCATACTCCGGTCAGGTTGATGGCGAGCACCGTGGCCCACTCGTGCTCGGAGATCTCCCAGAAGGGCGCGCCCGGCGGGCAGATACCGGCATTGGGCACGACGATGTCCAACCGGCCGAACTCGGCGATGCCGTCAGTCACGACGCCTTGGAGGTCGCTCCGTTGCCGGACGTCGACCTGTCGGGCCAGGACCCTCCGGTCGAGGGCTTCGATCAGCCGGACGGTCTCCTCGAGATCCTCCATTGTCGCCCCGTCGTACGCGACGACGTCCACGGGGGCGGCGATGTCGATCGCGATGATGTCCGCCCCCTCCTCGGCCAGCCGCACCGCGTGCGAGCGACCCTGGCCCCGGGCGGCGCCCGTGACGAGTGCGACCTTGCCGGCGACGCGGCCACTCATGGCGCGACCGTGTGGTTCATGGGTCTCCCCCTCGTGCGGCACGGGCAAGGCGCTCCCCTCGCCGGCGGCGCGGGAGGGGGCGGCGCGCCGGGTGCGCTTAGGCCGGTGTCGGGACCACGGACGGCTCAATGTGCCACTGCAGCTCCAGGTGCTG
The DNA here is from genome assembly GCA_003133545.1 of Acidimicrobiaceae bacterium. Taxonomy (GTDB): domain Bacteria; phylum Actinomycetota; class Acidimicrobiia; order Acidimicrobiales; family RAAP-2; genus Bog-473. Next base: position 3,349 of record PKYA01000083.1, on the reverse strand, counting down.
ACCGAAGGTGAGGATCCCCGACGCCATCACATCGGTCCAGACGAAGCCCTGCGCCATGGTTTCGGTGATCGAAAGATCGTCACCCGGGAAGTAGACACCGGTCACCAGCAGACGTCCTTCGAGCGGTTTGCCCGGGCCGCTCACCTCGCGCAGCCGGTCGACGGTGGCCTGGAAGCTCTCGCGCGTCTCGTACTGGAAGCCGAAGTGGACGGANNGCCAGCGTCTCTTGGAGCGTCTTCTCGAACGCCTGCTGCATCGGCGTCAGCTCCGAGGCGTAAATCACGTTGCTCATGACGTCGAGGTCGTCGGGGTCGACGTGGGCGATGATGTAGGGGTAGGGCTCGACCTTCGTGACGGCGAATCCCAGAGCGACAAACAGCTCTTTGACCAGGTCCCCGTCGCCGGGTGCATAGATGCATTCGCTGTGCGTGATGCGCTGCAACATGGCTCCTCCTCGGATGCCTCCGGGCCGGCGGGCAATCCCCCTCGACCTCCTGTGTGCCTGCTGTACTCCGGCCCCGCCGGCCGCCTTCCCCCGCTCGGGCAGGTGGTCCTGTCCTCGCTTTGGTTACAATGAATCAGTACTTGCGAGCCCATAGTAGCGACCCCGCGGTGCCCCCACAAGGGAGGCTCCGGTCACCGATCCGGGCGTCAGGATCCGAACCGGTCCCAGTGCAACACCTCGTGATAAGGGCGCCGGGAAACGGGCCCGACCGGACCCGCGGGCCAGCCGACCGGGATGGTGACCGTGATGGCCACGTCGTCGGGGAGCCCGAGCAACCGGGGCAGATCGGGGCCGGCCAGCATGTGGCTGAAGGTGAACGCGGCTCCCAACCCCAGCGAACGCGCCGCCGCCAAGATGTTGGCGGCCGCCATGAAGACGGCGCTGAACCCCACGCCCACGGCGGCGTAGGCCTCGGGGTAGTCGATGACGTGGTGGCACACGAAGATCATCACCGGGGTGTCCCCGAAATTGCGCACCAAGTGCTTGGCCGACTCCTGCGACCGCCGGACGCTCGGATCTTCGGTAGGAGGGAGCGAGGCGGCGTGCATGTCCGCCGCTGCGCTGACCAGGCGCCCGATCTCGGCCCGACGGGCGGGGTCGGTGACCACGACGAACTCCCACGGCTGGTCGTTCTCCGGGCTGGCCGCCCGTGTCGCCGCCCAGACGAGCGCCTCGACCATGTCACGGGACACGGGGTCGGGGGAGAAACGCCGCACGGCGCGCGTGGTCCCGAGCGCGGCGAACACGGGGTTGCGGGACAGCATTGACGCGGCTTCCTCGGCCATGTGCTCCTCCTAGGGGTTGAGGTCTCCGCCGAGGCGGACCGGCGGCAGACCGACCCTCCCTGTCCGGCCGATGGGGCGGCATGACCGCATTGATTGCAATGTAAGCGAAGTCCGGCGCGGGCACAACCGGGCGGCGCGGGGCCCTACCGGCGCCGCGTCAGCGCTGATGGACCATGGGCATGCCGGGGAGCGAGCTCCGCCCGCGGACGATGTACGGCGCCTCCAACGACCCGATGTAGATGTCGCGCATGTCCGGACCACCCCAGGCAATGCTGGTAGGCCCGGTGATGAGGTGCCCTTCGACGTCCTCGACGATGGTCGTGGCGGCGCGTTGCGGCGACACGGCCACGATCCGGTTGGCCCGGGCCAACGTGACCCACAAGTTGCCCGCCGCGTCGAAGGCGCAGCCGTCGGCCATGCCCCAGCGCCGCGTCACGGCGCGATCGGCCAGCAACGCGCCGGCATGGTCCCCGTACTCGTCGGGTCGCCTGTCTCCCAGCGAGGGGCTGAACGGCTCCTCGGGTCCGAGCCGTGCGCCCTCGACGCGAAAGCGGACAACGTCGGCCGTGAGCGTGCGCACCACGTAGAGGTACCCCTCCGACTGGTCGAGGGCCATGCAGTTCGGAAAATTCACGCCGTCCGCCACCACCTCGGCACGCCTGGCACCCGCCCCGAGTCGGAAGAGGTAGCCGTCGGAGGTTCCGTGGGCGATGGTGTGCACCAAATCGTCGCTCTGCGTGCACACCGACGCCCACAGTGCGCCCGACGAGTCGACGAGTACATAGTTGACCCACCGCAACGAACGCCCGGCGACGCTCCCGCGCACCAGGGCGCGCACTGTCCCCGCGGCCGGGTCGAGCTCCTGGAGCTCGCCGAGACCGAAGTTGGCGATAAGGAAGCGGCCCGCGCCGTCCAAGGCGATCCCGTTCGGCTCGCCACCCGCCCGCCCCATCCGGTGCAGCGAGCCATCCGGGCGGACCTGCGCCACAGCCGATGCCTTGTCGGAGGCGAAGACCCGGCCGTCGCGACTCACCAGCACCTGTTCGGGACGCGCAACGCCGTGCCCGATCGCCTCCAGATCGCTGACCTCGATTGCCGGCACCAGAGCTCCCGCCCTTTCCCCGCAGCACGGAAAATGACGTCGCGTGCCTTTTGCAGCATCATGGCACTCTCGGTCGTGGCGACTCCGCCCGGCCAGGTGGGGAGGACCATCAAAAAATGATCGGATTCGGCCTCGAAGGAAAGCGGGCCCTCGTGGCCGGGGCGGGCTTCATTCCCGAGCGCGCCGGCCACGGACGCCAGAGCTCGCTGAAGCTGGTCGAGGCGGGCGCCACCCTCAGAGTCCGCTCAGCCGCTTCCATGATCGCTTGGGCCTCGTCCGGCTCGTCCCTCGAGGTCAACGTCTCTGTTGCCGAGGGCGGTTGCCTCGATTGGCACCTGCAACCCATGATCGCCTCAGCCGGATGCTCTTTTTCTCAGCGTGCCCGGGCCAAATTGGCCGACGGGGCCGCACTGCGTTGGACAGAGGAAATCGTGCTCGGTCGCCACGGCGAGGAACCGGGCCGGTTGAGCCTGCGCCTTGATGTCGACATCGACGACGAGCCCCTGCTCCGCCACCAGCTGGAGCTCGGGCCCGGTGTGGCCGGCTGGGACGGCCCCGCCGTTGTGGGGACCAACCGGGCAGTCGGGCTGGTCTTGCTCACCACGACAGCCGCTGGCGCGAGTGCCCACGACTTGCCCTTGCCGGCCGCGGGCGCGGGCTGGGCCGTAATGGCGCTCGAGGGACCGGGCGTCCTGGTTAGCGCAGTCGGAGCCGACCTGCCCCGGCTACGGCTTGGCCTCAACGAGGCCTTGCGCCATTGTCCGGCGGCGTCTGGAAAAATGACCTGGGCGGCCGGCGACGGTCGCGCCATTTACGAAAGGCAAGCGCCGTGACCACAGTGGGCGAAGCCATCCAGTCGGCCCTTAGCGGTGCCGGCGTCACCTCAGTGTTCGGCATCCCGGGCGTCCACACGATCGAGCTTTTCCGTACGTTCGACGACCACGGGTTGGACCTCGT
>PKYA01000080.1:8264-47806 GCA_003133545.1 Acidimicrobiaceae bacterium | reverse complement strand
AAGGAGGAGTACATCCCGCCGGCGTGGCCCAGCGGCGCGCCGACCAGCGAGGCGCGGCCGCTGCGCCCGCCCGAGCCGCGCATGGTGGTCTGGTGACCGATCTCGGCCCGCAGGGTGGTGTCGCTGTGGATCACCCCCTTGGGGTCGGCCGTGGTGCCCGAGGTGTACGCGATCACGACGGGGCCGCGGGGGTCGCCCCACGACGGCGCGGACAGCTCGGGTCCCTCGAGGAGCGCCGTGAAGCTCTCGGTGCCGGCGGGTGGGGGTCCGTCGCCGACCACCACGAGGGATTCGAGCGCCGGCAGCTCGGCCCGGACGGCGTCGAGCTGGGACAGGTAGTCGGTGCTCCCGAAGCGGTCGGCGGTCACGAAGAGGCGGACGTCGCTTCGCCGCAGGATGTAGGCGACCTCCTTGGGGCCGTAGGTGTGCACGATGGGCACGATCACGGCGCCGAGGTAGGTGACGGCGTAGAAGGTGGCGGCCGCCTCGACCCAGTTCGGCAGCTGGAAGGCGACGACGTCGCCCTCCCCGATTCCCCGGCGGGCCAGACCGTCCGCCGTGCGCAGGGCGAGCCGGCGGATCTCGCCGTAGGTGCCCCGCCAGGGCCGCACCTCGGAGCGGAACGTGAAGGGCACGCCGGCGTGACGCGTCAGCGCGTCGTCGACCAGGAGGCCGAGGGGCTCCTCGTGCCACAGGCCGGCCGTCCGCCACCGCGCCACCAGGTCGTCCGGGGGCTGGCGCAGCTGCCACCCCGGTGCGGCCGCGCTCACCCGGGCATCTGCGCGCCGCAATCGGCGACGATGGACTGGCCCGTGATGGCGCTCGACTCGTCCGAGGCCAAGAACAGCGCCACCTGCGCGATCTCTTCGGGGGTCGCGATCCGGCGCAGGGCCGTCGAGCGGGCACCCTCGTCGCGTATCGCCTCCCAGGTGACCCCCCGCTCGTTGGCCAGGCGGTTCCAATAGTTGCGCAGGAGCTCGGTCTGTATCCCGCCGGGCACCAGGCAGTTCACCCGGATGCCGCGGGGGCCGACCTCCTTGGCCATGACCTTGGTCAAGGTGCGGAGTCCCGCCTTGGCCACCCCGTAGTGGCTCTTGCGCGCGATCCCCTCCAGCCCGGCCGTCGACGAGAAGTGCACGATGCTGCCGCTCTGTCGTTCGAGCATGCTCTGGGTCAGCACCTCGCGGCTGCACAGCATGGCCGCCGTCACGTCGACCGCGAGGGTGGCGTTCCAGTTCTCGAGGGTCTGCTCCCAGACGTGCAGGTCGCGGCCGGGTTGGGCGGCGTTGTTGCACATCACGTCGACGCGCCCGTACTCCGAGACGGTGGCCGCCACCATGGCGATCACTGCCGCCTCGTCGGTCACATCCGTGGTGACGGCGATCGCCCGGTTGCCCCCGGCACGCAGGGAGGCAGCGACCTCCTCGAGAAGCTCAGTCCGCCGGCCGGCCAAAGTGAGATGGGCGCCCTCGCGGGCGAAGAGCCGGGCCATCGTGGCCCCCAGACCGTCCCCGGCCCCGGTGATGATCACGACCTTGTCGCCCAACCTGCCCATGCGCCCCCTCCGGTCGCCGCGGCCCGGTGCCGGCGGATCGTGCCGCACGATATCCCAGGGCAACGAGGGATCGGGAGGGCGTGGCATGCTGGCGCGGCGCGACGAGGGGCAGGGACCCTCGCACCATTCCCCGGGGGGCCGACTCCATGCCGCTCATTGCCACCGACGTCCTGGCCTGCGCCGCCGGCGCGGCCCCGGCGCGCCTGGCGGTCACGCTGGGCGACGAAAAGATGACCTTCGGCGACGTGGCGGCCCAGGCCAACCGGTTCGCCAACTCGCTGCTCGCCCTCGGGGGGCGTCCGGGGGAGCGGCTGGCATGGTGGTCGGACATCTCCCTCGATGGTGTGGGCCTCTACTTCGCGGCGAACCGGATCGGGCTGGCGTTCGCCCCTCTCAACCCGGACTACACCGACGCCGAGGCGGGCGCGGTGCTGGCCTACCTGCGCCCGCAGCTCCTCGTGGTCGACCGAGCCCGGGCCGAGCGGGCCGAAGCGCTCGTCCGGGGCACGGGCACCATCTTGCTCACCTTGGGGGGCGCCGGGCGGCAGCCGGGGACCGATCTCCTGGCGCACGCCGCGGGGGCATCGACCGGGGCGCCCGGCGTGGCCCTGCCGGGTGAAGACGCCGTCAGCACCATCTTCCTCACCAGCGGGAGCACGGGCCGGCCCAAGGGAGTGATGGTCTCGCAACGGGCCACCTGGCTGCGGACCCACGCCGGCGCGGCCGCCTACGCCACCACCGGTGGCCCGGGCGAGGTCGTCATGTTCCCGCTCTTCCACATGGCCGGATGGAACTTCGCCATGATGGCGTGGTCGGCCGGCCATGCGGCCCATCTGGTGCGCCGCGCCGACGCGCCGCAGATCCTGGGCGCGTTGGCGCGCTGGTCGCCCTCGGTCCTCTATTGCATTCCCGCCGTGTGGCGCCGGATCCTCGAGAGCGACATGGCGGTCGACACCGGCGGCGTGCAATGGGCCCTGACCGGCACCTCGCAGGTGAGCACCGAGCTGTTGGAGGGGATCAAGGAGCGGTTCCCCGCCGCCCGCACGACGGTCAACTACGGTTCCACCGAGACGGCCCGCGCTGTCGCCTTGCGCGACCCGGACCTTTTCTCCCACCCAGGGAGCGTGGGCCACCCCATTCCCGGTGTCAGGGCCAAAGTGGCCGAAGACGGCGAGCTCGTGCTCACAAGCGATCGCCTGATGAGTGGGTACTTCGAGTTGCCCGACGAGACGGCCCAGGCCCTCCAAGACGGCTGGTATCACACCGGCGACCTGGCCGAGCAGGACGACGAGGGGTACCTCTATATCGTCGGCCGCAAGAAGGAGGTCATCCGCACCGGCGGTGAGACGGTGGCCCCGGTCGAGGTCGAAGGGGCGTTGGCGGGCTATCCCGGCGTTCGCGAGTTGGCTGTCGTGGGCATCCCGGATCCCCAGTGGGGAGAGGTGGTCTGCGCGGTACTCGTGCTGGCCGAGGGCGCAACGGTGCCCACTGTGGAGGGCCTGCGGGCCCACATCGGCGACCGTCTGGCGCCCTACAAGCATCCGCGTAGGGTGGTGCAGGCCGAAGCGCTCCCACGCACATCGGCGACCGGTCAGGTCCAACGGGCCAAACTGGTCGAGCAGCTCGGGGTCTAGGAGGAGCAAGTGGAGCGAGAAGTGCTGTTCACGGGCGTCGGGGGCCAGGGCGTGCAGATCGCCTCGAAGGTGCTGGCTACGGCTGCCATCGACGAGGGTCGCCAGGTCATGCTGGTGCCCCGCTACGGCGGGGGCATGCGCGGCGGCATGACCAACGCCGAGATCACCATCGGCGACCAGGCGCTGCGGGCGCTGCCGGTGGCCACCTCGGCCTGGTCGGCCTACGTGATGGACCCTTCCTACTGGTCGACGATCAGCCCCAACCTGGCGGACGGGGCGGTGGTCGTAGTCAACGCGTCGCTCTTCCACCAGCCGGTCGACGTGGTCGGCGCCCGGGTCTTCGAGGTGGCGGCCAGTGACGTGGCGGCCGAACTCGGCAGTCCCATGAGCGCCGGGTTCGTGCTCCTCGGCGCGTTCGTGGCCCTGACCGCGCTGGTGCAGGTGGACGGTGCGGTCGACGCCATGCGCCAGCTGGTGCCGTCATACCGCACGCAGCATCTCGAGGCGAACGAGCGCGCCATTCGGGCCGGCGCCCTCCTGCTGCCGGCCGGGGGCGCCCCGGCGTGGGAGCGCGACGTGGCGGTGGCATCGTGACGGCGCGCCTGACGCGCGGGACCGTGGTGCTCGACGCCGAGCGCTGCAAGGGCTGCGGGTTGTGCATCCCGGCGTGCCGGCCCGGGGTGCTGTCGATGTCCGCCATCGTGAACCGCGCCGGGTTCAACCTGCCCGAGCTGCGCCCCGGGTGCACCGGCTGCATGGCCTGCGCCGAGATCTGCCCCGACTTCGCGCTCGAGGTATGGAAGTTCGAGGAGCCGGCGCTCCTCGATGACTCCGCCGCCGACGGCCGGGAGGTGTGAGATGACGCCGCGTCTCCTCCAGGGCAGCGGGGCCATCGCCGACGCCGCCATCCTGGCCGGTTGCCGGTTCTTCACCGGCTACCCGATGCTGCCGTTCACCGAGCTCCTCGAGGAGATGGCCCGCAAGCTCCCGGCCGCCGGCGGCGTGTGCATCAACGCGCAGAGCGAGATCGAGGCCGTGAACATGGCGCTCGGCGCCGCGGCCACCGGCGCGCGGGCGGCCACCGGCTCGTGCGGTCAGGGCATAAGCCTCATGCAGGAGGGCATCGCCGAGCTCGCCCTCAACCAGCTGCCGCTGGTGGTGTTCAACATGGCCCGGGGGCAGCAGGACTACTTCCAGTCGACCCGGGGCGGCGGATGGGGCGACTACCGGACCATCACGCTCGCCCCCAAGGACATACCGGAAGCGGTCGCCCACACCCAGCTGCTCTTCCACCTGGCCGACCGCTACCGCACGCCGGTCATCCTCTATGGCGACTACGTCATCGCGCACACCTCGGTCGGGATAGAGATAGAGGCGCTCGACTTCGGGCCGCTGCCGCCCAAGGACGACTGGGCGCTCGACGGGACCATGAGCGGCACCGGGCGGGCGCGCCAGACCTGGACCTGGGCCCGAGGGAAGCCCAACACCCCCGGGCCGGGGCCCAGCGCGGCCTGGGAGTCCATCGCCGAGAAGTACGCGGCGATTGAGCGGAGCGAGCAACGCTTCGAGACCTACCGGAGCGAGGACGCCGACATCTTGGTGGTGTCGTTCGGCACGACGTCTGTCTTCGTCGACCGGGTGGTCGACGAGCTGCGCGAGGAGGGGCTGGCCGTCGGCTCGTTCCGGCCGATCACCCTGTGGCCCTTCCCCGCCGAAGGGCTGGCTGAGGCCACCCACGGTTGCGCCCACGTGCTGGTGTACGAGTTGAACGCGGGCCAGATGGTCGACGACGTCCGCATGTATGCCGCGGACCGCTCGGTAATACGATCGATCGGCGGTGTGTCGCAGGACGACTCGGGCATGCGGCAGGGGGACCTGTTGAACGCCGACGAGGTACGCCAGCGGGTGCGCCAGGCAGTGGCGACGCCGGCCTCGGCGCGCCAGTGAGAGGAGTCTGATGACGACCGTAGAGATCAGCACGGGGCCGGAGCGCCCGGCCCACAGGGTCGCCGACTTCAAGCCGGACCTGCTGCAGTCGTCCGAGCACGATCTGTGCCCCGGGTGTGGGCACCCGGTCGCCTGGCGTCTCGTGCTCGACGCGCTGGTCGAGCTCGAGCTCTCCCGTCGCAGCATCTTGATCGCCGGGCACGGCTGCTACACCCAGATGATGCGGATCAGCGACATCGACTCGCTCCAGTGCCTGCACGGGCGCGCCCCGGCGGTGGCCACCGGCGTGAAGCGCATGGTCCCCGAGGCGACGGTCGTCACGTTGCAGGGGGACGGTGACATGGTGAGCGAGGGCCTCCACGAGGTGCTCCATGCCGCATCCCGCGGCGAGAAGGTGACCGCGCTGCTGTTCAACAACGGCGTCTTCGGCGACACCGGAGGGCACATGACGGCGACGACTGTGCTCGGGCAACGTACCAAGACAAGCCTCGAGGGGCGCGACGCGAGCGTCTACGGCTACCCCATCGACGTGGCCCGGCTACTGGCGCAGATCGAGGGGGCGGCGTACGTCGCCCGCGGGGCGGTCAACACGCCGGGCATGATCGCCCGGACCAAGCGCATGATCCGCCGGGCCCTCGAGCTGCAGATGGCCGGGGCCGGCTTCACGTTCGTAGAGGTCCTCACCATGTGCCCGACGGGATGGTTCGTGCCCACCCTCGACGGCCCCGAGTACCTCGAGGACTCCATGATGGAGACGTTCGGGATCGGCGAGCTCAAGTCCCCCGCGCCGGCCGGCTGACCAACGCCGCCAGGGCGTTGCGGTCCGGCTTGCCCAAGCTGAGCACCGGGAACCGGTCGAGCCGCTCGATCCGCTCGGGGGTCTTGAATCGGGCCACACCTTGCGCGGCGAACCAGGCTCGGCACTCGGCCAACCCGAACGGGCCGCGGGCGATCACGCAGGCCGCCACCCGCTGACCCAGCCGCTCGTCGGGGTAGCCGACGACGACCGCCTGGTCGATCGCCGGGTGGGTTTCGAGAATCCGCTCGACTTCGGCCGGCACGATGTTCTCCCCGCCACGGATGATCAGCTCCTTGCGCCGCCCGATGATGGTCAGCCATCCCGCCGCGTCGAGCGTGGCCAGGTCGCCGGTGCGGAACCACCCGCGGGTCATGGCGGTCGCGGTCTCGGTTGCGTCGGCGTAGCCACAGAACAGCTCGGGGCCGCGCAGGACGAGCTCGCCGGGCTGTCCGGGCGCCCGCGTCCGATTCGTCTCGGGATCGACGACCCGCAGCTCCACCGCACCCGCAGCCCGGCCGTCGGTGTCGCGGGCGCGCCCGGGTGGGTCGCCGGGCCACGCCGTGGTGACGGTCGGTGCTTCGGTCGAGCCGTAGGTGCGCTTCACCGTCGCCCCGAACGCCGCTGCAGTCGACTCGACGAACTCGGGGCTGATGGTCATGGACCCGAGCGAGATCAGCCGGAGGCTCTCCACCGCCCGCGCCGAGAAGTTCGCCGCGCCGGCCATGGAGGAAAAGAATGTCGGCGGCCCGATCATGAAGGTGATCCGTTCCTCTTGCACCAGCGCGACGGCGCGCTCGGGATCCCAGCGTTCCATCAAGGTGACCGCCATGGGGGCGGCCGCGGGGAGGAGGATCCCGCTCAACAATCCCGAGATGTGCGACAGGGGCGCCGGCATCAGCACCGAGTCCGCCGCCGTCAAGCCGTGCGCGGCCACCATGGTGCGCGCCTTGTACGACAGCGCCCGGTGCGAATGGAGCACGACCTTGGGCTCACCGCTCGAGCCGGAGGTGAACAGGGCGACCGCGAGGTCCGATCCACGCGCCGGGCTCGAGCGCACGGGCGGCGAGGTGGCCAGCTCCTGCCAGGTCGGATCGCTGCCGTCGGCCGGGCGCACACCGGGTCGCTCGAAGAGAGGAAGCCCGGCGCGGGAGAACACCACCGGTGCCTCGACGGCCCCGAGCATGCGCTCGACCTCGGCCTCGCCGGCGAGGTGATGGACGGGCACCGCGACCGCGCCGAGGCGCCAACACGCCGAGAAGAGCACGAGCGCCTCGGTGCAATTGGGGAGTTGCCAGGCCACGGTGTCGCCTCGGGCCACGCCGGCAGCCCGCAGGCCCCCGGCCACCGCGCTGATCAGGCCGGCCAGGGCCCGGCGGTCCAGTCGCCCCCGGTCGTCGGCCACCCCGGCGACGTCACCTCCCTCGGGCCTGCCGAGTGTCGGCACATCCCAGGCGCCGCCGGGTCGGAGGTAGCGGCGGCTCCCGGCCTGGCGATGGGTCGGCCGCAGCCTCACCGTCCCCGGCGGGGCATCAGGACTCGGTGCTGAGCAGGAAGCAGCCGCAGGTGTTGCCGCCCCCGGCTGCCACCGCCGCCACTTTCGGCCGGCTCGCCACCTGGCGCGCGCCACCTTCGCCCCGGAGCTGGACGCAGGCCTCGTGGAAGAACCCGTAGCCGTGCAGCCGGCCCGCGGAGAGCTGGCCGCCCGCCGTGTTGAGGGGGAGGGACCCTTCGAGGGCGATGCGGGTGCCCCCTTCGACGAAGGGGCCGCTCTCGCCGGTGCCGCACAGCCCGAGCGCTTCGAGCCAGAGCATGGTGAGGTAGCTGAAGCCGTCGTAGATCTCGGCAATGTCGACGTCGGCCGGGGTGAGGGTGGTCCGGCTCCACATCTGGGCGGCGGCGTCGGCGCCGACGGTCCGCGTGAGGTCCCGGAGTTGGTCCCAACTCGGCCGGTCGTGCAGGGCTGCTCCCATGGCCTCGATGTAGACGGGCGGCTTGGCCAGGTCCTCGGCCAGGGCGCGCCGCGACACCACGAACGCCGTTGCCCCGTCGCAGGGGACATCGCAATCGAAGAGGCGCAAGGGGGTGGTGATCATCCGGGAATTGAAATAGTCCTCGAGCGTCATGGGGTCCCGGTAGATCGCCTTGGGGTTGAGGCCCGCATTGCGTCGGGCATTGAGGGCGATCTGGGCCAACTGCTCGGGGGTGGTGCCGTAGCGCTGCATGTGGGCCTGGGCGAAGAGCGCGACCCAGATGGGCGCCCCGGCCGAGCCGAAAGGCAGCATCCACTGCTGGAAGTCACCGGCGTAGATGGTGCCGCCTTGGCCGCCGCCGGGCCCGAGGCTGGCGCGGCCTCCCGCGCCCTGCGCGCTGCCCTCCCACACCGAGCGGAAGCACAGGACGTGGTCGGCCATCCCGGCGCCGATGGCCATGCAGGCCTTCATCACCGAGCCCAGCTGCCCGGACGTCTCCACGCCGCTGTCGAACCAGTTCACCTCCAGGCGCATGGCGTCGAGCGTCTCGTAGGCGGAGGCGCCGGTGAAGCCCTTGGGCACGGCCATGCCGCCCGGGTACGTCGACAGCCCGTCGATGTCCGCCGGGGTGAGGCCGGCGTCGGCGACGGCGGCGTAGCAGGCATCGAGCGTGAGCTCGAGTGGATCGCGGCCGAGCCGGCGTCCCACGTCGGACTGCCCGATGCCCGAGACGGCGCAGTGCTTCTCGGCCAGGCCATCACGTGTCGTCATGGCCGGTCTCCGTCAGGCTCGAAGAGCGGGAGCCAGACGTCGCCGCCCGGATCCTCGAAGTGGCGGAAGACGACCCGCAGCGCCATGCCGATCTCGATTTCGTCCAGCGGGCAGTTCACCAGGTTGGTCGTCAGGCGCAGGGCCGGCTGCTCGGGGATCTCCACCAGGGCGACGACGTAGGGCAGCTCGAAGCCGGGCAGCCAGGGATGGTGGTTCACCGAGTAGCTGGCCAGCGTCGCCCGGCCGCTCACGGCCTCGGGCTTGAGATCCTTGGACTGATCGACGGGGCACACCGGGATGGGGGGGTGCAGGTAATAGCCGCAGGTCTGGCAACGCAGGAAGGTCAGGTGCCCCTGCGCACCCCCCTGCCAGAAGTGGCGATTCCGCTCGGTGAGCACGGGCAGCACGACCAGCGTGCTCGGTTCGGTCATCAACTGCTCCTCGTCACACCCGCCCGGTCGCGGCTCATACCGGGACCGTCGATGGTGTCGCTTGTACGGCTACGGACTCTGCCAGCAGGGCATCGATGGCAGCGCGGTCAAGCCCCACCTCGGCCAGGACCTCCTCGGTGTGCTCGCCCAGGGCCGGCGGCGCACGGTCGAGGCGGACGTCGAGGTCCCCGAGGCTCCACAGCGCGCCCACCTGCTCCAGCTCGCCCCACTCGGCATGGGGGTAAGACGTGACGAGGCCCAGGGCGCGGTGCAGGGGATCGTCGAGGAAGGTCTCCCCCTGGTCGAGGGTGACGGGTTCGCAGTGCACCCCCGCGGCGCGGAGCGCGTCGAGCGTCGGCGCCGCCGGCATGGTGGCGAAAGCCCCGACCAGCTCCTCCGGCGCGCGCACCCCGGCCACCGCGCAGGCGGCGGACAGCTGCGCGCCCTCCCGGGCGCACAGCGCGATCCAGCCGTCGGTCAACGCGTAGAGGCGGTAGCCCGGCGAAAGGCCCATCTGCTCGTGGTCGAGGGGGTCGGCCTGCGCCACCAGGCGGCCGTCCTTGAGGAAGGTCTCGCTGTTGGTGAGTACGCCCCCGCCGAGGAGGGAGCCCGTGACCAGCTGCGGCGTACCGGTGCGGTCCCGGTGATAGACGGCGAGCAAGGTGGCGACCACCGAGGCCATGGCACAGAGGTGGTCCATGAAGCCGAAGCGGAACCACATGGGGTCGTTGCCTTCGCCGCCGCCGAGCACCTCCCACCCGGCCGAGGCCTGGAAGAGCTGGTCGTAGCCGGGCCAGTCAGCCCGCTCGCCCTTCGGCCCGTACGAACTGGCGTGGCAGTAGATGAGCCCGGGGTTGACGGCGCGAAGCGAGTCGTAGTCGAGGCCCAGCTTGCGGGCCGCCGGCATGCGCAGGTTGTGGTGCACGACGTCGGCCCACCCCACGAGGGCCTCGAGGGCGGGACGGGCCGCCGCCACCTTCAGATCGAGGGCGACGCCCCGCTTGCCCCGCTGGCACGAGGCGAAGACCCGCTCGACGTGGCGCATCTTGTCCCCGGTGGTTGCTTCCACCTTGATCACATCGGCACCGAGGTCCGCCATGAGCATGGGCCCGAGAGGCCCCGCCAGGAAATTGCCGAGGTCGAGAACGCGCAGCCCCTCCAGCGGCGCCCGCACCCGGGGCGCTGCGGCGGGGGCCGGTACCGCAGGCGCGGCCGGCGCAGGCGCTTGGCCCAGGACCTCCTCGGTGTGTTGGCCGAGGGACGGGGCCGGACCGCTGACCCGGGAGGGTGGTTCGGTGGAGAACGGCGTGCCGGCCTGCGTCACACGGCCGTGGACAGGGTCGACCACCTCGGTGGTGTAGCCGTTCGCCCGGGCCTGCGCGTCGGCCAGGATGGCGCCGTATTCGGCGGCCGGTTGGGCCGGTATGTCATGGGTCCAGAAGTCTTCGAGCCACTCGGTCGAGGGTCGGGTGAGGAACGCCACCCGGTTGGCGCCGAAGTTGGGGTAACCCGGTGTGGCCAGCCCGGCGAATTCTGCGTTGGCCGCCGTCACTCCCTCGTCCCCCATGGCCGCGAAGGCGGCCACCATCAGCGGGGAGTCGGTGTCCGCGTTGCGCATGAGGTGGACCCACACACCGTCGCCGCACTCGAACAGCGACGGCACCATGTCCTTGGGCAGGCCCCAGGCGAACATGGGACCGGGGTTCTCGGCGCGGGCCCAGTGCATCATGGTCGGCACCAGCGCGCCCTGCGCCACGCTCGTGTGGGCCGGGCCCCCGGCGGCGCCACCCCGCTCGCGCTGAATGAGGCGGGCCAGCACGCCGATGACACAGAGGTACACGGCACACCAGCTCCCGAAGGGGAAGCGGAGGAACACCGGGCCGTCGCGGTGCCCGCGTTGTTCGTCGCAGAGGCCGAGGCGGGCGCTGACCAAGAGATCGTCGCTGGGCCCTTCCGCGCTCGGGTGGCCGGCCGGCCAGCCCAAGATGGCGCTGGTGATCAACTGCGGGTGACGGGCCGCCAGTTCGGGGTCGCTCACGCCGCGGGCCGCGGCGGCGGCCGGCCCGAAGGTGTGGATCAGGATGTCGGCCCCGTCGAGAAGGCGATGGAGATCGGCACGCCCCTGCTCGGTGTCGAGGTCGAGCACGACGCTGCGCTTCGATCGGTTCCAGGTCACGAAGCCGAGGGAGCCCCGGGTGGGATCACCGCCCGGCGGCTCCACCTTGATGACGTCGGCCCCGGCCTCGCCCAGCAGCAGCGCGGCCACCGCGCCGGCCATGTTCTCCGAGCAGTCGATGACCCGCCTGCCGTCGAGGATGCGCGGGCCTTCCCCGCCGTCGGGGGAGTGGGCGTCGTGCCCGTCCTGACGGCTCCGTTCGTCTTCATTCACGCGTGCGCTCACGGGCCTTCCCCCTCTTGGGCCGCGCCAGTCTGGCACCGCGCCGTGCCGACCTGCCACTTGCCCCCTGCCCTGTCGGCGTGGGTGGTGCGCTGCGAATTGTGCCGGAGAACAGACGTGCTACCTTGAAATCATGTCCGTCTGCAGCCTGGACCGTCGGGTTCGGGCGGGAACGGGCGTCAGAGCAAGGGGGTTCCTTCCATGGATGTTGATGACCTGATCCTGGTAAGCGTCGATGACCACCTCGTCGAGCCGCCCAACCTCTTCGAGGGCAGGCTCCCTGCCAAGTACGCCGACCTGGCGCCGAAGTTCATCACCCGTGCCGACGGCACCAGCGCATGGACGTACGAGGGCAACGTGATGGGCAACATCGCGCTGAACGCGGTGGCCGGCCGCCCACCCGACGAGTACGGCATGGAGCCGACAGCCTTCGACGAGATCCGTCCCGGTTGCTACGACATCCACGAGCGGGTGGCCGACATGAACGCCAACGGGGTGCTGGGTTCGCTCTGCTTCCCGTCCTTCACCGGGTTCTGCGGCCAGTTGTTCGCCCGCACGGAGGACAAGGACGTCGCCCTGGCCATGGTCCAGGCCTACAACGACTGGCACATCGACGAGTGGTGCGGGACCTACCCGGGGCGCTTCATCCCGTGCTCCATCCCGGCCATCTGGGATCCCGAGGCCCTGGCCGCCGAGGTCCGGCGGACGGCGGCCAAGGGGGCCCACGCCGTGACGTTCTCCGAGAACCCGTCGAAGCTGGGCTGGCCCAGCGTGCACACCGACCACTGGGACCCCTTCTGGAAGGCCTGCAGCGAGGAGAACGTCGTCGTGTGTATGCACATCGGCTCGTCCTCCGAGATGGTGATCACCTCGCCGGACGCGCCGATCGACGTCCTCATCAGCCTGACCCCGATGAACATCGTCAAGGCTGCCGCCGATCTCATCTGGTCGCCGGTCCTGCGCAAGTTCCCCGATCTCCAGGTGGCCCTGTCCGAGGGCGGGATCGGATGGATCCCCTACTTCTTGGAGCGCATCGACTACAACTACGACAAGCACCACTACTGGACCGGGCAGGACTTCGGCCACCAGCTGCCGAGCGAGGTGTTCAACCAGCACATCATCACCTGCTTCATCGACGATGCCTTCGGTGTCGCCAGCCGTGACTTCCTCAACATGGACAACGTGACCTGGGAGTGCGACTACCCGCACTCCGACACCACCTGGCCCACTGCGCCCGAGCAGCTATGGAAGTACATCGGGGAGCTTTCCGAGCACGACATCAACCGGATCACGCACCTGAACGCCATGAAGCACTTCAGCTACGACCCGTTCTCGGTGATCCCCAAGGAGCAGTGCACGGTGCGGGCGCTCCGTGAGCAGGTGGCGGGGCGTGACGTGTCTATCCGGTCGACCCGCAAGGGCCCGGCCAAGCCCCATGCCATCTTGGCTGCCGACTTGGCGAAACCGCGCTGATGGCAGGAGAGCAGGCGGTGGCGGAGTCCGGAACCTTCGACCCGAACCTCTTCTTGGACCCCGAAACGGGGCGCAACCCGCAGGCGTTCTACAAGAAGGCACGGGCCGTCGGTGCCGCTGTCCCCGGACCCTTTGGTGGGATCGAGATCATGCGGCGGGCCGAGGTGGAGTTCGCCCTCCAGCATCCCGAGATCTTCTCCTCCGCCATGGAGGCGGTCGATCTCGGGCAGTCGGTGCCCCTCATCCCGTTGCAGGTGGACCCGCCGGAGCACTCCAAGTACCGCAAGCTGCTCGATCCGATCTTCGCCCCCAAGCGGATGAACCTCATTGAGCCGGACATCGCCCAGCTGGTCAACGAGTTCATCGACGGCTTTATTGACGATGGCTCGTGCGAGTTCACCACGGCGCTGGCCGAGCCGCTCCCGTCCTCCGTCTTCCTTCGCCTGCTCGGTCTCCCGGTGTCCGAGCTCGCCATGTTCCTCGAGATGAAGAACGGGATCCTGCGCCCCGCCGGCGACGACCTCGAGCAGGTCCAGGCGGCGCAGCGCGTCAATGCAGCGGAGGTCGAGCGGTTCTTCGCCGAGACGCTGGCCGACCGGCGCAAGCGGCCCCAGGAGGACCTGCTCAGCATGTTCGCCTCGGCGGAGGTCGGTGGGGACCGGCTGACCGACGACGAGATCCTCGGCATCTGCTTCCTGTTCCTCATCGCCGGCCTCGATACCGTCACCGACACCTTGGAGTGTTTCTTCGCCTACCTGGCCCAGCACCCCCAGCAGCGCCGGCTGCTCGTCGACGACCCCTCCATCATCCCGACCGCTGTCGAAGAGCTGTTGCGCTGGGAGACGCCGGTGACCGGCGTGGCTCGGGTGGCCAAGCAGGACGCCGAGCTCGACGGCTGCCCGGTGCACAAGGGAGACCACGTCGGCGTCAGCATCGGTTCGGCCAACACGGACGAGCGGGCCCTGCCCGACGCGGACGACGTAATCCTCACCCGTAACTCCAAGCACCTGGCCTTTGGCGCCGGGGTGCACCGCTGCCTGGGCTCCCACCTGGCGCGCCTGGAGCTGCGGACGACGCTGCGCGAGTGGCACCGGAGGATCCCCGACTACGAGATCGCGCCCGGGACCGAGCTCAATTTCATGTTCGGGTTGCGCCAGGTCGATACTCTGCCCCTGCTCTGGTCGGCGTAGGACCGGGGCGGCACCCCTGGCCCGGGGTCGCCGGGACGCAGTACACGTTGTGGACGGGGCGCGCCCCTGTGCCGTGAGAGGAAGAGTGATCGGGTGGATCTCGAGCTGACCGAAGATCAGGAGCTGTTCCGGGAGACCACGGCCAAGTTCTTGGAGCGCACCAGCCCGCTGTCGACGGTGCGGGAATGGGCCGAGAAGGAGCCGGCCGGGTTCCCCGCCGACTGGTGGCGTCAAGGCGCCGGGCTCGGGTGGACGTCGCTCCTCGTCTCCGAGGACGACGGCGGGGGCAGCGTCTCGGGCCACGGGCTGCTCGACCTGGTCATCGTGGCCGAGGAGATGGGCCGGGGGGTGGCCCCCGGGCCCCTGCTTCCGGTCAACGTGGTGGCTGCCGCCCTGTCCGAGTACGGCACGCAGGACCAGCGCGACCGCTACCTTCCTGACCTCCTCTCCGGCGAGGCCATCGCCAGCTGGTGCCTGACCGAAAAGGGGGCTCCGGGGCTCCCGAGCGGCGTGGGGCTCCAGGCGACCAGGCGCGGCGCCGACTTCGTGCTGACTGGCCGCAAGGGGCCGGTCGAAGCGGGGGCCGAAGCCGAGTTCTTCGTGGTGGCCGCCCTCGTGGATGGTGAGCCCACCCAATTCCTGGTCGATGCCGATGCCCCCGGGGTGACGGTGACCAGAGCCGAGGGGCTCGACCTCGTGCGGCGCTTCGCCATGGTTGAACTGGACGATGTGGTCCTTCCCGCAGCCGCGGTGCTGGGCGAAGCCGGGGCGGGCGCCCCCCAGATCGAGCGTCTGTTCGAGCTGGCCGTCGCACTGGAGTGTGCCTCCATGGCGGGAGTGATCGACCGCGTCCTCTCCTTCACCATGGAGTACTCGTTCGACCGGTACTCCTTCGGCCGGCCTCTCGCCTCGTACCAGGCTCTGAAGCACCGCTTCGCCGACATGAAGCTGTGGACCGAGGCATCGCTGGCCACCGCACTCGCCGCCGCACGATCCGTCGACGCCAAGTCCGAGCGCGCCTTCGAGTTTGTGAGTGTGGCCAAGTCCTACATCGGGGACCGCGCTCCGCTGATCCTGCAGGATTGCGTCCAGCTTCACGGGGGCATCGGGGTCACGTGGGACCACGATCTGCACCTCTACATCCGCCGGGTGGTGCAGGATCGCGCCCTGTTCGGTACCCCCTACGACCATCGGGAGCGCATCGCCCAGGCGCTCCGATTGGAGGAGTCGCATGGCCACTGACCGTTTGGACACCGACCGCGTGGACGCCGCCCCGGCCGAGGGGACGGAGGACCTCGAGGCGTTCCGTATGCGGGCGCGGGCCTGGCTGGCGGACAACATGCCGCCGTTGCAGGAGACCCTGACACCGCACCAGCTCATGCTCCAGGACGAGATGGGCACCCGCGCCCGGGAGTTGCAGCGGATCCTGTTCGACGGGGGCTTCGCCGGCCTGTGCTTCCCCAAGGAGTACGGGGGCCAGGGCCTGACCCGGGCGCACCAGGCAGCCTTCACCCACGAGTCCGCGCCCTACGAGATGCCGCTGGTCTTGAACGTCCCGACCTTCTCCATTCTCGCCCCCACGCTGCTCGACTTCGGGACCGAGGAGCAAAAGCGCGCGCACATCCCCAAGATCATCTCGGGGGAGGAGATGTGGGTGCAGTTCCTCTCCGAGCCTTCGGGCGGATCCGATCTGGCCAGCCTCGTCACCCGGGCCACCCGGGACGGCGACGTCTTCATTCTGAACGGTTCGAAGATCTGGAGCTCGGGCGCCTTCCGTGCCGACTACGCGCTGTGCCTGGCGCGTACGGAGTGGCACGTCCCCAAGCACCGGGGACTCACCTGCTTCATCGTGAAGATCCACCAGCCCGGGATCGAGGTCCAGCAGATCAAGATGGTGAACGGCTCCAGCGAGTTCTGCCAAGAGTTCTTCGACGACGTGGCGATTCCCGCCGAGAACGTGGTCGGCGAGGTGAACGACGGGTGGACGGTGGCGACTCGGCTGCTCTATCACGAGCGCGACGCCGTCGGCGGGGGCTCTCCCTACACGAGTGGGGTCTTCGGCGGGCGCGGGGAGCATGGCTCCGGACGCACAGACCTGATCGATCTGGCCCGGGCGACCGGGCGCACCGGCGATTCGCACGTACGCCAGCTGGTGGCCGAGTCGCGGGCAAATGACCTGGTCGGCGCGCAGCTCATCAGCCGGGTCACCAAGGGCATCAGCACCGGAAAATTCCCGGGTCCGGCGGGCTCACTGCACCGTCTCTACGCCGCCACGAATGCCGAGCGCCACCAAGATATCGCCCTCGAGCTTGCCGGCGCCGGCGCCGGCGCCTGGGCGGAGGGCGATCTGGCCGGGGAGAAGGGCATCGAGTTCCTGTCGCGCCAGAGCGGGAGCCTCGGGGGCGGCAGCAACGAGATGCAGCGCAACATCATCAGCGAACGGATCCTCGGGATGCCACGCGAGTACGCCGCGGACAAGGACAAGCCCTTCGACGAGGTGCGCCATAATGCGTCCCCGTCGCGGCCGCGGTAGGGCACGCCGTGGTTCCGCCTGAGGGCCCCCGCGCTCCGCTGGGTGACTGGTGCGGAACCCACTATCTGCGCTTCGAGCGCCAGCCGCCCTTTGCAGTGCTGGTGGTCGATCGGCCCCAATTCAAGAACACGCTGACCCCGGCGATGTACTTCGGCATCCGTCATGCGATCGAGCAGGTGAACCGCAGCGACCACATTGCCGGGTTGCTCATCCGGGCCGAGGGCGAGACGTTCATCACCGGCGGCGACCTCGGCAATGCCACCGACGACAACTGGGAGGGACTCGGTCTCTTGGGCATGGACGTGGTGCCCTTCGATGCCGTGCGCCGATCCGACAAGCCGGTCGTCGTCGCGGTGAACGGGCTGTGCCAGGGCGGTGGTCTCATGATCTCGCTGCTGGCCGACGTGGCGGTGGCGAGCGAGCGCGCCACCTTCCGCGCCCCGGAGTTGCTGCGCGGCATCGCCGATACCTATTACGGCCAGATCCTGCCCCGACAGATAGGTCCCGCCCGGGCGCGCGACATGCTGCTCACCGGCCGGCGGGTCGACGCCGCGGAGGCCCTCGACTGGGGGCTGGTGGCGCGCTCTGTCCCCCACGAGGACCTTCTGCGGGCGGCGACCGAGGCGCTCACCGAGTGCTGCTACATGGCACCCGAAGCACGGGCGGCGGTGAAGAAGTCCATCGACGCGTTCTACGGCACGTTCGACCGCCGCGCCATGGAGCACAGCCTGATCGGCCCCGAACGCGTCGAGGGTTGGCAGGCGTTCAAGGAGCGGCGGGCACCGTCGTGGATCCCCGAAGAGATCCGCCCCGAAGGGCGGCTCTGAGCGGCGCCGGGCTGCCGACTAACAGCGATACACGCGCTCTGCGTTCGCGGCGAAAAGTTTGTCCCGGCTTTCAGCCTCGAGGCCAGCGGTCAGAGTGGCATAGGCGGAGTAGAGATCGTCGAATGTGCCCACGGCGCCATCGGGCGGGAGATTGCTTGCGAAGAAGCAGCGATCGACGCCGAACTCCTCGAGACAGTGCTCAATCCAGGGCCGAAAGGCGTCTGCGCTCATGGCCCCGAGCCCCAAGGACAGACCGGAGAGCTTGCAGTGAATATTGGCGCCAAGCGACGCCAAGACGGACATTCCCGCCTTCCATACTGTGAACTCTTCCTTCGAATGCGGCCATCCAGTGTGCTCGATGACGACCGTCAGGTCGCTCCAGCCCGCCAGCGAGGTCGCCGCATCCTGCAGGTCTTCGGGGTGGGCGATCATCTCGAATACGAGGCCACGCTCCTGGAGCGCTCTCAGGATGTCGACATTCGGCACCACGTCGGTGCTGCCTCCCATCGGGCGGACCCCCCGGAAACGCGGCGCGGCCATCTGCGCGTCGAGCTGGTCGATCGCTGTGGCCACGGACTGGTTCAGGGCAACGCCCCCGATGATCGCATCGGGGTGTCCCGTCTCCCGGGCCTCCTCATCCTTCTCCAAAGTCTCAGCGACGAATTGTGTCGCCGCAGCGACGTGGACGAACTTTCGCACGTTCCACTTTGCCGATTCGGCGAAGTAAATCTTCTGGTCGTAGTAGCGGGCCCACCCCGAGATGTCGCCCATGTTGAGGTCCCGGAGTCCTGAAAGGTACGGGTACCAATCGGTGCGGGCCGGGTCCCACAGGTGCACGTGGGCGTCGACTATTCGGTCGATCGTCGGTGCCATCGCGTTTTCTCCTCGTGAAGGCCGGCGAGCCGGCGAATCTGCCTGGGCACTTTCAGCCGGCGCTTTCGTTGACGACGCTGCGCAAGGCGGCATCGAGCCATCCGGGAATGGCCGGGCCGCCGAATGAGATGGTTGCGGCAGGTCTCGGGTGGCTGCGCAGCCCGAACCAACCGGACGCCACGACCAGCTCGGCGCCCGAGAGGGCGGCGACATCGGGACTGCGCACGAGGTGCGTCACAAGATCGGCCACAGTCCGTCGTTCATTTTCGTCGACGGTCTCAACGCTGATGGCAAAAGCGTCGACCCGGTCCGAGGTCGCCGTGTGGGACGACCGGGCATGCTGCGCAACAGCTTGTGCCCTGCTGCGGCCGCCCGCGGACGTGGCGTCGGTGACCATGACCAGGCTGACGGGCCGGTCGGCCTGGGCCGAGTGGTCCGCAACGGCTCGTGCCCACCCGGCGTCGTTGAGCAGCTTCTGGGCCAACCCGGCGTGCTCGTCGAGAATCTGTTGCCAACTGTCGTCGGGTGCCTCGGCGCCCGCCCCCTGACGGGCCACCACGACCACCGCATCGAACGGACCCGCGTCGCGGGCCGCCTGTGCCAGCTGCTGGGACGCTGCGAATCCCTCTGCCATTTCGGTCGAAACGGGCTGAGCCGCATCTCCTGCTCCTAAGCCCACACAGCTGACGCCCTGCGAAGTCAGGCCAGCACTGATCGCATTCCCCCATGCAGGGTCGTCGGTCACGACCAGGCACGTGAGGGCTGAAGACGGCGTGGCTCCAGAGTCGGGCGCCGGTTCGTCGAACACCGGACCGAAGCGCGGGGTGCTCCCGCCGTTAGTGGACTGCCCGGCCTCGGCTGGAACGATGGCGATCGGGAAGACGGCTGCAAGGGCGTGCGGCAGCGCACTGACGTCCGCGGTCCGGCAGACTTCGAGCAGACGTGGGGGGGTGACCAACGCCACCTCCGCGCCATTCGAGAAGATCACCTGCCCCCGGCACCAGGAGAACTCCTCGCTCCCGAGGTAGGCGCCGACCGGTCCGAGATTCTCCGGGGGCGGAGCTGCACCGAGGGACAGCCCCCCGGTCCTCGCGTCCGCCGCCGACTGACCTCCCGCTGCACTTGACCGCGCACCGGTGATCATCCTGGTCAAGGCGATCGGAGAAAGGGCGTTGACGGTCACGCCGGCCGGTGTCGCCTGCCCGATCTGCCAGGTCAGCGCAGCCACGGCGCGCTTGGCGCACCCGTACGCTCCGGTGTTGGCCGGTCGCCATCCTGAACCTGAGGTGACTCCCAGTATCCGGCCGTGCCCGGCCTCGACCATGATGGGCAGCGCCGCGCCGAGGACGTTGAGATACCCGTCGAGGTGCACGCCGATGACAGCGGCCCAGTCCTCCTCGCTTCCGGCGGCGAAGTCGGTGGGGCGCGAGATTCCGGCGACATTGACAACCGTGTCGAGGGCCCCGAACTCCTCAACCAAGTCGGCGAAGAGCGTCTGAACCCCCTCTCGGTCGGTGACCGAGAGGTTGGAGGCCCGCGCAGTCCCCCCGGCATCGATGATCTGCTGAGCCGTCGTGGGCCCCTCGTCGGCGATCCGGCTCGAACCGTCCAGCGAAAGGACCGGATCCACTGTGACCACGAAGGCGCCGCTGTGACCGAATGCCTGGGCAATCGCCGCGCCGATTCCCGCCGCGCCGCCTGTTACGACAACAATACGCTGACGGCGCGCCTTATCGGAGGACAAGGTTCCTCCTGCGAACTCCGCGCCTGCGCGCCGCCGGTGTCTTTTGTGACTGCCTCACCGCTGACTCCCCCTTCTGATCCATGGCGAGCAAGGTATCGGTCGCCAACTGTTCGATGGCGTACCACTCACACCCTTTCGCGCGTCACTGCTGGTTGGTCGAGCTCCAGTCCTTCGAACTCACCTTGTTCGCGCCATGCCGCGAGCATCCGTATCCATCCGTGCAGATCGCCCATACCGCCCCCCCACGAACCGCTTCGGGGGTTCGCCGCTCGGGGATTCCCCTCGAAGTTCACCCTGGAGGGGGTGCACGCTTCCATCATTTCGAACGCAGCCACGTACCTGCTCAGGATGAAGTCGACGTAGGCGTCCTGAGCCTCCTGCGAGACGTCGAAGATCCGGACCCCCCGCTCGTCAAGAAGCTTGACGGTGTGGCCGATGTGTTCGGCCGCCTCCGAATTCACCAGGGTGAAGTTCACGGTGATGACGGATTGCTGGCCTGGTGAGGGCATGATGAACATGTTCGGGAAGCCCCTCGTCATTATGCCGTGGAGGGTGGCGGGCCCCTCGGCCCATGCCTCGGCTACGGAGAGGCCCCCACGACCGATGATGTCGTGTGCCGCCCGACGGGGAAACGGCGTCACCTCGGCCTCGAATCCCGTCGCGTAGACGAGAAGGTCGAACTCGTACTCCTGGCCATTGCAGATGGCCCCGGTCTCGGTGATCCGCTCAATTCCGGCCGGACAGTTGACGACGGTGACGTTCGGCCGGCTGAAGGTGGGGTAGTACTCGTCGAGAAAGCAGGGCCGCTTGCACACGTAGCGGTAGTACGGCTTCAGGATTTCTGCCACCTCCGGGTCGGTGACAAACTCGTCGATCCACGCCCGGTGTTCTTCCATGACGGCGAAGTCCTCGCGCTCCATCTCGTACATGTACTGTTCCATGCTCATGTCGGGCGGGCGTCGCCGGGCCCTCGTCCTGGGCCAGTAATTGGTCCATGCGTCGTCGACGAGGTCCTTCTCGGCGGCGCCCCGCAGGACGTCGTGGAAGTTGTACATCCGCTCGCGCTGCCAGCCGGGATGGCCGCGGAGCTCTTCGGCGAACTCGGGCGTCGTCGGTCGATTGCCTCTGTACCCGACGGGTGCCGGCGTGCGCTGGAAGACGTAGAGATGCTTGGCTGACTCGGCCAGGTGGGGAATGCACTGGACGGCGCTCGCCCCGGTTCCCATGACGGCGACCACCTTGTCGGCGAGCTTGTCGAGGTGCCCGGAGGCGTCCCCACCCGTGTACTCGTAGTCCCAGCGCGCCGTGTGGAACGATTTCCCCTTGAAGAGCTCCATGCCCGGAATGTCGGGGAGCTTCATGAGATTGAGGATGCCGACCGCCTCGACTACGTAGCGGGCGCGGATCATGTCTCCGTGGTCGGTCTCAATGACCCAGCGGGCGAGCTCCTCGTTCCACACGGTCGAGGTGACCCGGGTGTGGAAGAGACCGTCGGCGACGAGGTCGAACTTCTCGGCCAGCATCTCGAGGCACTCACGGATCTCGGCGCCGTAGGCATACCGGGTCTTCGGCACGTAGTCGAGCTCTTCGAGCATCGGGATGTACGAGTAGGACTCGACGTCGCACATGATTCCCGGGTAGCGGTTCCAGTACCAGGTACCGCCGACACCGCCCGCCTCGTCGATCAGCCGGATCTTCCCGATTCCGGCCTTACGCAGCTCGGCACCGGCCACGAGGCCACCGATGCCGGCCCCGACGATGGCCACGTCCACGTCGTCCGTGACCGGCTCGCGGTGGACGTAGGGCGTGAACGGGTCCTCCCGGTACTTGCCGAACAGCGTGTCGCCGGACAGGTCCCTGATGGCCGCTCGCCCTTCGACGAGGCGCTTGTCTCGCTCTTCGAGGTACTTGGCGTGGACTGCGTCCGGATCGAAATGTGGTGCTCCGTCTTCGGAGCTAAATGTGGTCATAGCGTGTTCCACAGTATCTACGAACGTCGCACGGGCAGCGAATCAGGCGAGCACGCCATTGTGACGAGGGGCCCGGTACTGCCCACTCGGGATGGTCGACCAGATTTGGGCGAAACGTAATCTCAAGGGAACCGCTCCTTACGGGTTGTCTCCCGGCCGCAGGGCGCGCAGACGCTGGGCTGTGTGATCGATCCAGAGGTCGTAGTTCTCGCCCTTGCGCCGGAACGATTTTCCGACCTGGGGGTGGGGGAGCACCAGGAATCTGCCCGCGCGCATGGCGGCCAGGGTCTGCTCGGCACAGTCCTCGGGCTCGACGACGTCGCCGAGTCCCTCCGGAAGCGCAGAAATGGTACCGGCCTCCTCGTCGTCCTCGTTGCGCCCGATCATCCCGGTGTTGACCAGGTTGGGGCACAGGCACGTCACCTTGATACCGCGGTCGCCGTAGGCGAGCTGGATCCATTCGGCGAAGCCGAGCGCCCCGTGCTTGGTGAACGTGTAGCCCATCGGGGCCGGCCCTGTGATCAGTGCGGCCGACGAAAGCGTCTGGACCAGATGGCCGCCGCCGTGGGCGACCATGGCCGGCACGACGGCCTGGGCTGCCCACACGTGGCTGAGCAGGTTGACGCGCGTCACCTCGTCGATCTGCGCCGGCGTCGACTCGAGCCCGAACCCTCCGGTGATGCCGGCGTTGGAGCAGAAGACGCGCACGGGTCCGAACGCGTCGACGGCGCGCGCGACCAAAGAGATCATCGCCTCCGGGCTGGCGACGTCACCGGGCACCGCCAATCCGCCGATCCGCTGGGCCACCTTCTCGGCACGGGGAGCGTGAATATCAGCGACGACCACCTTCGCCCCCTCGGCCGCGAAGCGCTCGGCTAGCGCCCTGCCGATGCCATGGCCTCCGCCGGTGACGACGACGCACGCCCCGTCGAACTCGAGGCTCACGCGCGCCGCCACCCGGGCGCGCTGTTCATGGCTCGACGACGAACGTGGCCCACCCGATCAGGTGGACGCCGCCGGTCTGGCGGGTCACCGTGGCCTCCAGGTCGACGTAATGTTGGCCGTCTTCGTGGCGCGTGCCGACGACCGTGGCCCGGTAGGTGAGGACATCGCCCGGCCAGGCCTGCTCCTTCCACTGCACCTTGATGCGGCGGATGGCCGACGCCCCGAACTGGTCGGTGAGGTAGGTGGCCAGCACGCCCGCCTGGAGCATGCCGACGGCGAAAGGGGTGGGGAAGCCGGCGCGCTGTGCGAACTCGGTGTCGTGGTGGGCCGGGTTCATGTCGCCCGAGGCTCCCTGGTAGCGCACGAAGTCGGTGACGGTCAAAGGTTTGTCGGTGAAAGGCTCGAGTTCGGTGCCCTCGGCCAACTCGGCGGCACGGGGCGCGCTCACTTGTCCGTTCCCCCCGTCGGTGCCTGGCTCGTCTCAATGATGGTCCCGTGCGCCTCGGCCACCAGCCTTCCGGTCTCGTCGCGGTACTCGGTCACCGTCTCGTGGAACTTCATCACGCCGCCGCGTCGGCCGGTCTTCTCGTAGGAAGGCCCCGGTCGGGCCTGCACCGTGAGGGCGGTCCCTGCCCGCGGCGGCTCGCCGTGGAAGATGAATTCCTGGGCACCGTGCAGGACGCGCTCGTAGCTGGTGAAGCCGGAGCCGGCCTGATTCCCCCCGCGCGTGTTCTGCCAGAACGCCGAGGTCACGAGGAACGTGGCAGGTGCCACCGGGTTCTCGACCTCCAGGTATTCCGGATTGCCCGATTTGGTGGCCCGGGCGAACTCGCGGATCTTCCCCATTTCGACCACCATGCGGAACGGCGCACCCGCTTTTTGTTCAGTCGTGCTCAACGTGCCCCCTCTTCATTGCCGGGATCTTTTCTGCCCACCGGACGCCAGAACTTACAAGCGGTAGAGCGCGGCGGCGTTGTCGCCCATGATCTTGCGCTGCACCTCTTCACTGATCCCGACCATGTTCTCCCTGGCGACCGCCAAGGGATCCGGCCACAGGCTGGTGGGGTGCGGGAAGTCGGTCTCGAACATGATGTTGTCCTCGCCCACGGCGGCGACGATGTGGGGCAGGTGGGTGCGCTCGAACCAGGTGGTGGCGTACATCTGGCGCCGGAAGTACTCCGACGGGCGGAGCTCGAGTTTGGCGGCCTGCGCCGGGGCGTTCTCGAACATCTCGAAGTCGAGTGCCTCCAGAATGAAGGGGATCCAACCGGAGCCGCTCTCGACCGAGACGATCTTGAGGTGCGGGTAACGGTCCAGCATGCCTGAGGTGATGATGTTGACCACGACCCGGGCATTGCCGATGAACAGCAGCGTGCCGCCGATGGCGAGCTTGGAGTCCTGCTGCTGTGATGGCCACGGGTACGTCCCGAAGTAGCTCATGGTGGTCAGGCTGGCCCCGATGTGGAAGTGCACCGGAAGGCTGAGCGCGCTGCAGACGTCCCACAGCGCGTCCCACTCGGGGCTGGCCAGGTCCGGCGCGCCCTGGTCCTGGGGGTCCGAGGTGATGTTGACGCCCCGCGTCCCGAGGGCCGCCACGCGCTCGGCCTCCGCCACGCATGCGGCGACGTCCCACGAGGGCAGCACCCCCATGGGCAGCAGGCGGTCGCCCGACTCGGCTTGGATGTCGGCCATGTGGTCGTTGTAGATCTGCAGCAGGCTGAGGCGGAACGAGGGATCGGGCACCGCGGCCGAGATCGCCTGGCCGCCCAGACCTATGACGTTCGGGTAGAGCACTTCGGCGTGGATGCCGACCGAGTCCATCATGGCCAGTCGGACCTTGGGGTCCCAGGCCCCCTGGTGGATGTCGTCGATGGTGAACTCGTAGAGGCCCTGTTGGGCGTTGACCTTCTCACCGTCGCGCCCGATGACCCCGCCACCGCCCGCCCGGCCCATGACCTTGCCCTCGATGACCCACATGGCGATCCCGTCGACATCTTCGACATGGGGGACCCGGTCCTTGAGCGTGGCCGGCGCGCGCGAGGTCCACAGGTCGTGGACCTCGGTCATGTGCGTGTCGGCGTCGATCACGCGGAACGGGGCCGCCTCTGTCGTCGTCATTGCCAGTGCCTCCCCATGTCGCCCTCCCCGCCGTCACGCGCTCCCGGCGGAACCGGGCTGGGTCCGGGGCGAGACGAGAACGACCGTTGTCGTCGCCCGCTCACTCTACGCCAGCCTACCGGGACGAGATCCGGAGGCCGGCGTGCCGAGGCCGGTCGCCCGCCGAAGGCGGGGCAGGGGATCAGAGGTGCCGGTCCACGAAGGCGAGGGCCCGTTCCATGGCCTGTGCCGCTGCGTCGGGCCGGTGCCAGTCCTCGAAATGGCCGGCGAAGGTATGGCCGGCGCCGGCGTAGACGGCGGTCTCGAGCGGGATCTCCCACGTCGCGAAGCGCTGGGTCACCTCGGTGAGAAGCTCGGGCGGCCAGACCATGTCCTCGTCCCCGACGAGCAGGAGGACGGGGCAGCGGATCTGCCAGATCATGTCGATCGGGTTCTGGGGCTGGGTGGCGGAGAGCTCGTGGAAGGTGGGCTGGCTCGGGTAGAAGAGCACGGCGGCGTCGACCTCCCGACCCAGCGCGGCCGCCAACCATGAAAGCGTGCCGCCGGTGCAGTAGCCCCAGACGGCCACCCGGGAGACCTGCTCGTGCTCCCGCGCGTGGGCCACGCCGACGAGCATGTCCTCGGCGCCCCGGCGGAAGTCGAGGGAGGCGATGGCGTCGAGCAGCGGGCCCATATGGGCGATGTCGACCAGGATCTCGGGATCAGGCGGGCCGGCGCCGTGGTAGTAGTCGGGAATCACGGCGACATAGCCATGGGCGGCCAGCTCCACCCCCACGCCCTTGATGAAGTTGTTGACGCCCTGGGCCTCGGTGGCGAGCACCACCGCCGCACGCGGCGGGGTCCTGTCCGGCCGGCACACGACGGTCGGGACTGCCTCCCCTCCCACCTCGAGCGAGATGGTCGCGACCGTGACTGCCGCGTCCGCCGCCCTTTGTTCCCACTCCGCCATCGTGGCCCTCCTCGCCGCCCCGCCGGGCCGCGGCCGGGCGGGGACGAGCGTAGCGATGCCGCGTCGGGGGCGGTACCGGGGCGCCACTCGCTACGGTGTGGCCCGGCCCGGCCGCCGGTAGGGTTTCGACGAGGGGAGAAGAAGTGGCAGAAGACCAGAGCCCGCGGCCGATCGATCTCGGGCCCTCCCATGTGTTGACCGCCATGCAGATGCGCCGGGTGGTCGACGCCGAGCGGGGTCCTGCCCTCGAGATGGACCTGCGTGACGAGGTGGTCAATCCGCACGGAAGCGTGCAGGGCGGGATCATGGGCGCCCTCATCGAGTGCGGGGCGGCCGGGTGCGCGGTGAGCGCCGGCGGCTCCGAGAACATCGTGGCCTCCGACATGTTGATCCGCTTCCTCTCTGCGGTGACGGTGGGGCCAGCGCGCGCCGTCTCGACGCTCTTGCGCAAGGGGCGGCGCAACATCGTCGTCCAGTGCGATGTCATCGATGTGGGCGACAACCGCAAGCTCGTCGCCACGGCAACCCTGTCCTACGTGCGCCTCGACACCTGAACGGCCCCGGCCGCGTTCAGCGCCGCCTCTGTGGTGCTGCTGCGTCTGTTGCTCTTGTGCCTCAGTGGTTTTTGTAGACGGGGGGCCGCCGGTCGCGGAAGGCGGCCAGTTGCTCCTTGCCGTCCTCGGTGCCCAGCGTCAGCACCTGCGTGCGCGCCTCGAGATCGATGGCGGCGGCCAGGCTCGAGATCTCCAGGTTCGACCACAACGTGGCCTTCCCCATCCAGGTGCCGAACGGTGTATTGGCGATGATCTGGTCGGCCAGCGTCATGGCAGCGTCGACGACCTGGCCGTCCGGCACGGTCTCGAGGACCAGCCCGATGCGGGCGGCCTCCTCGCCGCCCACCCGGCGCCCGGTGAGCACGAGCTCGGCGGCCCGGGTGGCGCCCACGATGCGCTGCAGCAGCCAGCTCAGGCCCATCTCCGCCCCGGACGCGCCGATCTTGACGAAGGAATTGACGAACGCGGCGGAGGTGGCGGCCAGACGGAGGTCGCAACCGAGAGCCAGGGCGTACCCAGCCCCGGCGGTCGCCCCGTTGACCGCGGCGATCACCGGCTGGGGGAGGGCGCGCAGCCGGGGCACGAGCTGGGCGACGTACTTCTGCTGGTACATGAAGGACTGGGAGGGGCCCACGTCGGTCGGGAGGAAGGAGGGCGGACGATAGTCCTGCAGGTCGTCTCCGGCGCAGAATCCTCTGCCGGCCCCGGTTACCACGATCACCCGGCAATGGGAATCCCGCCCGAGCTGTTCGAAGGTGTCGTACATCTCGGTCAGCATCTCCGAGGTGAGCGCGTTGAGGTGATGGGGCCGGTTGAGCGTCACCAGGGCCACGCCGGCGTGGGAGCGGTCGATGAGTACGTCGCCACTTTCGGTGTCCTGCGCCATGGTGTGCCCTCCCGATCGCCGACGGCCGATCGCCGAACACGGCGCGGCCAGGTCACGCTAATGGGAGCGGGGCAATGTGCCAAAGTGCGCGTGCTGTCAGCGGCACCGCCGCCGGTCCCGGCGGTGCCGCTATCTTGAGGGGTTCGAGCCGGGGGACGTGCGTATGGGTGATGACGAACGCTTCGCATTCGAGGTGCGGGCGCAGGACGAGGGCCGGGTCCGGACCCTGGTGCTCAATCGGCCGTACAAGCTCAATGCCTTCACGGCACCGGGGTACGACGCGCTGACGGCGCAGCTCACCGCCGCGGCGGAGGATCCCGGTGTGGCGGTGTGCGTGATCACCGGGAACGGCCGGGCGTTCTCCGCCGGGGTGGACCTCGATGCCGTCGGCACCCCCGAGGGCAGCGCGGAGCTGGGCGTCTACTTCAACGCAATGATCCAGCGGCTGGCCACCTTCCCCAAACCACTCATCGGCGCCGTCAACGGTCTCGCCGTTGGCCTCGGGGCCACACTCCTGCTCCACTGCGATCTGGTGGTCATGGACGCGGCGGCCACCGTGCGCATGCCCTTCGTCGCCCTGGGAACCTGTGCCGAGGCCGCCAGCAGCTGGCTCCTGCCCAAGCGGGTCGGTCCCCAGCAGGCCATGTGGATGGTCCTCTCGGGCGGCGTGTTCAGCGCCGACGAGATGGTGGCCAACGGCTTCGCCCTGGCCCGGGCGCCGGCCGGGCAGGCCCTTGCCCAAGCGCTGCAGCTGGCGCAGCAACTCGCCGCGCACGAGATCGCCGCCCTGGTGGCCAATAAGGCGCTCCTGCGCGAGGGCTGGGCCGAACAGATCGTCTCCGTCTGGGACCGCGAGACCGCGGCCATGAAGCAGATCGCCGAGGAGCTCGGCCCCATCGGGCGCACGCCTGGCCCCGCGAAGGGTCGATGAGCGGGCAGATCGGCTCGTATCCGCGCGGCGTTTCGGTAACGGCCTCGATCGATCCGGACCGCATTGCCCTTCTAGACGGTGAGCGCCGGCTGACGTTCGGCGAGCTCGAGGAGCGGGCCAACGGGTTGGCGCTCGTGCTGGCCGAGCGGGGCGTCGAAGCGGGCGACGCCGTCGGCCTCCTGCTGCACAACCGGGCCGAGTGGTTCATCGTCAGCCACGCCGTCGCCCGTCTCGGCGCGCTGTTCGTGCCGATCTCACCGCGCCTTACCTCCGACGAGGTGGAGTACATCGTCGCCGATTCGAAGATGAAGATCTGCTGCACCGAGGGGGCGGTTCGCTTCAGCACCGAAGGTGTCGCCGGGCTCGACGTCGATGCGCCTGGATTCGCCCCGCCCTCCACCGCCCCGCCCCGGCGTGACTTCCTCAACACCCCACCCGCCATGTTGGGGTACACCTCGGGCACCACCGGTCGACCCAAGGCCGTCGACCGCCCGCCCCCGATGCCCGCGGCCGAGGCCACCAGTTCGGCCGTCGCCGCGTTCTGGGGCTACGGGCCCGACGCCGTCCAGTTGATCAACGGCCCGCTGTACCACACGGCGCCGAGCGCGTACGCCGAGTACGCCCTGTGGGAGGGCGGCCGCGTCGTGGTCCAGGACCGCTTCACGGGTGAGGGTTGCTTGGCCCTTATCGCCGAGCACCGGGTCACCCGCACCCAGATGGTTCCCGCCCATTTCGTCCGCATCCTCGAGTCGGACTGGACGAAGCACGACACCGCGAGCATTCGTTTGGTCCTCCACGCGGCGGCCACGTGCCCGGTCGCCCTCAAATGGCGCATCCTGGAGGTCTTCCCCCGCGGGACGGTGTGGGAGCTCTACGGCGCCACCGAGGCGATGGGCACGGTGATTTCGCCTGGCGAATGGATCCTCAAGCCGGGCAGCGTGGGGCGGCCGTTCCCCGGGCTCACCGTGCGGGTGCTTGACGACCGGGGCCGGCCCACCCCTCCGGGCGAGATCGGCACCATCTACGTGAGCCAATTCCCCGGGGCGCATTTCAGCTATCGGGGTGACGCCGCCAAGACCGAGGCGGCTTACCACGACGACTTCGTCACGGTGGGGGATCTGGGGCATCTCGACGAACAGGGCTACCTCTTTATCGCCGACCGGCGAACCGACCTGATCGTGAGCGGCGGGGTGAACATCTACCCGGCCGAGGTGGAGAACGCCCTGGCGGAAGACCCCGACGTCGTCGATGCGGCGGTGTTCGGCTTGCCCGACGCGCGGATGGGACAACGGGTGCACGCGGTGGTGGAGCTGCGGTCCGGGGCGACACCGGACGAGACCGCGCTCCTCGAGCGCCTGTCGGCGCACCTGGCGGACTTCAAGCGACCACGAACGTTCGAGTTCGTCGCGCGTCTTCCACGCGAGCCCAACGGCAAGGTGCTCAAGCGCAGGCTCCAGGAGGAGCGCGCCGCAGAAGGCTGAGTGTCCGGAGCATGCGTTGCGCATCCGGAGCAATATGGGCGTGCGCATTTCGAATGGGATACGACGGGATGGTCAGCTCCACCAGGGCGTCCGGCGGGGAGGGAAGTTGGTCATGGACCCAGCGGAGCAGCTCCTGGCGGCCGAGGAGATCAAGCAGTTGAAGGCGCGTTACTTCCGCTGCATGGATACGAAGGATTGGGACGGCTTCGCCCATGTCTTCGCCCCCGATGCCGTTATGGACATGTCGGAAGAGGCCGGAGCTTCCCCCGGCGACGTCGCGCACGTCACCCGCGGGGCGGCGGATATCGCCGCCATGGCCGAGGCCGGAATGGAAGGGGTGCAGACCGTCCACCACGGCCACATGCCCGAGATCGAGATCCTCTCACCGACGACGGCCCGGGGCGTCTGGGCCATGGAGGACTTGCTGCGCTGGCCGGCCGGTCCCGTACGCAGTTTGCGCGGCTTCGGCCACTACCACGACACGTATGTGAAGACCGACGCGGGGTGGCGGATCCAGTCGACCAGCCTGACCCGGCTCCGCGTCGACGTCGAGATGAACCAGATGGTCTGGTCGGCCGTACTTCCGGCACAGGGAGGCGAGGGATAGATGGACATCGGGCTGTTGTTCACGTTCCGCAACCCGCCGCAATGGGCCCGCCCGGTCGCCGATCTCTACCGCGACACCATGGACGAGATCGCCCTGGCCGATTCACTGGGCTTCGACGGAATCTGGCTGGCGGAGCATCACTTCACCGATGACGGGTGGACGCCCTCGCCGCTCACCATGGCTGCCGCCGTGGCCATGCGGACCGAACGGGCGCGGATCGGCACGTTCGTGCTGCTCCTTCCCCAGCACGATCCGCTCCGGGTGGCCGAGGCGGCGACGGCCGTCGACATCCTCTCCGGCGGCCGCCTGACCCTCGGCGTCGGCATCGGCTATCGAGGGGACGAGGAGACGCCGGTCGGCTTGTCGCCCTCGACTCGCGGCGCGCGCATGGAAGAGGGGCTCGAGGTGCTGGTCCGGTGTCTACAAGAGGAGCGGGTGGACTTCGACGGGCGTTGGTACCACCTCGAAGACGTGGTCATGACGCCGCGCCCGGTGCAGCGACCCCGCCCCCCGATCCTGACCGCGGGCCTGGGCCAGCGCGCTCTCGAGCGCTCCGTGCGGTTGGGCTGCGAGGGATTGGCGATCCACCCTCCCAAAGAGGCGTACGAGCGCTACGTGGAGACCCTCGGGCGCCACGGGCGCGACCCGGCACGTCAGCGCTACGCCACAGTCGTCCTCGGCTACGCCGGACCCACCGACGATGCGGCCTGGGAGTCCGTGGGTCCCCACGCCACCTGGATCTGGGAGCACTACCGCTCCTGGCTGCTGGCCTCTGGTGAAGCCGATCTGTTCTCCAACGGTGCCCGTCAGGACTTCATCATCGGCAATCCCCAGCGCTGGGTCGATGGCATCGGCGCCATGTTGGCGGCCAATCCGTTGGTGCCCTGTCATCACCTGGTTGTCGAGCTGGTCGTGGCCGGCATGTCCCACGAGGAGCGGCGCCAGGGGATCGAATATTTTGCCCGGGAAGTCGCCCCCGGCCTGCGTGACCTCTGAGGAGCGCCTGCCCTAATCCGACGAAGGGAGGGGGGTCGCCTCCTTGGCGGGCAGCGCCACGTCGCCGATGGACAGCGAACCGTCGCCGGCCTTGGTGCAGAGCACTTCGACCGCCGGATCGGCCAGCGCATAGCGCTTCCCGATGAGGGTGCCCTTGTCGTGCGGCGCGGCCGGTGCGCCGGTGCGGGCCACCCTCTCTGCCAGCGCGACCATCGGATGCCCGCCGCACCGCAGGTCCACGTCCTCTTTGGGTGCCTTGATGGCGATGATCTCCGTGTCGCAGACGACACTGGCCAGTCGCAACCCTGCCGTGATGATCACCGCGCGCGCATCCTCCCCGCTGGCCGCCCCCGCGGCCGGAGGTGGAGCATATCTGCCCAACTGAACGGCCTGGAGATGGACGGGATCGCCACGAGGCCGCCACCGGGCCTCGGCGCCGTCGCATAGGGTGCGTCGTCGCAATAGAGCAGGGCGAGAGACGGGACAGGTCCCCCTCGCCCGAGTGGGAGGGTCAGCACATGGATCGCACCGAACTGGAGACCATCATCTACGAGAAGGATGGGCCCATCGCGCGCCTGATCCTCAACATGCCCGAGAAGGCCAACATCCAGACCGCCCAGCAGGTATATGACTTCGAGGATGTTTTGAAATGGGCCGACCGGGACGAAGAGGTCAAGGTCCTGATCGTCAAGGCCAACGGCAAGGGATTCTGCGCCGGGCACGCGATCGTCGAGCCCGAGGAGATGGCGAAGGTCTATCCGACGACGGGGCCGACGCCCGAGCGGACTTGGAAGAAGCACAACTACGACCTGTTCTTGTGGCCTCCGCTGAACTTGTGGGAATTCTCCAAGGCCACCATCGCCCAGGTCCATGGGTACTGCGTGGGCGGCGGGACCATCTACGGCTACCTCTGCGACCTCACCGTTGCGGCCGACGACGCCTACTTCCAGATGCCGTTACCCCAGGGTTTCGGCCTGCCGGGAGCCCAAACAATCATTGAGCCGTGGGTGCTCATGAACTTCAAGCGGGCTTACGAGTACCTCTACCTCGGACCTACCCTGTCGGCCGAGGAGGCCAAGGAGTGGGGACTGATCAACAAGGTTGTCAAGCGTGACGATCTCGAGTCCACGGTCGAGGAGATGGCGGCCACCATCGCGCAGATGCCCCTCACCACCATCATGACCGTGAAGCAGTCCGTCAAGCGGGCCTGGGAGACAATGGGCATGCGGGTCCACCTGCAGAACACGGCGGACTTCTGTTCCATCGCCAGCGGCGCCTCGGACGTCCACGCGTTCATGGCCAAACGGGCCGGACGCCTGCCCCGCCAGGTGGCCGAGGATTCGGCCCAGGCGGCGCGGTCCGAAGAGTCCTGAGCGCGGAGTCGGTAGTCCCGCGGAATCCGCGGGCGGCCGATGGCGCCCGATGGCGCCCGGTCCGGCGGCCGCTGTAGCGTGCGGGAGAGGTGACCTCGCTGCTTTGCGCTGCCACCGGTTACGGCTCACATACCGTCGCCACACCGGCGAGGGAGGGGAAGGAAGTCAACAATGACCACGAGTGAAGCGACGGCTCTCCAGGGTGAGCTGCGCATGTTGATCGATGGCAAGCTCGTCGAGGCAAAGTCGGGCAAGGTATTCGACAACATCAACCCGGCCACCGAAGAGGTGCTGGGCCAGGTCGCCGACGCCGGGCATGACGACATGGACGAGGCCATCGGGGCCGCCCGCCGCGCCTTTGATGAGACCACCTGGTCCACCGACAAGGAATTCCGGAAGCGCTGCATCCTGCAACTGCAGGCGGCGCTCGAAGAGGAGCGTGAGCTGCTGCGCGCGGAGCTGGTGGCAGAAGTCGGCACCCCGATTCTCCTCACCTACGGCCCACAGCTCGATGCGCCCCTGGCCGAAAGCCTGACGTGGCCGGCCAAGTTCATTGACGAGTTCGCCTGGGAGCGCGACCTGCCCGAGGGCACGGCCTTCGGGACCCGCAGTTGGCGCAAGGTCGCCAAGGAGCCCGTGGGAGTGGTCGGGGCCATCGTCCCGTGGAACTACCCCTTCGAGGTGGCCGCGGCCAAGCTCGGCCAGGCCCTGGCCACCGGCAACACCGTGATTCTGAAGGCCGCCCCCAACACGCCCTGGAACGCCACCCGCATCGGCCGCCTGGTGGCCGAGCGCACCGACTTCCCACCCGGCGTCCTCCAGGTCGTCACGACCTCGGACAACGCCGTGGCCGAGGACCTCGTCATCGATCCCCGGGTGGACCTGATCTCCTTCACGGGGTCGACGGCGGTCGGTCGCCGGATCATGGAGAAGGGTGCGCCCTCCTTGAAGCGGCTCTTCCTCGAGCTGGGAGGCAAGTCGGCTGACATCATCCTCGACGACGCCGACTTCGAGGTGAAACTTGGGTCGGCCTGGACCGTCTGCTCCCACGGCGGGCAGGGCTGCGTGATGCTGACCCGGATGCTGTTGCCGCGCTCGCGTTACGACGAGGGCATCGCGATCATGGAGCCGGGCTTCCGCAATGTCCCCTATGGCGACCCCACCGACCCGGGCAACCTCCAAGGCCCGCAGATCAGTGCGGTGCAGCGCGAGCGCGTCCTCGGCTACATCGAGAAGGGGAAGGCCGAAGGGGCCCGCGTCGTCGTCGGTGGCGGCCGGCCGGCTCATCTCGAGAAGGGCTTCTATGTCGAGCCCACCCTGTTTGCCGACGTGGAGAACTCCATGACGATCGCCCAGGAGGAGATCTTCGGTCCGGTTCTGGTCGTCGTGCCCTACGAGGACGACGACGATGCCGTCCGGCTGGCCAACCAGAACCAGTACGGCCTCGGAGTCGGGGTCACCTCGGCCTCCGAGGAACGCGCCATGGCGGTGGCGCGTCGTATCCGTGCCGGCACGGTGGGCATCAACGGTGGCGTGTGGTACGGGCCGGATTCGCCGTTCGGCGGCTACAAGGCCAGCGGTATCGGCCGCCAGAACGGCATCGAGGGTTTCGAGCAGTACACCGAGACCAAGACCTACGCCGGCGGGTTGCCCCCCAAGGGGAGCTGACCCGCGCCGCTCAGAGAATGGCGCCCTTGATCTTCAGTTCCAAGAGCGCGTCCATGTCGTAGCCGAGTTCGCCGAGGACCTCGTCCGTATGCTCGCCGTGGTCGGGCGCCCGGGTGAGGTCCGGAGCCGTCTCGTCGAATTGCAGGGGCGAGGCAATCATCTGGAACATGGTCCCTGACTTCGCCTCCACGTCGCGGACGTAGCCGTTGGCGATGGCTTGAGGATCGACGAGGAGCTCGGCCGCGTTCTGCACCGGGGCCCACACGCCCTTGGCGTTTTGGAGGATGGGCTTCCATTCGGCCAGTGTCTTCTGGGCGAAGAGCTCGTCGAGGACGCCCACGCACGCGGCGGCGTTCTCGGCCCGGGCCTTGGCATCAGTGAAGCGGGGGTCCTTCTCGAGGTCAGGGCGACCGAGCAGGGCGACCAGGTCCCCCCAGTAGCGGTCGGATTCGAGCATGACGAGGGAGAGGAAGCGGCCATCCTTCGTCCGGTACATGCCGACGATGGGGTTCGGGGTCTGCGTGCGATCACGCTTGGGCATGTGGGTCATGCCGAAGAGGCCGGCGGCCATTGAGGAGGCGGCGGTGGCCCACATGGCGGTACCGAGGAGGGAGTTGTCGACGATGGAGCCCTCGCCGGTGCGCTCGCGGTGGAAGAGCGCGGCGGAGATCCCCCCGGCGATGGTCAGGCCGCCGATGACGTCGCCGAAGGCGGGCCCCGGCTGGTTGACCGGGTAGCCCTCGTCGGGGTCCGAGATGATGTCCGCAGGGCCACCACGGCCCCAGAACGTGCAGCCGTCGTACCCGCCACGCTCGGCGTCGGGGCCGAGCTGGCCCTGCCCCGAGCCCCGCACGTAAATGATGGTGGGATTGACCGCACGGATGTCCTCGACGTCAATGCGCAGCTTGCGCCGGGCCTGCGGGCGAAAGTTGGTGAGGAACACGTCGGCGGTGGCGCAGAGCTTCAAGAGCAGTTCGCGCCCCTCCTCGGTGCCCATGTCGATGCCCACGCTGCGCTTGCCCCGGTTGGGCAGCTCCATCATGTGGGCCACGCCCCCGGGACCGGTCGGGACGAGGCCCATGGCGGCCAGCCCCCGCTGGGGATCCCCGCTCTCGGGGTGCTCGATCTTGATGACGTCCGCGCCCCACTCCGCCAGCACGGCCCCCGCCACCGGCACGTACGTCCACGAGGCGACCTCGACCACTCGGATGCCGTCCATGATTCCCATAGCTGCTTCTCTTTTCTCCGTCGTTGCTGGTGTGCTTACCCATCCCCGGCGGGGCGCGTCAAGGCAGCGGGCTCGGTGCACCCACGTGGCGCGCCCGTGATCGGGACCTCAACGGGGCAGCCCCAGACCGTGCTCGGCCAGGATGTTCCGGTTGATCTCCGTCGTGCCGCCCGCGATCGTGGTCGAGCGCGACCCCGCCAGATTCTTGCCCCAGCGGCCGACGAGGGCATCGAGCCCGAGGAGGTCGACCGCCAGCTCGGCCAAGGACTGCTCGGTGAGGGACCACATGAGCTTGGCGATGGACCCCATGGCGGCGGACGGCTGGCGCCCGGCGCCGATGGCCTGCAGCTCGCGGGTCGTCGTCCAGCCCATGGTGGCGATCCGGGCGTAGACCCCCATCAGGCGGTCGCGGATGACCGGGTCCTCCATCGCTGGGCGTCCCTTGGCGTCGGCCATCAAGCGGTTGAGCCGCTCGTTGAGGCTCAGGTGCAGGCGGGCCACGCCGGCGCGCTCGTAGCTGAGTGTGGTCATGGCCACCCGCCAGCCTTCGTTGAGGTTGCCGAGCAGGTTGGCCCTCGGCACGGCGACGTCGGTGAAGAAGAGCTCGGAGAACGTCAGGTCCCCCGTCATGGTGCGCAAGGGCCGGACCTCGACGCCCGGTGTCTTCATGTCGACGAGCAGGCAACTGATGCCCTTGTGCTTGGGCGCGTCCGGATCGGTCCGCACGTAGAGCTGGCACCAGTCCGCGTGGCGGCCCAGGCTGTTCCAGGTCTTCTGCCCGTTGACCACGAAGGAGTCACCGTCGAGGCGGGCCGCGGTCCGTAGCGACGCCAGGTCCGATCCGGCATCGGGCTCGGACATGCCTTGGCTCCAGATCTCGTCCCCCCGCAGCATGGGCCGCAGGTAGCGCGCGCGCTGCTCGTCGGTGCCGACCGCCATGATGGCGGGGGCAATGTTCGAGACGCCGATGACGTTGATGGCCCCGGGGGCGCCGGCCGCCGACATCTCCTCGAGCCACGCCAATTGCTCGGGGATGGTGGCGTCCCGTCCACCGTGGGCGCGGGGCCACGCCGGAGCGGCCCACCCGGCGTCGGCCAGCGTCCGGTTCCAGCCGCGCAGGATCTCGATGTTGCCCTCCTCGAGACCGCGACCCTCCCCGTGGGCCTTGACGAGTTCGGGTGTCAGGTGAGCGTTCAGCCAGGACGTGAATTCCGCCCGGAAGGCTGCGGCCGCGTCCTCGGTGTCGC
The DNA here is from genome assembly GCA_003133545.1 of Acidimicrobiaceae bacterium. Classification (GTDB taxonomy): domain Bacteria; phylum Actinomycetota; class Acidimicrobiia; order Acidimicrobiales; family RAAP-2; genus Bog-473. The sequence continues at coordinate 10,708 of PKYA01000080.1, read as the reverse complement.
CGCTCAATCGACGAGGCTGATGCAGGTCTCGGGGCAATTCTCGACAGCCAGTCGGGCCTGGGCCTCCAGTCCGTCGGGCACCTCGGGGGTGAGCACAACGCTGTGGCCCTCGTCGTCGCTGTCGAAGAGCTCGGGGGCCAGCGAGTAGCAGCGCCCATGGCCGGTGCAGCGCTCGGAATCCAAGACGATCTTCACGAAGCGGGAGTGTATCCCCGGCCCGAGGGGGAGCACGGCCGTTCTCTGGCCCGGCGGCTCCTGGTACTGTGCCAGGAGCCGCCCAGAGAGGAGCACCCATGCCTGACGCCGTCATTGTCTCGGCCTGCCGGACCGCCATCGGCACCGCCCGCAAGGGGACGTTGGCCGAAACCGATGCCCTGGTGCTCGGCAGGGCCGTCGTCGACGAGTCGCTGGCGCGCACCGGGATCGCGCCCAAGGACCTCGACGGCCTGATCCTCGCCGAGACCCTCGCCGGAGGCGGGGTGCTCGCCCGCTACATCGCCCTCGAGGCCGGTTTGGAGAACGTGGCTGGCCTGGCGCAGAACCAGCACTGCTCGTCGGGCCTGTCCGCCGTCGAGACCGCGGCGGCATCGATCATGGCCGGGATGGACAGCGCGTTCATCGCCGGCGGCGTGCAGTCCTCGTCCACCGCCCCGGTTTCGAAGAAGAGGATCCCCGGCACGAACGACTGGGTGGATTGGATGTCCCCGTCGCATCCCGACTCTCCCGAGGCCCCGGCCATGGACATGTCGATCACGGTCGGCTGGAACACGGCCAACATCGCCGACATCAGTCGGGAGGAAATGGACGCGTGGGCCCTCCGGTCCCACGAGCGCGCCATCGCGGCGATCGATGAAGGGCGCTTCGCGCACGAGATCGTCCCGATCAAGGTGACCACGACCGATGGTGCCGCCGTGGTCTTCGAGGTCGATGAGCACCCCCGCCGGGGGAGTACGACGGAGAAGTTGGCCGGCCTCAAGCCCCTCCACCCCGAGATCCCCGGCTTCTCCATCACGGCCGGCAATGCATCAGGCATCAACGACGCCGCGTCGGCTCTGGTCCTTACCTCGGACGGTTTTGCCGCCGCGCACGATCTCACCGCGCTGGCCACCGTGCGCGCCTGGGCGACCATAGGGGTCGACCCCTACCGCAACGGGGTCGCACCCACCGTGGCCATCCCCAAGGCGCTCGACCGGGCCGGTCTCGACGTGGGCGACGTCCATCTTTGGGAGATCAACGAGGCATTCGCCTCTGTCCCGATCGCCGCCTGCAAAATGCTCGGCATCGACGAGGAACTGGTGAACATCTCGGGGAGCGGTTGCAGCCTGGGCCACCCGATCGCGGCCACCGGCGCCCGCATGGTCACCACGCTCATCTACGACCTCCAGCGGCGGGGCGGTGGCATCGGAGTCGCCTCGATGTGCGCCGGCGGCGGCATGGGCGCCGCCCTGGTCATAGAGGTGCCGGCCGGCTAATCGGCAGGTCGGCCCGCGCCATCGCGCGGGTCGCCGGGAGCCCTCCACGTAGTGAAGCGGAAGGGGGCGCCGAAGGTGTCGGCCGGATCGGTCAGGATCATCGTGTCGTCCCGCTGGTACACGGACACTCCACAGCGGTCGAGATGCGCTGCCGTCCGGTCCAGGTCGGCCACGGTGAACGCCACGGCGTGGCACATGCCGCCGTGGGCTGCCAACTCCTCGCCGGCCAGTCCGTCTGCCCGCGTCGGGAAGGCCAGCTCCACCACCGTCTCGGGGCCCACGCTGACATAGGCGCAGCGGGTCCCGGTGAGCGCCGATTCCTCCTCGCCGAGCAACGTCGCGCCGAAGCCACGGCACCAGACCGCCTTGGCCCGTTCGAGTTCGGGGACGACGACGCTGACGTAGGCCAGGCGCTCTATCCCCAGCGGATTCGGGCTCGCCTTCCAGCGCTCCGCCCACCCCGCTGCGAACCGCGGGTCTTTGAACGGCCCTGGCCCGCCGGGCCCGCCGTGCGCCTCCGACGGCTGGAAGAACTCGGCCTGGGTGAACGTGTCCTTCGGGTGCGTGTAGATGTCGCCGTGCCCGGGCGGGGTGTCCCCGGTGGCACCGGACGGCGTGAGGACGCGGATGCCCATGGCGCGCAGCTGCTCCCACATGCTGGCGACGTCATCGCAGTACCAGGCCACCGAGTGCCAGTGCCGGCCGAACTTGGCCTGGAACCGGCCGATCGGAAGGGTGGCCGCCTCGGGGTCGGCGCTCGGCGATGGCCTCAACAATGGCGTCGCCGATGACCAGGAGCGACCCCAGGCGCTGCACGCGGGCCGCGTAGTGGCCGTCCATGACGCCGCGCACGGGCGCGAAGACACGGTCGTACCAGGCATCGAGCGGAGCCAGATCCTCCGTGATGTGGGCCACGTGGAAGAGCTTGCCGATGGTCATGTGCCGGTGGTCATGGCGTGGTCCCCGTCCGGG
>PKYA01000080.1:0-8250 GCA_003133545.1 Acidimicrobiaceae bacterium | reverse complement strand
GCCATCTCGGCGAGGAGGGCCACGACCCCACCCTGGAGCGATCCCGCCGCCTGCTCGAGGAACGGCGCACGTTCCACCTCGGCGGTTCCGGCTGCGACAACGCGGGCCTCCACGTACTCGGGGAGGGGTTGCCCCATCGTCTCGTCCATGTGCATGCCGCGGGCGAGGTGCGGCGTGTGGTCCTGTGGGCGCGGCGACGCCATGAACGTGACGTAGCTGTGCGCGACCAGCGCAGCTGTCGCGGCGTCGAAGAAGCGGACCTCGCTGGCCACCGTCGACCGACCCTTCTTCGCGATCTCCCCCCGTATGTCCAGGTGGTCTCCGCAACTTTCGGCCACCATGCGGACGGCGATGTCGAGAGTGACCGACAGCCGGGGGGCCGTCACTCTGTGCGCCGGGATGCCTGCCACGCAGTCGGCGATGGTGGCCAGCACCGATGGCCGGGGGAGCGCGGCACCGGGGGAGCGGAGGAACTCGGTGAGGGTGGCGTCCCCCGTCATCATCAAGTCGTCGTCGGACATCTCGAAGCCGAAGGCGATGCCGGCCGGGAAGGCGCGGGGGCGGTCGGGCGCGGACGCATCGGCGCCGGGTCCGGCTGGTGCCGCGGCCGGGTCGTGGAGGGGGGTCATGGCGCCGAGACGCTACCCGCGTGCGCCGGTGTGCCCGTTGCGTGGGCCCCGCCGCCGCACCGCAGCGCCTCGCTAGGGTGCACACCCATGGGCGGGGGACGAGCGTGAGCCACGTCGTGGTCCCCGGCGTCGACGGCGATCTTGCCGGCGTGCTCGTGGGTCAAGAGGGCCGTGATGGCGCGCCGGCCGTGGTGGTGTTGCCCGAGGTGGACGGGTTCAGTGCCGGAACCGTGGCGGCCGCTCGGCGGTTGTCCGCCGCCGGATACGTTGCTCTGGCCCTCGACCTGTACGCGCCGATCGGGCCCCCGCCGCCGCTCCGCAACAGCGAGGACACCACGGCCTGGCTGGCCCGGCTCGACGACCGGCGACAGCTCTCCGACCTGGCCCAGGCTGTCGTCTGGCTCAAGGGGGTCGAGGGCGTGGACCCCGACCGTTTGAGCGTGCTGGGATTCTCGATCGGCGGGCGCTACGCCATGATGCTGGCCACCGAGCCACACGGCCTGCGTGCCGCGGTGGCCTTCTACGCCCGGCCGTGGCCCGGGGGTGCCATCGCCGATGTGGCCCTGGCGCCGGGCAACCACGTCGCCGGCTTCGGGGTGCCGGTGTGCGCCGTTTTCGGGGAAGAGGACGAACTCGTCCCCCTCGAGATGGTGGCGCGGTTCAAGGGGTTGATGGACGCGCAGATCGGCCACGGCCACGAGGCGCACCTCGTGCCCGGGCGCCACTACTTCGCCAACGAGAGCCGGCCCCGGCGCTACCGGCCCGACTCGGCGGACGCGGCGTGGAGGATTGTGCTCGGGTTCCTCGCTACCCAGATGGGCCCGGAGTCGTCGTGATCTCCGGCGGGCGGGGGTTCATCCCGGCGCCCCGACTTACTCCGGCGGCGTCGCCCCGAGTGCCCGGTAGGTGAAGTCGATGAGCTGGCCGATGGTGGCGGCGTTGGGTTCGGTCCCGTTGGCTCGCTGAATGCGGATGGCGTCCATGGTGTACCCGAACACGATCCGGGCGTCCTTGACCGGCGACGGGCTGTGGGCGGTCCCCGCCGCCACGGCCCGCGCGATCTCACGTTCCAGCGGGGCGATGACACTCGACCTGCTGTGGTCGAACTGCGCCGGGTACACGTTGGCCAACCGGCCGACGCCGAGGACGCCCAGGGTCAGGGGAAGGCGGTTCGGCTCCGGGGGCGCCACCGAGTGGCGCACGAAGCTGTCGATCCACGCGCTGATGCGATGGAGGGGATTGTCGAAGGCGGCCATTTTGCTCTCGAGGTAATCGGCGATCCGAGTCGAGCCCTCTTCGAGGGCCATGAGCAGCAACTCGTCCTTGGAGCGGAAGTGCCGGTAGAAGGCCTTCGTCGAGATGCCGGCTTCCTGGAGGATGTCGCGGACCGAGGGCTCGAAACTGCCGATACGGGCGGCCACCGTCCAGGTGGCATTGACGAGCTGCTGCACCTCCTCGGGGCCCTCGGCGCGGCCGTCGTCATCCACCAGATCGGGTGCTGGGGAAAGCCCGGGCTGGGGGAGCAACGCAGAACTGATGCCGTCGTCACCCACGCCGCAGCAGCTTAGACGCAGCGTGCCGGCGGCGGCGCCCCACTAGCCTGCTCCCCATGGCCGCGGGCAAAGGGTTGGGGATCGTCAGCGTCGCCTTCGGGATCGGCTGCCCGTATCCCGAGGCCGGGCGGCAGGCCGCCGAGCTCGGATTCGACCATATAGACCTCGGCCTGGACCGCCTGGACGGGGTAGAGCCCGAGCTCGCGCTCCCCGTCGGGGACCGGATCGGCTCGACCCCTCGTACCGGGTGCACCGTGCGGCCTCCGCGCAACTGCACGTGGGAGGAGGGTGTGGCGTTCTTGCGCAGCGAGCCGATGATCCGCGTCGAGCCCGGGCCCCGTTCCCTCCTCGACACGGCGGACGCCATCCGGGCCATGTGCGCCGAGGTGCCCGGGCTCCGGCTCACCTTGGACACCGGATGGTCGGTGTTCTGCGGCTTCGACCCGCTCGAAGTGGCGGACCTGACCGGTCACGTGCAGTTGCGCCAGGCGCGGCCGGGCACCCCCCAGATGCACGTCGACGATGACGGTGACGTCGACTTCGCCGCGGTGATCGCCGGCTTCGCCGCCATCGGCTACTCGGGCCTCTTCAGTGTTGAGTATTTCGACCTGCCCGACATGAACCTGCCGCTCGACGATCCCGTGGGGTGGAGCGTGGACCTGGCCAACCGGGTACGCCCCCTGCTGGCTGCCTGATCTGCTGCCTGCCTGATCTGCTGCCTGCCTGATCTGCTGGCTGCCTGACCCGAAAGGCCTCAGGCCCCGAGCGCGATCCCGCAGACCTTGGTGTCCTGGTACTCGGCCATGCCCTCGTGGCCGCCCTCGCGCCCGAGCCCGCTCTGCTTCACGCCGCCGAAGGGCACTGCGGCCGACGTCGGGTTGAAGTCGTTGATCCCGATGATGCCGAAGTCGAGCGCCTCGGCCACCCGTAGGGCCCGGTCCAGATCGCGGGTGTAGACGTAGGCGGCGAGGCCGTAGGTGGTGTCGTTGGCGGCAGCCACCACCTCGTCCTCTTCGTCGAAGACGATGACCGGCGCGATCGGGCCGAAGGTTTCCTCCCGGTAGATCGTCATCTCGGGCGTGACACCGGTGAGCACAGTGGGCGCGAAGAAGTGGCCTTGGCCGAACTCGTCGCCACCCAACCGGGTCCCTCAGGCGCGCACAGCGGCCCCCCGGTCGAGCGCGTCGGCGACCTGGCGTTCCATTTTGGCCAGCGCGGCGGCATCGATCAGCGGCCCGACCGTCACGCCGTCCGTCGCCCCGTTGCCGGGGCGGAGCTTGGCCACCCGCGCCGTCAGCTCCTCGACGAACGGCGCGGCCAGCGAACGATGGACGAAGAGCCGGTTGGGGCAGATGCAGGCCTGCCCGGCGTTGAGGAATTTGACCAGCGCCGCCCCTTTGGCTGCGTGCACCGGGTCGGCGTCGGCGAAGACCAGGAACGGCGCGTGGCCCCCCAGTTCGAGGGAGACCCGCTTCAATTGGTCGGCGGCCCGCCGTGCGATCTGCTGGCCGACCTCGGTGGAGCCGGTGAAGCTGATTTTTCGCACCAGCGGGTTGCCGAGGAGCTCGTCCGCCACGGGCACCGGGTCGCGCGTGGTCACCAGGTTGACGACGCCAGGAGGAAGACCCGCGGCCTCCAGGATGCGGAACGTCTCGACCGCGCACAGGGGGGTCCGCTCCGCGGGCTTGAGCACCATGGTGCAGCCGGCCGCCGTGGCGGGCGCGATCTTGCGGGTCAACATGGAGACCGGGTAGTTCCACGGAGTGATGGCCGCGGCCACGCCGATCGGTTGGCGCAGCACTAAGAAACGCTGGTCGGCCCGCGCCGAGGGGATCGACTCGCCGTAGGAGCGTTTGGCCTCCTCGGCGAACCACAACAAGAAGTCCGCCGCATAGGTCACCTCGTTGCGCGCCATGCGCAGGGGCTTCCCCTGCTCGGCGGTCATGAGGCGCGCCAGTTCCTCGCGTTGCGCCGTCATGATCCGCCAGGCTTCGTACAGGAGGGCGGAGCGCTGGTAGACCGTGGTCTTGGACCAGCCGGCGAATGCGCCGTGCGCCGCCTCCACGGCGCGCCGGGCGTCCTCGCCCCCTCCGTCGGCCACCTCGCCCAGGTTCTCCCCGGTCGCCTGGTTGTACGAGGCGAAGGTACGCCCGGACGCAGCCCCATCCCATTTCCCGTCGATGAACAGCACGGCAGGTCTCCTTTGTCTTTTTTGTCTTTCTCCGGACCACGACCGACCGCGGGTAGATCGCCGATAGGTTCTACCCCATTGCCCCCGCCGGCTCCGGCCGCCGGCTGCGCACGGCGCTCCGGGCGGGAAGCAGAAGGAGGCCGATGACGTCGACGAGCCAGCAGTGGGACCCGCGGCTCGGCGTCAACTCCCTCTCCAGCCGGAACTGGACGCTGCGCCAGGACCTCGACTGCTACGAGCGCCTCGGCATCGGCCGGATATCGGTCGTGCTCCCGAAGCTGCTCGACGCCGGTCTGGACCGCGCCGTGGACGAGATCACCGGGCGCGGGATCCGCGTGGACGGGATCCTGGCCGGCCGCGCCTTCGATCTGGGTGACGAGACGTCGTGGTCCGCCACGCGCGACGCGATGATCCTCTCGCTCGAGGTGGCGAATCGGCTGGGCGCGTCGACCCTGCAGACGACGGGCGGGAGCGCCGGAGGGCGGCCCTACGAGTGGGCCGCGGCGCAACTGGTCCGGGCGCTCGAGCCGGTCATGGCGGCCGCACGCCGGGCCGGTGTGCGAGTGGCACTCGAGCCCACCCGCCCACAGTTCGCGCACGTCGGCTTCGTGCACTCGCTGCGGGACGGCTTGGCCCTTGCCGCGGAGCTCGGCGTGTGGTTGGTACCCGACACCGCCCACATCTGGTGGGAGCCCGGCGTCGGCGAGCTGCTGGCCGCCGGCGCCCCCCGCTTCGCCGTGTTGCAGGTGGCCGACCTGGCCTTCGGCGCCCCGGTACTCGAGCGCCTCGTGCCCGGCGACGGCGCGCTGCCCCTTGCTGCCCTGATGGGCGCGGCCGCCGGGGCCGGGTTCGCCGGGCCGTTCGAGCTCGAGATCATCGGCAGCGCCATCGATGCCGAGGGCTACGAGGACGCCATCCGCCGGTCGTTCGCGCATATAACAGCCCTGTTGGCAGGTCGTGAACCGCCGCTGGTAAGGTGACGGAAAACAACTGTTAACCCGTTGGTCCGCCGCCGCTGGCCCGTCGTCACGGTCCCAAAGGGATGGGTCAATTGAGAAGGGGGTAACCATGCCATCACGAAACCTCAACTTCACGGTCTTCGACGCTGACAACCACATGTACGAGAAGCCGGAGGCCTTCACCAAGTACCTGCCGAAGGAGTACGAGGGCTTCATCAAGTACGTCCAGGTCAACGGACGAACCAAAATCGCCGTCAACAACAAGATCAGCGACTACATCCCCAACCCGACGTTCGAAGTCGTCGCGGCCCCTGGCGCACAGGAGGAGTACTTCAGGGTTGGTAACCCCGACGGCAAGTCCCGGCGGGAGACCCTGGGCAAGGGCATTCGGGCCCTCCCGGGCTTCGGCGACCCCGAGCCCCGTCTCCAGCTCCTCGACGAGCTGGGCATCGACCGCGCCCTCATATGGCCCACCTTGGCCAGCCTCCTCGAAGAGCGCGTCCGCGACAACCCGCCGGCCGTCCACGCCGTGGTGCACGCTCTCAACGAGTGGATGGCCGAGCACTGGACCTTCAACTACGAGAACCGGATGTTCCCAACGCCCGTCATCCACCTCGGCATCGTCGACGAGGGGATCCGGGAGCTCGAATGGGTGCTCGAGCGCGGCGCCAGAATCATCCTGGTTCGCCCGGCGCCGGTCTGGGGCTTCAGGGGCCCGCGCTCACCGGCGCTGCCCGAGTTCGACCCGTTCTGGGCCAAGGTGGCCGAGGCCGACATCCTGGTGGGCATGCACTCCTCGGACAGCGGCTACCAGCGCTACACCAATGAGTGGGAAGGCATCCAGGACGGCGAGATGACGCCGTTCAAGGGCGGCTCGGGCTTCGGCGCCATCACCGGCCACGCCGGCCGTCCGATCATCGACACGATTGCCTCGCTCGTGGGGCATGGACTTTGCACCCGCTTCCCGAGCCTGCGCTTCACGCCGGTGGAGAACGGTTCCAACTGGGTCCGTCCGCTCCTGAACGACATGGAGTACGCGTACCACCACAACCCTCACATCTTCGAGGAGAACCCGGTCGACGTCTTCAAGCGGAACATCTACGTCCACCCGTTCCATGAGGAGGACCCCAAGGGACTGATCGAGCTGCTCGGCGCGGATCGCGTGCTGTTCGGTTCGGACTACCCGCACCCCGAGGGCATGGCCGACCCGATCACCTTCGTCGACGACCTCCAGGGCCTGCCTGACGAGGACATCAAGAAGGTCATGGGCGGGAACTTGAACCGCCTCATGGGCTTCGAGGACGCCGCCTGAACCAATCGTTTTGGCCGCGCCGGTCGCCTCAGCTTCAGGTTGATCTGCTGACGAGGCCAGGTGGCTGCTCCCAACGCTTGCGCTGAAGGCGCGCGCGTTGGCGATCGTCGGTCTGGGTTCGGTCTGGGCTCGCCGTGGGCGAGGGCGTGGCAGTTCACCTCGCATACAGACATACATCGGTATCGCTCTGCGTCGACTGCCGAAGTGGCCTGTTGCGGACGCTCTCAACGCGTGTAGTCGCGGAGTTCATCCTGGGAGCGGTGTACAACTGTCATTCTGAGGAGAACCCCACTGTGACGAGAGTCATCTACCCGGCGGTTCAGGCCCGTCCGGCGGTTCAGGCCCGTCCGGTGGTTCGACGCCCTGGTTGCGCAGGCGGTTGTGAAATCCACACAGCACCCGGCCGTTCTCCTGAGTGGTCGGGCCGCCTTGGGAATACGGAACGATATGGTCGATCTCGCAGTCATCGACGCTCTGTTCGCAATACTCGTGCGTGCACCCACGGTCCCGGAGCTCGATCGCTCGACGGGTCGCGCCGGTGAAAAACCTCGACAGGACCGAACATTCGGCTCGTTTGCTTGGAGCAAAGACGACCCGTTCGAACGAGGCGCCGTCGAGCTGGGTCAACGCCGTCCCCGGCGAGAGCACCTGGCCGTTGGCCAGCTCGCAGATACGCCCATGGAGCGTGGGGTAGTCGACCAGGATGGTGAACAAGGGCTCGGGACGGCGTCCATCAGCAGGTGCCGTCCTCGAACGGGTCGCCATCTCGACGAGGGCGTCGGCCCGCCGTTGGGCCGGCGTGCGCCACAGTTCGTCGATTCTGGGCTCGCGACCGAGTCCTTCCTTCGCTTTGGCCCAGTCGGCGTCGAAGAGCTCTTGTTCAAGTCGGCGCAGCTCGTCCGCGACGATCACTCCCGAAATCGGGTCGAGGGTCATTTTGCCCAAGTGCATGCCGTCCAAGCTGGGGAACAGATAGACGTCGCGGCGAGCCGCTCGCTCCATGTCGCTCTGCTCGGCGCCGTTCGGGTCGGCCATCTGCTCCCAGTACGCCAGCGCCTGGGTGAACGGAGTGAACTTGAGCTCTTTGGCGTAGGTGACCAACGTGGCCTCATCGCGGGCGAAGAGCGCCTCGGATGTCTTCTGCGCTCTCACCAAGACGTCAACCTGGGTCGCCCCGATAGTTCCCTCGCAGAACGCCTGGGCGACATGTGGGGCACCGGCCAGCGCCCGGCCCCGTCGCAACTGGGCTCTGGCCTCAGCCCGTGGGAGATGACAACGCGTCGAGATCCAGGCGACCGAGGTCTTCGCACCGTCGCTTGCCCATTCCCCGCCTGCGTCGAAGGCAGCCACCGCATTGCTGAGGATCGACTCCAGTCGGTTCTGAATGCGCTGAAGGCAAATGATGGAATCAGGATCTGAGTAAGAGAACGGATCGCACCCGGCCACAGCATCGACCAGGTCGCTCAAATCGTCGAGCTTCATAGCGCAATCAGAACATGTGGTTGTGACACAAAAGTGCCCGCACCCAGGCCAGATGAACACCAGAAAAGACAAAATCAGGTGACTTTTGGAGAAAATGAGCGACCGTTGCACAACTCCGGATGAC